>NZ_SNWG01000001.1:2171916-2482190 GCF_004362195.1 Microbacterium sp. BK668
GCGCCGACGCACGTCGAAGGGATGCCGATGACTGTGCAGACCACGGGTCCGCAGACCGGAGCCCAAGCCGTTATCAAAGACGCTACCGACCCCGCCCGGCGCCCCGACGTCTTCTTCCGGGTGCGCCGAGACGAGGGTCACCAGGTCTCGGCGTGGTGGATGATCGGGGCCTTCGTGGTCGTGTCCGCCGGTGTGATAGCGCTCATGAGCCTCGTCCCCGGCGGCGCCTGAGCGTCGGGGACGCCCTCTCGCGCGGGTTACGGGCGTTTCGTCTCGATCGCTCCTGTCCTTCGCTCGACGACCGACGAGAGTCCTGACCGGGCTGACGCGACGCGTCGGGTCAGGGGTCAGTCGGTCGAGATGCGGTCGCGCAGCTCGCCGAGGTCGGCGCTCAGATCCAGTTCGTCGGAGGACTCGCCGGCGTCGATCGCCTCGAGAAGCTCCGGGGCCGTCAGGTGGCGGGGCGCTCGGTCGATCGCCGGGGGAGCCGACACGGCGTCGAGCTTGGTGGCGTCGATGCCCGGGAACCGCCGAGCGGAGACGAGCACGCGGGACTCGAGCGAGCCGGTGAACTTGTTGTAGCTGTCGACCGTCCGCTCGATCGCGCGTCGCAGGTCGTCGGCGTGACCCGCGAGCCCGCCCAGCCGCTCGTAGAGCTGGTTGCCGAGCTCGAAGAGACGTCGGGCCTCGGCCGAGACATCCTGCTGCGTCCACGTATAGGCGACGGTCTTGAGCACTGCCCACAGGTTGACCGGCGAAGCGAGGGCGACGCGGCGGCCGAAGGCGTAGTCGAGGAGGGCAGGGTCTTCTTCGAGCGCGGCCGCAAGCAGGGATTCCGACGGCACGAAGCAGACGACGAACTCGGGGCTCGACGACAGCCCTGCCCAGTAGGTCTTCTTCGCGAGCGCGTCGACGTGCCCGCGCACGGCCTTGACGTGCTTCTCGAGCAGCGTCTTGCGGCGTGCGCCTTCGGCGCCCTGAGCGGTGAGGGGGATGGCGCTCGCCTCGAGATAGGCGTCGAGCGGCACCTTCGCGTCGACCGCGAGCGCCTTGTCGCCGGGCAGCCGGATCACCATGTCGGGACGGCCGGCTCCGGCATCCGTCACGATGGAGGCCTGGGTCTCGAAGTCGACGTATCTCGTCAGCCCCGCGGCTTCGACGACACGACGGAGCTGCGTCTCGCCCCACACGCCGCGCGTGCTTCCCGAGCGCAGAGCGCCGGCGAGCGCTTCCGTCGTCGCGCGCAGCGCTTCGTCCGACTCGCGCGAGTGCCGCAGCTGCTCGGCGAGCGCGCCGAACTGCGCCTGGCGGTCGCGCTCGAGGGCGTCGACCTTCTGCTGCATCGTGTGGAGCGTCTCGCTGACCGGCGCGAGGGCACGCAGCACGGCGTGCTCGCGACGCTCGCGTTCCTCCCGCATGGCCTGATCGGCCCGCGCCTGCCCCGCAAGCTCGCGGTAGAGCAGCTGCTGATGATCGAGCTGGGCCTGCACACCGGCGCGCGCGGCTTCCGACCCCGCCAGGCGCGCCCGCAGCTCCGCCTGCTCGCGGGCGCTGCGCGTCGTGCCGCGCGCGAGTCCCGCGAACCACCCGGCGAGAAGGCCGGCCGCGAGACCGCCGATCACGAGGATCGCGACGAGAAGAGCATCCATGAGTGAAGGATGACGGATGCCTCCGACATCCGCTCGGCGGGACCGGGCAGGTCGCGGAAGTCGCTCGAGTAAGTGTCGAATGAGCTCAGAACGGCGCATCCGCCCCATCCTGAGGTCCAGCGGCCGCGTCGGACGGCGTTGTTCGGTCAGCGCCCGGCGGATCGAAGGCCCGGCCGGGCTCCGGGTCGGGCACGAAGGTCACCGGCATCGGCGGTCGGTCGATGTAGACGCGGCCGAGCGGTGAGGTCCACTCCAGGAGGCCGTCCTCGAGCGGCCGCACCTTCCAGGCCGTGAACTGCTTCATCGAGTGGTGCCTCTGACAGAGGTGACAGAGGTTGCGCCGGCAGGTCCTGCCGCCTCGTGCCGCGTCGTGATTGTGATCCACCTCGCAGCGCACGGCCGGCATACGGCAGCCCGGGAAACGGCACCGCTGGTCGCGCGCCCGAAGATACCGATCGAGCGAGGCCGGGCGCTCGTACGTGTCGACCTCGATGACGGATCCGGTGACCGGGTCGGTGAGGATCCGCTCGATCGGGTGCTTCGTCGCGCCGAGCAGCGCTCGCGCCGTATCTGCGTCGATCGGGGAACGCCCGACGAGGTCGACCGGTCCGTCGTCCGCTCCCAGCAGGGTGAGCGCGGGCACGACCACCTGGACGCGGGCGCGGATGGCGCCGAGCGTCCCCGGTCCGTCGTCGGTGCGGGTCGGGTCGGCATCCGGTGCCGCGGTCAGGAGGATGTCGGCGAGCACGTCCGCACGCACCTGATCCAAGGTCCGCGCGTCGCTGATCGTGACCTCGCTCGGGATCAGCCGCGAGAGCACGGGCTCGGGCGACGTTCCCGCGGGCGCAGCACCCGCCGTCCCGTCTCGCGCGCTGCGATCGCGCGTGCGGGTGTCGGCGATGGCTCGGCCCTGCGCGGTGAGCCTGCCGCAGACCGCATGGGCGAGCACCGTGGGAAGTGTTGCGATGAGATCCGACATGCCTTCGCCGAGGTCGATCACTCTCACGTTGCGGGCGTCCCGGGCCTCGCGATGCCGCTCGGACAGGGTGCGCGGGTGCAGCCGTGCTGCGATCATCTCGAGCCGGCCCTTCACACGACCGGGTGTGTCTTCCCGGCACACCGCGATCGCGGCCGTCTCGAAGTCGACGCGTTCGTCGGAAGGCAGCGCAGCGCCGAGATCGAGGATGAGCCGCTGGTGCCGCTCGGAGATCTCGTTGCGCCTCCCGGCCTCGAAGGTCCGCGGATACAGCTCGGTGAGCTCCCGCGCGTCGCCGATGCGACGCTGGACGGTACGGTCGTCCTGCCGGAGGATGCCGGCCAGCTCGGCGGCGATCGCGCGGAGCGCCATGTCGTGCTCGCGCACGCGGGCGTCGCTCGACGAGGCGACGTCTTCGGCGACTCTGCCACCCCTCGCCAGCGCCGTCGTGATCATCGCAGCAGCCTGGGCCGCGGCATCCATTCCGCGCTGGAGCAGCTGCGCTGCCTCAGCGAGCGCGGCGGACTGCGCGTCGGTGAAGCCGAGAACTCCATCGCTTCGCATGGTGCCCCTCAGGTCGACGCAGTCATCGCACTGCGTGATCTCGCCCGGGCACTGGGCTTGGTTCCGCCGGTCGGGAGGTCCCCTGCCGACATGGTCGAGCATCCCACGAACCTCCGACATCGCGTGGCGGCCCTCCGCCACGGCGCGCGGGGCCGTGCGACGACCGGTCAGGCGACGGCGACCACGGACCCGAAGTCGAAGAGCGGTGCGGGTTCGACGACCCGGATCTGCGAGATGCGGACGTTGGCCGCCTCGGCGAGCGACGTCACACTGTAGGCGCCGGTGCGCTGCGCCGCATCGATGACGATGTGCGCGCAGGCGAGCGCATCGGCCGCTGCATCGTGATGGGCGAAGTCCACGAAGCCGGCCACGGCGGCGACGGACGGCAGCCGATAGGAGTCGAGATCGTACAGCTTGCGCGCGAGCTGCAGGCTGCACAGGTAGCGGTACGGCGGGCACACCTCGCCCGTCGCCTCGCACGCGAGCCTGATGACCGTCATGTCGAAGCCCGCGTTGTGCGCGACGAGGACGTCGCCGCCGATGAAGGCGGCGAGGTCGTCCAACTGCTCCGTCCAGCCCTTCGCACCGACGACGTCCCGCTCGCGGATGCCGTGGATCCGCGTGTTCACGTCGAAGAAGCGGTCGTGGCCCGGCGGCGGCTGGATGAGCCATCCGGCAGTCGCGACGACCTCTCCGTCGCGGACTCGCGCGAGGCCGACGGAACACGCCGACGCGGTGCTGGAATTCGCCGTCTCGAAGTCGATCGCGGTGAAATCCAATGGCACGCCGTCAGCCTCGCTCGCAGGGAGGGGACGGATGCCGAGGCGCGCCGCGCTCGCGCAGAACCGAGGCAGAGGCATCCGTCGTCACCCCGCCGTAGGCTCTGATCATGGCCAGCCGCGAGGAGATGTCCACATCGTTCGGAGCAGCCGCCGGAGTGTACGAGTCGGGGCGCCCGGAGTACCCCCGCGAGGCCGTCGAGTGGCTCCTCGAGCCGCTGCGCGCGGAGCAGCGCGCCATTCGCGTCGCCGACGTGGGCGCCGGCACCGGCAAGCTCACGCGCACCCTCGTCGAGGCGGGGGCCGAGGTTGTCGCGATCGACCCCGATCCGGACATGCTGACGACGCTGCGGGGCAACGTCCGGGCCGTGCCGACCTTCGCGGGCACCGGAGAGCGGATGCCGCTGCCCGACGCGAGCGTCGACGCGGTCGCCTTCGGCCAGGCGTGGCACTGGGTCGACCCCGTCGCGGCCTCGGCGGAGGCGGCGCGCGTCCTCCGTCCGGGCGGCGTCCTCGGCCTCATCTGGAACGTCCGGGACGAGCGCGTCGAGTGGGTCCGCCGCCTGACGGCGATCATGCACGGTTCGGCTGCCGAGACGATGATCGCCGAGGGCGGCCCGGCGCCGCGGCATCCCTTCGACTCGTTCGACCGCCGGACGTGGGACTGGAAGCGCCCCCTCACGAAGCACGCCTTCCTCGACATGGCCGCATCGCGGAGCTACATCCTGACGGCCCCGGAGGACGAGCGGACGCGAATCCTCCACGAGGTCGGCGAACTGTACGACGAGGTCGGGGGCGACGGCGAGGTGGCGCTGCCGTACCGCACCGAGGCGTTCCGAGGCATCCGTCCGTGAGTGCGCGGAAGCTGATCGTCTGCAACTTCGTCACGGTCGACGGCCGTTACGAAGACGACGACCACGACATCGTCTCGTTCTTCGAGCACCATCATCCCGACTACGAGGGCGCGGACTCGTTCGACCACTACACGGCCGGGCTGCTCGAGGAGTCCGATACCCTGCTCCTCTCGGGCCGTCGGTCGTTCCTGGGCAACATGGAGTACTGGTCCGAGGTGCGCGGCGACCCGCAGGCGACGAGGATCCGACGCCGGTTCGCCGAGCTGATCCTCGAGGTCGACAAGATCGTCGTGTCCGACACGGTCTCGGACGACGACATCGCACCGTATCCGCACACGCGGATCGTCCGGATCGGCGACGCCCGCACCGAGGTCGCGGCGCTGAAGCAGGCGCCGGGGCGAGGCATCCTGATCCTCCTCGGACGAGTCCTGTGGAACGACCTCATGCATGCGGGACTGGTCGACGAGCTGCACCTCGTCACCTTCCCCCTGATCGCGGGCGGCGGAGTGTCGCTGTTCGACTCGCGACCGCCCGTCGCTCTGCGCTTGATCGGGACGCACGTCTGGGAGGAGTCGGGCAACGTGCTCATGCGGTGGCGCGTCGACCCGGATTGACCCGCGCAGCGCGCGTCGCGCGTCGCGGGTGTGCACTTCTTGTCGCCGAGATCGCAGGAATCGCCGCGCAGCCGACAGGGGAACCGTCATCCGTGCGATCCCGACGTGGTCCGAGGGCGGAGCTCGGTCGGGAGTCCCGGCCCCCCCGAGGCGCAGCATCCGCCCCACGTAGACTGGATGCCCGTGGCTCTCACCATCGGAATCGTCGGTCTGCCCAATGTCGGCAAGTCCACCCTCTTCAACGCCCTGACCAAGAACCAGGTGCTCGCGGCGAACTATCCCTTCGCGACGATCGAGCCGAACATCGGCGTGGTCAACCTGCCGGACCCGCGACTGGACACGCTGGCCGAGATCTTCCACAGCGAGCGCATCCTCCCGGCCGCCGTCTCCTTCGTCGACATTGCCGGCATCGTGCGCGGCGCATCGGAGGGCGAGGGCCTCGGCAACAAGTTCCTCGCCAACATCCGCGAGGCCGACGCCATCGCGCAGGTTGTGCGCGGCTTCGCCGATGACGACGTCGTGCACGTCGAGGGCGCGGTGAATCCGCAGAGCGACATGGAGACGATCAACGCCGAACTGCAGCTCGCCGACCTCGAGACGCTCGAGAAGGCGATCACCCGGTACGAGAAGGAGGTGCGCGGCCGCAAGCTCGACCCCGCCGTGCTCTCGACCGCGGAGGCCGCGCGCGACGCGCTGCAGCGCGGAGAGCTGCTGTCGGCGTCGGGCATCGACCTCACGCCGATCAAGGAGCTGGGCCTCCTGACAGCGAAGCCGTTCATCTTCGTCTTCAACGTCGATGAGGCGGTGCTGACGGATGCCTCGCGCAAGGCTGAGCTCGAAGCGCTCGTCGCGCCGGCGAAGGCCGTCTTCCTCGACGCGAAGATCGAGTCCGAGCTGATCGACCTGGATCCCGAGGATGCCGCGGAGCTGCTGGCGTCGACGGGACAGGAGGAGTCGGGGCTCGACCAGCTCGCGCGGATCGGCTTCGACACGCTCGGACTGCAGACGTACTTGACGGCGGGGCCCAAGGAGGCCCGGGCGTGGACGATCGGCAAGGGCTGGAAGGCCCCTCAGGCGGCCGGCGTGATCCACACCGACTTCGAGAAGGGCTTCATCAAGGCGGAGGTCATCTCCTTCGACGACCTCGTCGCGACGGGCTCGGTCGTCGAGGCCCGCGCCAAGGGCAAGGCGCGCCTGGAGGGCAAGGACTACGTCATGCAGGACGGCGACGTCGTGGAGTTCCGCTTCAACGTCTGAGCCGCAGCCGGCAGCCCGAGCGCACCCGACGTCGGCGCGCTACCGGCCCTGGCGCTTCTTGTAGGGCTTCGGCTGGCCCTTCACGACCGGCGCCCGCCCCTTGCCCTTCGAGGCTCGGGCCTTCCCGCCCGCGTTCCCGGCCGGCTGAGGCGCGGGAGGAGGAGCTTCGGCGACGCGCTGCCGAGCCTCCACAAGGAGGAGGGACCCCGCCGGAGTGAGACGCCGACCGGCTCCCTCGCCTGTGGTAAGCGGCGCCCCGACCTCGGCCTCGAGCTTCTCGACGGACGAGTACAGCGAGGGGAGCGGGATGCCGAGTGCCGCCGCAGCCCGCGGGAAGTGCAGGTCGTTCTCGACCAGCGCGACGAACCGTTGCAGGAGGGCGATCTTCACCCTCCCACGATTGCACGTCGGGCCCCGCTCCTGTCGCCCGGCTCGCGTCGCCCGGCTCGCATTGCCCGGCTCGCGTCGGCGCCTTCTCGGACGGTGTCGCCCCGTGGGCACGGTCGCCGTCACACCATCGGAGGCACTGCTCCGGTCGGATAGAGCTCGCGCATCGCGCTGTCGTAGCGGCGCTTGAGCAGCAGCAGGTAGAGCAGGCGCACGGGCGCCGGCACGTTCGTGCGGTACCACTCGTCGCGCTCCGACGGCGGAACGCTCGCGAGGAGCAGCCCGAGCTGCAGCGACATCACGTCTCGCGGCCACTCCTTGCGCCGCGCGGTCAGCTCGGCGCGCGTGTGCGTCTCCAGCTCGTCCCACTCCTGCTGCGACATGACCGCGCCCGCGACCGGCATGATGTCGTCCTCCTCCTGATCGAGGTGGACGACCAGCGTGTCGTGAAGCGACTCGATGTCGCGAGCGAGAGCGTCCCGACGCCCGGGATCCGCCGTCGCGACCCACGGCGCGAGCTGGGGCTCGATGCGGCCGAGTCGCTCAGCCACGTCGCGGTGCTGGGCCTTCATCCGGTCCACGTGCGCCGCGCATCCGGGTTCCCGCGCGGTCAGGCGGTCCCACAGCATGAGGTCTTCCGTCTCGTGATGCAGGTGAAGTGCGTCGAAGTACAGCTTGGCGTACACGCCGACGGTCTCCGCGCGCACGAGGTCCTCGGGCGCCACCTCGCGGATCAGCATCGGCAGCTGCGAGTACATCCAGCGGAAGATGCGATGCACGAGGATCAGGCCCGAGGGGTCGCACCCGGGCGACTGTCCCGCGGGCAGTGCTCCAGAGGAGGGCAGCTTGACAGCCATATCGACCCCCGATCCCGCGGCCGACAACCGGCGCTGCCGGGCCGCGCGGCGAACAGCGGCATCGTACACCGGGGCCTCTCGCGGCGACACGGGGGGAGAGGATGCGGCGCGCCCGGCCCTGTCCGGTCGCTGCGCGCGGGCCCCCCGTTCGCCGCGAGCCCGGCCCTGTCCGGTCGCAGCGCGCCGGAGTACGCTGACCACCGTGGGGAACGAGCCTCGTCGTGGGGACGCGCTCGATCGGGATCCGCCGGTGGTCGAGCCTCACCCGAGCGCGACCGGCGACCGCTGGAGGCGCCGCATCGTCGTCGACGCCACCGTCCGACACCGCGTGGAGTCGGTCTTCCCCTACCTCGCCGACCCGACGAGGTGGCACGACTTCGCACCGGCCGTCGAGTTCCGCCACCAGATCGACGCCGGCTCGCCCTGTGTGGGGACGCGGTGGATGGGGACGGACCGCATCGGTCCGTTCCGCATCCACTTCATCGACCGGCTGGACGTGCTGGAGGAGAACCGGCGGGTCGTCTGGCTGTCGTCGGCCCCCTGGAACTCCCGCGTGGAGTATGCCTGCGCCGAGTCCGGTGCGCACACCCGCGTCCACGCCGAGTACGAGGGCGAGCTCGGCGACTCGCTGAAGTGGCAGGTCGGGTGGCTGCCCCTGTGGGGCTGGCACTGGATCCTCGCCCGCGACTTCGTCCGCCTCGACCGGCTGCTGACGGCGAGTGCCCGCGCGAACGAGCGCTGGCGATCGCGGCACGCCCCGAGCGCCTGACCGCCGCGGTCTCGCGTCCCTCGGCTCGTCGACGGGTCGCCCGCGTCCGCGCGCCTCGGCTCGCATCCCGGCACCTGCCCATACGCCAGCCATCCCGCTCGCGTCAACCACCGAGCCCCGGATCCCGACCGACCGGCAGGCTGGACTCCGGACGCGCCGGCCCCGGTCCCGCGCGCTCCCCGAAGGAGTGCCCATGCTTCCCACCGACACGTCGACCGACGCCGACGGCTCATCTCCCACCCGCCTGCGCCGCGCCATCACCCTGCCGCTGCTGTATGCGTTCATCCTCGGCGACGTGCTCGGCGCGGGTATCTACGCCCTGATGGGAGTCCTCGGGGAAGAGGTCGGGGGGATGCTGTGGGCGCCGCTCCTGCTCGCCCTCCTGCTCGCGATGCTCACTGCCGGCTCCTACGCCGAGCTCGTGACGAAGTATCCGCGCGCAGGGGGCGCAGCCGTCTTCGCCGAGCGCGCCTTCCGCAACAAGCTCGTCTCCTTCCTCATCGGCTTCTCGATGCTCGCGGCCGGCGTCACGAGCGCTGCCGGGCTGTCGCTGGCGTTCGCGGGCGACTACTTCAGCACCTTCGTCGACCTGCCGACCATTCCGGTCGCCGTGGTCTTCCTCGCGCTCGTCGCGCTGCTCAACCTCCGAGGCATCCGCGAATCGATGGGCGCGAACTTCGTCATGACGATCATCGAGGTGAGCGGCCTCGTCATCGTGATCGTCGTCGTCGCGCTGATGCTGGGCGGCGGCAGAGGAGACGTGTCGCGGGTCACGCAGCTGCCGGAGGGCGCCGGCCTCGGCGCGGCCGTCCTCGGCGGCGCCATCATCGCGTACTACTCGTTCGTCGGATTCGAGACGTCGGCCAACATGATCGAGGAGGTGAAGCGACCGAGCAAGACCTACCCGGTCGCGCTGTTCGCCGCCCTCATCACAGCCGGAGTCATCTACATCCTCGTCGGCCTGGCGAGCGCCATCGCGTTGCCGGCGAGCGCGCTCGCAGAATCGAGCGGTCCTCTGCTGGCCGTCGTCGAGGCGAGCGGCGTCGCGATCCCGTCGTGGCTGTTCAGCCTCATCGCGCTCATCGCCGTCGCCAACGGCGCGCTGCTCACCATGATCATGACCAGCCGGCTCACGTACGGCATGTCGGAGCAGGGCCTGCTCCCCGGCATCCTGTCCCGCGTCCTTCCCCACCGGAAGACGCCGTGGGTCGCGATCCTGACGACCACGCTCGTCGCGATGCTGCTGACGCTCGTCGGCGATCTGGCGACGCTCGCCGAGACGGTCGTGCTGCTCCTTCTGATCGTCTTCCTGAGCGCCAACGTGTCGGTGCTGGTGCTGCGTCGCGAGAAGGTCGAGCATCCTCACTTCCGGGTCTGGACGTTCGTCCCGATCCTGGGGATCGCATCCTGCATCATCCTGCTCACCCAGCAGCGACCGATCGTCTGGCTCTTCGCCGCGGGACTGCTGGCTGTGGGCGTTGTGCTGTTCTTCGCGTCGCGATGGGGCCGTCGCCGCGATGCCCGGAAGTCGAGCGTGGATGCTGTGGGCCAGCGCGAACGCTGAGGAGCGCCTCGTCCGGTGTGCAACGCGTACAACGTTGGAGGTCGGATTGTCCAGCCTCGCGCCGGCGGCCCCCGTCGATGCCAGGCTGTGATCACGCGAAGGGAGACCACATGAAGCAGCGCACTCTGGCGGGACGGCAGGTGTCGGCCATCGGGCTCGGGGCGATGCCCCTGTCGATGAACAACGACCGGGAGTATCCGTCATTCGACGATGCTGTCGCCACCGTGCACGCGGCGCTCGATGCGGGCGTGACGCTCATCGACACGGCCGACATCTACGCACCGGCGTGGGACGAGATGGGGCACAACGAGAGAATCGTCGCCGAGGCGCTGCGCACGTGGGACGGCGACGCGTCGAGCATCTTCGTGACGACCAAGGGCGGCATCACCCGGAGCGAGGGCGAGAACTGGGGCCGGAACGGCTCGGAGGACTACTTGCGCTCCGCGGCCGAGAAGTCGCTCCAGATCCTCGGCGTCGACCGGATCGAGCTCTACCAGTACCACCGGCCCGATCGCACGCGGGTGTACGCCGATGTCATGCGGGCGCTCGGGAAGCTGCGGGAAGACGGGCTCGTGCGAGCGGTGGGCATCTCCAACGCGAGCGTCGAGGAGATCCAGATCGCGATCGACGTGCTCGGCGAAGGGAACCTCGCAAGCGTGCAGAACGAGTTCTCGCCGAGGCACCCCGGCAGTTACGACGAGCTGCGGTTCTGCGGCGAGCGCGGCATCGCGTTCCTGCCCTGGAGCCCGCTCGGGGGCACAGGCGGGGGAGCGCGCAGCGTGGGCGAGCGGTTCGGGGCGTTCCGCGATGTCGGCGAGGCGCACGGCGTCAGTCCGCAGCAGATCGTGCTGGCATGGGAGCTCGCGCTCGACCCCTGCGTCATCCCGATCCCCGGCGCGAGGCGCGCGGCATCCATCGCGGACTCCGCCCGGGCCGCCGATCTCGAACTGGGCGCTGACGAGGTCACGCGGCTGTCGGAGTCGGTGGGGATCTTCGACTGAGTTCCGTCGGCCTCTGAATTCCTCGCGCCTGGCTCAGAGGGACGCGTCGGTCTCGATCGCGTCCGCGAGCTCGTCGATCGCGGCGGGAGCGAGCGAGACGCCGGCCGCCTCGAGTCGCTCGCCGAGCAGCCGGCTCATGTCATCCATGACCCGGCCGTGACGGATGTCGTCTTCGAGTTCGGCGACGACGCGCTCGATCGCGGCAGTGCGGTCATCGTCGTCGAGGCCGCCCTCGAGATGCGCGTTGTGGATGCTCATGCGCTCACCCTCGTGGACCAGGACCCGCGCCCGCACCCCCTTGACAGCCGTCGCCGACGCGCGAATCCCGGCGCCCGGGCGGATGGTGGGGAGGTCAGGACAGCGGCCGCACCTCGATCGTGAACCGGTGCGCGCGCAACCGGTCCGCCAGCTGCTCGCCCATCGCCACCATCGGCGTGAGGACGCCCGCTCGATCCGGAAGGTCGTCGAGGGCGAGACTCAGCGCCGACTCGGCCAGCATGACGCCCGTGCCGCCGTATCCGGGATCGTACGGGGCGGCGATCGTCGTCCTGATCGGCGCGCCCTGCACCGGATAGACGTCGACGTCGACCGCGAAGCGGCCGTCCTCGATCGTCTTCGCGCTCGGGCCGACCCCCGGCGCCGGAAGCATGCGGTCCACGACCGTCCGCGTCGGAGCGAAGGACATGGCACCCACCAGGGCCGCGGTGCCCACCGTGATTCCTGCTGCGCGCAGGAACCCGGCCGGCCCGCGGCCCGTGCGGACGACCTCGCGGTAGCGCAGAAGCTGACCGTAGCTCCATCCCGTCAGATGATTGCTCCGCTGAACGATCTGCTGGTTGTAGGCTCCCATGATGAACGGCGCCTGCCAGGACCCGCGCTCCCGCCCCCAGCCGCTGCCTGAACCGCCGGGCAGTCGCACCGACGGGCCCGGCGTGAGCGCGTACGGATCGGCGATGAGGCGGCGGGATGAGGCATCCGACTTCGCCCCCTTCAGCTGCTGACGGAGGGAGTCGATCGTCCCGCCGCTGACGCCGCCGCGCAGCGACCGCACGCGCAGCGTCGCGGCGACGATGGGCAGGCCGCCGGCGGCCGCGTGCGCCAGCCCGATCCCGAGATCGGACGGGATCGAGTCGAAGCCGCAGGAGTGGACGATCCGCGCGCCGCTCTCGCGTGCGACGTCGGAATTGCGCGCGATGCTGCGCGCGACGAAGACGCTCTCGCCCGACAGGTCGGCGTAGTCCGTGCCCGCGCGAGCGCAGGCCGACACGACCCCGGCGCCGTAGCGCAGGTACGGACCGACTGTCGTCGCGACGACCGAAGTCGAGGCGGCCAGACGCGCCACGGCGGTGTCGTCGGCGGTGTCGATCTCGATCGTCTGCCAGTCGACGCCGAGCTCCCGCGTCAGGCCGTCCAGACGCTCGCGCGACCGTCCGGCCACGGCGATGCGGGCGCCGTCCGGCGCAGACCGGGCCAGATGCCTCGCGGTGTAGCGACCGACGAATCCGGTCGCGCCGAGGAGGACGATGTCGTGGTCGCGGTCGTGCGTGCGCATGGGTCGCGAGCCTACGCGGGGATCCGCCGATCGGCACCCCGGTTGCGGCACACGAGGAAGTCAGCTCTGCGCGGCGTCGAACGCGCGCTGCCGGGAGTTCGGCGCCTCAGCCTCTCGGAACTCTCCGCCGGCGCCTCGACACACGCGCGAACGGTCGCCGGGGGCGGTGGACGGGCACCGACGCGGTGGTGGCGCCGCCCGGGAGCACGATCGAGGCGGTGACCACGGCATCCACCGTCATCGACCCGTCCGTCGGTCCCATCACAGCGATGGGCGTCGTCGGGGTGACCACGGTCGGGGTGATCGGCGTCGCGGCGAGCTGACGTCGTGCGTGCAGGTACGCCGGGACGAGGACGACGACCGCGCCGACCCACGCGAGGGGATTGCTCGCCGCCACGCCGACGAAGCCGAACGCTCCGCCGAGCACCACGGCCGCGCCGACGCGCATGAACAGCTCGATCGTGCCGGTCACCGTCGGGATGAGGGTGTGCCCGAGACCCTGCAGCGCGCCGCGGACGACGAACAGGATGCCGAGGATCCAGTAGGTCGCGCCGTTGATCGCGAGCATCTGCGCGGCGAGGTCGACCACTTCGCCCGAGCCGGCGCCCACGAAGAGCTGTATGAGCGCGGCGCCGAAGGCGATGAAGAGCGCGCCGAGGACCACGGCGCAGGCCACCGCGATCCACGTGGCCTGCGTCACGCCTCGCAGGATCCGGTCGGGGCGTCCGCCGCCGTGGTTCTGCGCCACGTACATCGACACCGCCAGCCCGAGGGACTGCAGCAGGGCGATCGCGAGGCCGTCGACGCGCGACGCGGCGGTGTAGGCGGCGACCGCGTCGGTACCGAGATGATTCAGGGCGACCTGCACGACGAGCGTGCCGACGGCGATGATCGAGGCCTGGAAGCCCATCGGCAGGCCGAGGCGGAGGTGCGCGCCGAGCTCGGCCCGCGACACGCGCCAGTCGCCGCGGCGGACGTGGAGCACAGGCATCCGTCGCCGCACGAACTCCAGGCACAGCAGCACCGAGACTGCCTGCGACACGACGGTCGCGAGGGCCGCGCCGCCGACTCCCCAGCCGAAGGGGCCGACCATGACGATCACGAGCCCTACGTTGAGGGCGCACGCGAGCGTGAGGAAGACGAGGGGCGTCCGCGAGTCGCCCGTCGCTCGGATGATCGCCGAGAGGTAGTTGAAGAACATGAGCGCCCCGGCGCCGAGGAAGCTCACCTGGGCGAAGACGACGGCATCGTCCAGAAGCTCGGGCGGCGTCTGGAGGAGCTCGAGCAGAGGGCGGCTCAGCAGCGGAGCGCCGATCGTCAGCACCACCGAGCACACCGCGGTCAGGAGACTCCCGGCGGCGACCGAGTGCCGGACGGCGCGGAAGTCCTGCGCGCCGAACGCCTGCGCCGTCGGGATGGCGAAGCCCGAGGTGAGTCCCCACGCAAAGCCGAGGAGCAGGAAGAGCATGCTGCCGGTCGCGCCGACGGCGGCCAGCGCGTCGACACCCAGCTGCCGACCGACGACCAACGCGTCGGCGAACTGGTAGAGCTGCTGCACGACGTTGCCGAGCAGCAGGGGCACGGAGAACAGGGCGATGACGCGCCACGGGCGACCCGTGGTGAGGGCAGTGGACATGGAGGTGCTCTCGAAGCCAGGAGAAGAGGAAAGGGAGGGAAGCGCCCGGAGGCGAGACCGCTATCCTATCGAATCGATTCGAGGAACCCTGGACATGAGCTTCGTGTCCAGGCCCCTGGCTTCGCCCGGCTGGGCCGCCGTCAGTGGTGCTGCACAGCTCAGGCCGGTCGGTAGGCTCCCACGACCGGACAGTCGAAGGGGTCCCGTGCGGCAAGCCCCACCCGGTTCAGATAGCCGATGACGATGCCATACGAGCGCCACAGGGTGGTCTCGGTGTACGGCACGCCGAGGGACCTGCACTGCTCGCGAACGATCTCGCGGGCGCGAGCGAGGTGCGGTCGCGGCATGTTCGGAAAGAGGTGATGCTCGACCTGGTAGTTCAGACCGCCCATGAGCCACGTCGCCCACCAGCCGCCGCTGACGTTGCGCGAGGTGCGCACCTGCTTGCTGAAGAAGTCGAGCTTCGCGTTCGGGGCGATCACCGGCATGCCCTTGTGATTGGGTGCGAAGGAAGCGCCCATATAGACCCCGAAGACGGCGAGCTGGACGCCCACGAACGCGAAGGCCATCCCCGCGGGGAGGAGCAGGAAGATCGGCGTGAGCACGAGCGCGAAGCGCGTCGCCAGGAGGGCGATCTCCGGCCACCGGTCCTTCACCGGCTCCCGCCCCAGGACGTGCCGCAACGTCAGATAGTGCAGATTGAGTCCCTCGAGAGTGAGAAGGGGGAAGAACAGCCACCCTTGACGCCGGGTGACCAGGCGCCGCAGCCCCCGAGCTTGCGCGGCATCGGCATCCAGGAACGACACGGTGTCGACCTCGATGTCGGGATCCTTGCCCACCCGGTTGGGGTTCGCGTGGTGGCGCGTGTGCTTGCTCGACCACCAGGAGGTGCTCATGCCCACGACGCCGGCCCCGAGGATTCGGGCGAGGCGGTCGTTGGCCGGGCCCGACGTGAGGATCTGGCGATGCGCCGCCTCGTGAGCCAGGAAGGCCACCTGGGTGAAGAGGATGCCGAGAGCCGCCGCCATGAGTAGCTGCAGCCAGCTGTCGCCGAGCAGGAGGATGCCGGTGATCGTGCCGGCGAAGCCGACCGCGACACCTGCCCCGACGAGGGCGTAGAACCATGGAGTGCGCCGCAGCAGACCGCTCTCGCGGATCACCTGTGACACATCGGTGTACGCGCGCGCCATCGGCGGGAAATCTGCGGTTCCGGAGTAGGTCTGGCGGACGGGACCGAGTCGGGACTCGAGGGTGTTCGAAGAGATGAGAGATCCGTTCGCTGGGGACCGGTGCGGCCGTGGAAGCCAGAGGCGGTCGCCCATCGCTGGGTCCCACGCTACGTGTGCCCGTATGGAGCGGGCGGCATACCTCGGATCTCCCAGACGTTCGACAGGGAAGCGGATGCCGGAAGCTCGGCCGCTGGAGATACGAAGACGCCCGCCCGGCGCAAGCCGAGGCGGGCGTCTGTCGCTGCGATTCAGAGGGGACGGATGTTCGCCGCCTGCATGCCCTTGGGACCACGCTCGGCGTCGAACTCGACCTTCTGATCCTCGCGGAGCTCCTTGAAGCCGTTGCCGGTGATCGCGCTGAAGTGCGCGAAGAGGTCGTTCGAGCCGTCATCGGGCGCGATGAACCCGTAGCCCTTCTCGGAGTTGAACCATTTCACGGTGCCAGTGGCCATCGTGTCTTTCCTTCTACTTTTCGGGCCGTGATGACGGCCGGGGGTGCCACGCCGACGCATGCGGCGCGGACGATCAAGGGGGGCCGGTCGAGTTCCGGCGTGGGCCATACGCAGCACGGATGCCTCGACAGCCGCCCGCGCGGCGTCGGCGGACTCGTGCAGGCCGAGGTCGCACCCGCGTGCGTCCTGAGCGCGCGCGCCGTCGGCGGTGATGTCGACGAAGCCTGCATATTCGCCGACGAGGGTCGCGACGAAGACGTCGTGGTCGGCTTGACGCCAGTCGACCACGACGATGCGGGTGAGGGGATGCATTGGGGAGGAATCCGAAACGGCCGAGCGATCTCGTGCGCGATGGCGAGCGGTGATCAGGAGCCGCTCCAGGGTGATCGACGAGCGTCGGAGATCGGCTTCTCCACAGTGAGGCGCGGGAAGAGACGCTCGAGTCCCCGGATCCGGGAACACATCAGTCTAGCATCGGAGCCGTCCCGTCGGCTCGGACGCGCTCCGGATTCTCGGCGATCTCCGCGGATGCGGCGTCCGAGGCCCAGTCGGGCCGGGCGTCGAGGGCCGCTTCGGCTGCACGTCGGCCCTCGGCGATGAGGCGCGGGACGTCCGACATCGTCCACTGCGCCATCCGCTCCATCTCGGGCTGGACGAGCAGCACCGACGGGTCCCGCACGAGGTCGGCGGTCCGCGAGACGGTGCGCATCATCCGCACGTTCTCCCACTTCGCGTGAAGCCGCACGACGACCAGGCGTTCGGCGCCGAGCCGACGTGTCGCTGCGACCGGGACGTTGTCGATCATCCCGCCGTCGGCGAGCAGCGCGCCGTGGCGACGGACGGGCGGGATGAGTCCAGGGACCGCGATCGTCGAGCGCAGCGCGATGCTCAGCGGCCCGCGGTCGAGCACGACGAGCCGTCGCGTGCGGAGGTCCGTCGCGGCGGCGGCGAAGCGACGGGGGAGGTCTTCGATGAGGGGGTCGGCGCCGAGCGCGCGCCGCACGGACTTCGTCACGACGCTCGAGTTGAGGAGACCCCACCGAGGCGCACCCGACCATCGGGCGATCTCTCGCCATCGGAAGGCGAGTGCCGCCTGCTCGATCGCCGCAGGGTCGATGTCGGCGGCGTACGCGGCGGCGACGAGAGCCCCCGAGCTCGTGCCGGTCGCGATAGCGGGTTGGATGCCGCGTTCCTGCAGCACCTGCAGGACGCCCACGTGGGCGGCGCCGAACGCGCCGCCGCCGCCCAGCGTGAGACCGAGCCTCGGGTCGTCGTCCGGCATGTCAGGCCGCTTCACCTTCGTCGACGGCGGCGGCAATCCGGCGCACCGCCTCCACGATCGTCTCCGGTGCGCACGCCAGATTGAGGCGCGCGTAGCCCGCGCCGGGCGCGCCGAAGTCCAGCCCGCTTACGAGAGCCACCTTCGCGTGCTCGAGGATCCACGCCGCCGGGTCGTCGCCGAGGTCGAGCCCGGACAAGTCGAGCCAGGCCAGGTAGGTCGCCGCGCCCCGGCGGTACCGGACGGCCGGGAGATGCTCCGCCAGCTGGCGCTCGAGGAGTTCGGCGTTCGCGACGACGGCCGCGACCGCGGCATCCAGCCACTCCCGGCCGTGCGTGAAGCCCTCGCGTGTGGCGATGAATCCGAAGATGCCCGCTCGCACGGCGACCTCCTCGGGCAGTTCATGGAGAAGCTCCGCCATGCGATCGGACTCGGCGACGAACATCGCCGTCTTGAGCCCCGCCAGGTTGAAGGCCTTGCTGGCCGACTCGGCGGCGATGCCGTGGTCGCGCGCCTCTTCGGAGACGGTGAGATACGGCGTGAAGGTCGTGCCGGGATGGACGAGCGGTGCGTGGATCTCGTCGCTGACGACGGATGCCCCGTGCCGCGCCACGACCCGGGACAGCCCGGCGAGCGTCTCGCGATCGTGCACCGTTCCGGTCGGGTTGCCGGGATTGCACAGCAGGACGGCCCGGGCGCCGGCATCCAGCGCGCGGTCGATCCCGTCGAGGTCGAGGCGGTAGGTCTCGCCGTCATCGAGCATCGGCACCTCGACGACCGTTCCGCCGGCCTCGGGGATGAAGTCGAAGAACGGGGGATACACGGGCGGGGTGATGACGACGCCCTCGCCCGGCACGATGAGGCGACGCAGGGCCTCGACGATGACGGTGCTCACGTCGGTCGCGTACCCCATGCGCTCGACGCGCGGCTCCCACCCCCACCGGTCGCGCGCGAACTCGGCGAAGGCTCGAGCCGTGCGCGTGTCGCGGGTGTTCACGTAGCCGGTGTCGTCGCGCTGCAGTGCCCGCGCAAGCGCCGTCTTGATCGGCGGGGCGAGGGCGAAGTCCATCTCGGCGACGAAGAGGGGGAGGACGTCGTCGGGGTAGGCCGACCACTTCTCGCTCTCGCGTCGGCGCAGAGCCTCGATCGGGTCGACATGGGGCGCGGCGTGCGTCACGGTGCGTTCCTCCCGGCGGTCGCGAAGGTCGGACCTCCACTGTCGCACGCCGTCACTAGGGTGTCGGGCATGGACATCGTGAACTCCGCCGACGGGACGCCGATCGCCTACACGCACGTGGGTGACGGTCCCGTCGTGGTGATCGTCAACGGCGCGCTGTCGCAGGCGGCGGATGCCGCGCCCCTCGCGTCTGCACTGGCCGCCTCCGGGTTCCGCGCGGTGACGTGGGATCGGCGGGCGCGCGGATCGAGCGGGGACCGGCCGGGCAGCACCCCGGAAGACGAGTCCGACGACCTGGCGGCGGTCATCGCGGCGACGGGCGGCGCGGCGATCGTGCTCGGCCACTCCTCGGGAGCGGTGTTGGCCCTCTACGCCGCGTCGCGCGGAGTGCCCATCACGGCGCTCTTCCTGTCGGAGCCCCCGTTCCGCTTCGGGGAGAGCGCGCCGGCTGCCGACCTCGCCGAACGACTGCAGACGCTCATCGACCAGGGGCGCGGGGAGGACGCCGTCGTGACCTTCCAGCTCGAAGGGGTGGGGCTGCCGGAGGAGATGGTCGAGAGCTTCCGCGCGAGCCCCCAGTTCGCTCCCCTCGTGCCGATCGCGCAGTCCACCGTCTACGACACACGCCTCACCGACCGCGTCTCGACGCCGTCTCCCGAGATGCTGGCGGTCTCACAGCCGGTGACGGTGCTGCGGGGGGAGCAGACGTTCCCCCTTCTCATCTCGCGGTCCGATCGCCTCGCCGAGGCGATCCCGCACGCCGACCTGGTCGTCGTGCCGGAGTCGGTCATGCACCGGGCCGACCCCGCCGCGACGGCGAGGGTCGTCGCCGCACGCGCGGGCTGAGCGGCGCGACCGACGTGACGACCGAGGTCGGCTCGAGCGGGCAGAGTGGAGCCGTGTCGAACAGCGCGGCGATCGCATGGTCGTGGCGGAACGTCGCCTACGGGGCGGCCCTCGCGGTGCCGGCCACGATCTGCACGCTTCTCGACGCGTTCGCGGGTCTGTCGCTCGCCGTCGGCGTGCTTCCTGCCGCCGCGCTGGGACTGCTCAGCACCCGGCGCGAGCGGGCGCTCGTCGTCCTCGTCGGGGCGCTTGCCGGGTTCTCGATCTTCGTCGGATCGCTCGTGTCGCCCTGGCCCGTCGTCGCCGTCGCAACGCTGTTCGTCCTGTGCGTCCTCGTCGCCATCACGGTGAGCGATCCGGCACGGCGACTCGCACCCGTCGCGATGATGCTCGGGCTGCCCCTGGTGGGCGTGGGCCTGTCCGAGGGGTCCTGGCAGCGCGGGTTCGCGGCAGCGGGACTGATCGCCGCGGGGTCCGCGTACGGGTGGCTCGTGTCGCTCCTGTGGACAGCGGCGCCGGCCGTCATGCGACCGCCCCGGGCTGCGGCATCCCGGACCGCGATGATCGTGTACGGGGTGCAGATCGGGCTCGCGGGAGCGGTGGGTGCGGCGCTCGGCTTCGCGTGGGGGGCCGACCATCCCGGCTGGGCGGCCACGGCCGCTCTCATGGTGAGCCGGCCGGATCGTCGCCAGCTCGATGCGCGGGGATGGGGCCGGGCCATCTCGGTGACCGCGGGGGCGATCGTCGCGTGCGCGATCGCCGCCGCAGGTCTGCCGCTGCCCGTGGTCGCCCTGCTCGTGCTTCTCGTACTCGCCGCGGGCAGCGGCACGGCGGGGAGCCGGTGGTACGTCTTCCCCTTCTTCTCGACCATCCTCGTCCTGTCGATGCTGCTACTCGGAGAGACGGAGTCGCCGGCCCACTGGTTCATCGAGCGGGTCGGGCTCACCCTCGTCGGCGTCATTCTGGCGCTCGCCGCGGCGTGGGTCGTCCCCGCGATCGCACGAGTCCTCGGCGCAGGGTCACGAGCGGGATGAGCGGGCGGCCGAACCGGTCGCACCCGGCCCTCGCGTTGCTCCCCGGTGACGGTGTACCCTGATTTCGGTTAATAACCAATAACCGAGAAGGAGCGGCAGATGCCGACGGCGACGAAGCCGACGTATCGCGACCTCGTGGACGAATTGCGCCAGCGCCGCACGGAGGCGGCACTCGGCGGTCCGGAGAGGGTGCGCGCACGCCACACCGAGCGGGGCAAGCTGCTCGCGCGCGATCGCGTGGACCTGCTGCTGGACCGCGGCAGCCCGTTCCTCGAGGTCGCGCCCCTCGCCGGCTACGACCTCTACGGCGGCGACTGCCCGGCGGGGGGAGTGGTGGCCGGCATCGGGCTGGTGCACGGCCGCCATGTCATGGTCGTCGCGAACGACGCGACGGTGAAGGGGGGCACGTACTACCCGATCACGGTCAAGAAGCACCTGCGGGCACAGGAGATCGCCGCCGAGAACCGGCTTCCGTGCATCTATCTCGTCGACTCCGGCGGCGCTTTCCTGCCGATGCAGGACGAGGTCTTCCCCGACAAGGAGCACTTCGGCCGCATCTTCTACAACCAGGCGAGGATGTCGCGAGACGGCATCCCGCAGATCGCCGCGGTGCTCGGATCGTCGACCGCCGGGGGAGCGTACGTTCCCGCGATGAGCGACGAAACCGTCATCGTGCGCAATCAGGGGACGATCTTCCTCGGCGGACCGCCGCTGGTGAAGGCCGCCACGGGCGAGGTCGTGACGGCCGAAGACCTCGGGGGCGGCGTCGTGCACACGCGCGTCTCGGGCGTCACCGATCACCTCGCCGAGAACGACGAGCACGCGCTGCAGATCGTGCGCGACATCGTCGCGACGCTCCCGACTGCACCGCCGCTGCCCTACGACGTCGACGTCGCCGCCGCGCCGGCGCGCGACCCCGAGACGCTCGTCGACGTCGTGCCCGTCGAGCTCACCGCTCCCTACGACGCGCGAGAGATCATCGACCGCTTGATCGATGCCGGCACGTTCCACGAGTTCAAGCGCGAGTGGGGCGAGACGCTCGTCACGGGGTTCGCCCGGCTGCATGGACACCGCGTCGGCATCATCGCCAACAACGGCGTGCTCTTCGCCGAGTCGGCGCTCAAGGGCGCGCACTTCATCGAGCTCTGCGATCAGCGCGGGATCCCGCTCCTGTTCCTTCAGAACATCACGGGCTTCATGGTGGGCCGTGAGTACGAGTCGGGCGGAATAGCGAAGCACGGCGCGAAGATGGTGAATGCCGTCGCGTGCGCCTCCGTGCCCAAACTCACCGTCGTGGTGGGGGGGTCGTTCGGCGCGGGAACGTACTCGATGTGCGGCCGCGCATACTCCCCGCGCTTCCTCTGGCTCTGGCCGGGTGCACGCGTCTCGGTGATGGGCGGGCCGCAAGCGGCATCCGTCCTCTCCACGATTCGCCGCGACCAGATCGAGGCGGGCGGCGGCAGCTGGAGTGCCGAGGAGGAGGCCGAGTTCCAGGCGCCGATCCGCGCCCAGTACGAGGAGCAGGGCAGCCCGTACTACTCGACCGCGCGCCTGTGGGATGACGGGATCCTCGAGCCCGCCCAGACCCGCGACGTCCTCGGCCTTGCACTCGATGTCTGCATGCGCGCTGCGACGCACGCAGCGGTCGACCGGCCGGCCGGCTACGGCGTCTTCCGGATGTGAGGACCACGATGTTCGACTCCGTGCTCATCGCCAACCGCGGCGAGATCGCCTGCCGCATCATCGCCACGCTGCGCCGCCTCGGAATCCGCTCCATCGCGGTGTACTCCGACGCGGATGCCTCGGCCCGTCACGTGCACCTCGCCGACGAAGCCGTCCGCCTCGGTCCCGCGATGGCGGCGCAGAGCTACCTCGACACGGGCAGGGTCATCGCCGCCGCTCGCCGCACCGGTGCGCAGGCGATCCACCCGGGCTACGGGTTCCTCGCCGAGAACGCCGCCTTCGCGCGAGCCTGCGAGGACGCCGGCATCGTGTTCATCGGGCCCCGCCCCGACGCGATCGCGGTCATGGGCGACAAGATCACGGCGAAGCTCGCCGTCCAAGAGCGCGGCGTGCCCACCGTGCCCGGCATCGCGCGCGCCGGTCTGACCGACGACGAGCTGATCGCGGCATCCTCCGACGTCGGCTACCCCCTCCTCATCAAGCCGTCGGCGGGCGGAGGAGGCAAGGGCATGCACGTCGTCACCGGCGCCGACGGACTCGCCGGCGCCCTGGCGTCCGCCCGCCGCGAGGCGGCAGCGAGCTTCGGCGACGACACGCTCTTCCTCGAGCGGTACGTGCAGAACCCGCGTCACATCGAGGTGCAGGTGCTGGCCGACGCGCACGGCTCGGTCATCCACCTCGGCGAGCGCGAGTGCTCGCTGCAGCGCCGGCATCAGAAGGTCATCGAAGAGGCGCCGTCGCCGCTTCTGGATGCCGCGACCCGCGCGCGCATCGGCGAGGCCGCGTGCGAGACGGCGCGGTCGGTCGGCTACCTCGGAGCCGGAACCGTCGAGTTCATCGTCTCGGCCGATCGTCCCGAGGAGTTCTTCTTCATGGAGATGAACACGCGGCTGCAGGTCGAGCATCCCGTGACGGAGCAGGTGACCGGGGTCGACCTCGTCGAGCAGCAGCTGCGGATCGCGTCGGGCGAGGGGCTCGCCCTCGGCCAGGACGATGTGAGGCTGAGCGGCCACAGCATCGAGGCCCGCGTCTACGCGGAGGATCCGCGAGCGGGATTCCTGCCGACGGGTGGGCGCGTCGCCTCTGCCCGGCATCCCTCCGGCGACGGCATCCGGGTCGACACCGCGCTGGAGGACGGTCTCGACGTCTCGAGCGACTACGACCCGATGCTCGCGAAGATCATCGCGTGGGGGCCTGACCGCGACGAGGCGCGGCGGCGACTCGTGCGCGCGCTGGATGAGACGGCCGTCTTCGGTGTGACGACGAACGTGGAGTTCCTGCGCCTGCTGCTCGAGCTTCCGGCGGTCGCCGCGGGCGATCTCGACACGGGCCTCATCGCGCGCGAGCTCGAGGGCCTCGCGTTCGCCGAGACGCAAGACGCGACGTGGGCCGAGGCGGCGCTGCTGCTCGACGCCGTCGCCCGTTCGGACGAGGCGACCGATCCGTGGCGACGACGAGACGGCTGGCGGCTCGGACAGCCGGCGCCCCGCGTCTACCGGCTGCGCGAGGAGGGCGGTCGCACCGCGGTCGCCCGGATCTGCGGCACCGGGGAGTCGCTCTCGGTGCGCGTGGACGACGGGGCCGCGCAGCGCGCGAGCGTGCGCCTCGGCGAGCGTGCGCAGGTCGTGCTCGACGGCGTGGCACGGTCATTCCCCGCCTTCGCGCTCCCCGACGAGGTCGAGTTCACACGCGACGGGGCGACGTTCCGGGTGAGGGTGGTGGATGCCGATCACGGCGCGGATGACAGCGCCGACGATCAGCCCCACCTCGACTCGCCGATGCCCGGGGCCGTCGTGGCGGTCCCGGTTCATCAGGGGGCGCGCGTCGAGGCGGGGGAGGCCGTCGTCGTGGTCGAGGCCATGAAGATGGAGCACGTCGTGCGCGCCGCGGTCGCCGGCACCGTCGACCTCCATGTGCAGGTGGGCGATCAGGTCTCCCGGGGCCAGACCCTCGCAACGGTGACCCCCCACGTGGAGTGATCCCTCCGGTCGATGTCGGCGCGCGGTGGGAGGATATCGCCATGCCGGAGTCTCCAGAGGTGCAGGTCCTGGCCGAGTTCCTCGCGGATCGGCTGGTCGGCCGCACGGTGGAGGACGTCGACGTCATCGAGTTCCGCAGCGTCAAGACCCGCGGACGCTCACCGGAGACCCTGCGAGGCGCCCAGGTCACGGGGGCCGAGCGGTTCGGGAAGCACGTCGACCTGCGCCTCGGCGATCAGCACCTGCTCGTGACGCTCGGGCGTCACGGCTGGATACGCCTGCGCGAGCGCGGCGAGTCGGCCGGGACCGATCCCGAGGCGCCGCCGGCGCTTGCGACCCTCGCCCTGGACGACGGGGCGGTGATCGAGGCGACCGACGCCGGAGACTGGGTGAGCCTGGGCCTCTCGGTCGTGGACTCTCCGACCGACGTCGCCGCGGTCGCGAAGCTCGGTCCCGATCCGGCGAGCCCCGACTTCGGTCGCGATGCCTTCGACAGGGCTGTGCGGGGACGCCGGAAGCAGATCAAGGCGATCCTGCAGGAGCAGGAGTCCCTGTCCGGCATCGGCAACGCCTACTCCGACGAGATCCTCCACGCCGCGAAGGTCTCGCCGGTCGCGCACGCCGCGACACTCGACGACGACGCACTCGACCGCGTCTTCACGGAGACCGTCGAGACGGTGCGGGGGGCGATCGCGGCGCGCCGGGGCATCCCGATCGACCAGCTGAAGGCCGCGAAAGTCGCGGCGATGCGGGTGCACGGCCGTGCAGGGGAGACGTGTCCCGTCTGCGGCGACACGATCCGCGACTTCAGGTTCGGAGGTACGACGGCCGAGTACTGCCCGACCTGTCAGACCGCCGGCGTCGAACTCTGACGGCCGCGGTCACCGCGTCCAGCCGAAGGTGTTGAACCAGTCCGCACGCTCGCGGGCCTCCTGTGCGGAGGATGCTCCGCGGAAGGCGTCGTGCGGGGCGAGGGCTCCGGCATCCGTCACCGCGACGAAATCGAGGCAGGCGTCGCACACGGCGCGACCGTCGGGGAACCCGCTCGGCAGAACGGGCGCCGGCGCGGCGGGCCTTCCCGAGCCCGGGCAGCCCGGCGGGTCGGCGTCCCGATCGGACCACATCCGGCTCGTCCCCGTGCGGTTGTGCAGGCCCGCGTGACCCGCGGGGCCGCGTGCAGACCGCGCCGTGGGACCTGCTGCGGCACCACCGAGCCGTCGGGAAGTCCGTCACGGGCCGAGTGTAGGCGGAGATGACGAAGGCGGGGCAGCGCTGCCGACCCCGCCTCCGCGTATGCGGCGGCTCAGGCCGTCTGACCCTCGTGCTCGCCCTCGCCGATCTCTTCGATGACCTTCGCGTTGAATGCGGGGAGGTCGTCCGGCTTGCGACTGGAGACGAGGCCGTCGTCGACGACGACCTCCTCATCCACCCAGTCGGCGCCCGCGTTCGTGAGGTCGGTCTTGAGGCTCGGCCAGCTCGTGATCGTCCGCCCGTCGACGACGCCCGCTTCGATGAGCAGCCAGGGCCCGTGGCAGATGACCCCGACCGGCTTGTGCTGCTCGAAGAAGCTGCGTGCGAACGCGATGGAGGGCTCGTCCATGCGGATCGCATCGGCGTTGACGACTCCGCCGGGGAGGACCAGCGCATCGAACTGCGCCGGGTCTGCGTCGCGGACCGCCAGGTCCACCCGCTGCTCGTGCCCGTTCTTGCCCGTTATCGAGCCGTCCGCGGGAGAGACGAGGGTGGCTGTCGCACCGGCGCCCCTCACCGCTTCCCACGGGGAGGTGAGCTCGCTGTCTTCGTACCCGTCCGTGACGAGGAATGCGACGCGCTTGCCGCCGAGATCGGCCATGGATTCTCCTTCGCTCGAAGCCGGCGGAACGACCGGCTCACTCACGGTAGGAAGCGTCGCGGCCGAGCGCGGGGGGCTTGCGGGAAGGCCGGCGATGGCCTAACGGCCGCAGGATCCGCCTGACGCGGGCGGGGTTAGGATCGTCGGCATGGCCATCTCGAACCTGCCGACGCCCGCCCTGCAGCCGATCGCGGACGACAAGGGACTGCTGACCGTTCTCAACTCCGACGCGTCGTCATGCTGTGGCGGCGGTTCGTGCGGCATCGACTGACCGGCGCGCGCTCAGCCTCGGTCGAGGGGTGAGAGGAGCGCCTCCGTCAGCGCCGGGCTCAGCCCCGGCACATCCTCCACGGGCACTGCGAGCGCCTGAAGCACGCGGCTGAAGAAGTTGCGCGCCCCCGCTGCCAGGGCGATGTCGACGATCTGCCGGTCGGTGAAGCCCGCGTCCCGGAGCGTCTGCGCATCGGCGTCCGTCATGGACGCGGCATCCGTCGACAGCCGCTCGGCGAATCGCATGAGGGCGACGTCCGCCTCGCTGAGCCCCGCGTCGGCGTAGTCGCGGGCCACCTTTTCCAGCTGGCCCTCGTCGAGCGCCTCGGCGCGCAGCGCCTTCCGCCCGTGGGCCAGGAGGCAGTGCGGAGACCGGATGGCTCGCGCCGCCGCGAGTGTCGCGAGCTCGTAGTTGCGCACGCCGATCGACGGAACGACCGCCTGCACGAGCGCCTCGAAGGCGTCATGGGCCTCCGGGTTGATCGCCATGAGGCGGGTGTGGCTGTAGACGAAGCCGTCCGAGGCCAGGTCGTTGCGGTACATCTCGGCGACGTGGCCCTCAGCACCATCGACGGGGGGCGGCGTGACGATCATGGGCGCTCCTTCCGCACGGCCGCGGGCTCGCGGCAGGCCTCGCTCAGCATGGCACCGCGGCGCCCGCCGGGAAAGGCGGACGCCGCGGACTCGTCAGGAGCAGGCGGTCAGTGGGGGACGGGAGCGCCCGCGCGGTCAGTGGGCGACAGGAGCGGCGCCCGCGGGCTGATCTGCCGGCTTGCGGATCAAGAACGCACCGACGAGAAGCGGAAGCGAGACGATCGCGCCGACGAGGTAGGCGGCATGTGCGCCCGCGGCGCCCGCCGCGGCCTCGGCGACCCCGGCGTCGAGCTGTGCCGCCTCGACCGCGGACAGGATCGCGATCATGAGCGCGATGCCCGCTGCTCCCGCGACCTGCTGGACCGTGCCGACGACCGCCGAGCCGTAGGAGTAGAACCTCGGCTGCAGCGAGGCGAGCGACGCGGTGAACAGCGGCGTGAACGACATCGCGAGCCCCAGCGACAGGAGGGTCTGGGCGACGGCGACCGTCCAGATCGACGTGTTCTCGTCGAAGGTCGTGTAGAACCACAGCAGGCCGCTCGCCAGGAAGGTGCCCGGCACGAGCAGGACGCGGGTTCCCCAGCGGTCGTAGACGCGGCCGATGATCGGGCCCGTGAGCCCCATGATGAGGGCGCCCGGGAGAGCCACCAGACCCGTCTCGAGGGCCGAGACGCCGAGCACGCTCTGCAGGTAGAGCGGCGTGACCGTGATGACGCCGAAGAAGGCGATCGAGAGCAGACCCATCTGCGCCATCGACAGGGAGAAGTTGAGCGACCGGAAGACGCGGAGGTCGAGCAGCGCGTTGTCTGCCCTCTGCAGGCGCAGCTGCCGCCAGATGAACAGCGCGAGCGCGATCACGCCGACGGAGAGCGCGACGATGAGCGAGACGGTCGCGACCGTGCTCGCCGCCGCCTCGGCCGCGGTGCCGCCGTGGGACACCGAGCCGCCGATCTGGCTCAGCCCGTAGACGATGCCGCCGAAGCCGAAGGCCGACAGGATGACCGACGGCACGTCGATGGGGGCGCGACGCGTCTCACCGAGGTTGTGGATCCAACGGGCGCCCACCGCGAGCGCCACGAGGGCGATCGGAAGGACGATGCCGAAGATCCATCGCCAGCTGAGCGTGTCGAGCAGGAACCCGGAGAGCGTGGGCCCGATGGCCGGCGCGAGGGAGATGACGACGCTGACCCGGCCCATCATGCGACCGCGCTGATGAGGCGGGACGACCGTCATGAGGGTCGTCATGAGCAGCGGCATCATGATCGCCGTGCCCGACGCCTGCACGACGCGTGCGGCCACGAGCAGCGGATATCCCGGCGACAGCAGAGCGATGAGCGTGCCGAGCGAGAACAGGCTCATCGCCGCGATGTAGACCTGCCGCGTCGTGAAGCGCTGCAGCAGGAAGCCCGTGATCGGGATGACGACCGCCATCGTGAGCATGAACGCCGTCGTGAGCCACTGGGCCTGGAGTGCGGTGATCCCGAGATCGGTGATGAGATGCGGGATCGCGACGCCCATCGTCGTCTCGTTGAGGATCGCGACGAATGCGGCGGCCAGCAGAAGCCAGATGACCCGGCTCTCCTCGGGACGCAGGCCCGTCGAGGTGCGCGCGGCGGCGGGGACCGTGCCGGTCCCCGGTGAAGTTTCGATGGCTGCCAAGGGTCGTCTCCTCGATGCGTCAGGCGGGGGGAAGGCGACCACGGACAGTGGCGCACGAACGACGATAACCGCCGCGTCCGACATCGCATTCCCGCTCAGGGGTGGAACTATTCGGTTATGTCGACGGTCCCGGCCCATGCGACGGTCCTCGCGCGGGGGATCGTCTCGCTCGCCGCGGGAATCGCGGTCGGGGTCTGGGTGGGACTCGTACTGGATGCGTGGGCCGGGATCCTCGCCGGCTGGGGGGCCGTCGCGGCCACGAGCGTCGTGTGGGTCCTGGTGCTCGTGTGGCCGATGGATGCCGCGGCGACGAGGGCGCACGCCCGGAGCGAGGATCCGGGCCGTCCCCTCGCCCGGATCATCGCCGTGCTGGGCAGCTGCGCGAGCCTTGTCGCCGTCGGGATCGTGCTGCTGCAGACGGGGAGGATCGCCCCGCCGGAGTCCTACCTCCTGGCGCTCATCGCAGTGCTCGCCGTCGCGGCATCCTGGGCCCTCATCCAGGTGGACTACATGTTGCGCATCGCAGCAGAGTACTACTCGGATCCCGTCGGGGGAATCGACTTCAACCAGGCGGAGGATCCGATGTACTCGGATTTCGCCTACTTCGCGTTCGGACTGGGCATGACGTACCAGGTCGCCGACACGAACGTGCGCACGAACAGAATCCGCAAGCTCGTGCTCGGTCAGACGCTGCTGGCCTACCTGTTCGGCGCCGTGATCCTGGCGACCGTCATCAACCTCGTGACCGGACTCGGCTGAGCCCCGCGCGGGATCAGACCTCGGTGCGCTCCACGTCGCCCGGCTCGTCCCACTTCTCGGAGCCGATCGCGTCCGTGCGCTCGGGCTCCGGCTCGTTCTCGAGCAGCTCGGCGGGCTCGGGCTCGATGAGCGCCTCGACGGGCTGGTTCTTCAGCTCGTCGATGTCCTTGCGGAGCTCGTCGAGATCGGGGCCTACGGGCTGCTCGGGGATCGAGGTCATGCCACCAGCGTAGTCCCGGCGACCCGCACCGTCCGTGGCGCTGATTAGGCTTTCGCGCATGAGCATGGGACGCGGCGGAGGAGGCCACGGGGGCGGGGCCTCCGGCGGCGTCGCCTTCCGCGGCGTCGACATCGAGGCGCAGAAGCGGCTCAACGCCGAGGCCCCGCGGATCCCGGATCTCGGCAGGCGCGTCATCGCGCTCTTCCGGCCGTACCTCGGGCGGCTCCTGTTCACCGGCTTTCTCGTCGTGGCGGGCGCCGCGATCGCCGTCGTGCCTCCGCTCCTCGTGCAGAGGATCTTCGACGACGCGCTGTTCCCTGTCGACGGGGCGCCCCCCGACATCCCGCTCCTCATCCGGCTCGTCCTGGCCATGATCGCGCTGTTCCTGCTGTCGGCGGCTCTGGGCGTGGTGCAGACCTACTTCACCGCGACCGTGGGCAACAGCGTCACGGGCGACCTCCGCGTCAAGCTCTTCGACCACCTCCAGGCGATGGAGCTGGCGTTCTACACGCGGACGAAGACCGGCGTCATCCAATCCCGTCTCCAGAACGACGTCGGCGGGGTCTCCGGGGTGCTCACCAACACCGTGACGAGCATCCTGGGCAACCTCGTGACGGTGATCGCGTCGCTCATCGCGATGATCATCATCGATTGGCGGCTCACGCTGATCGCCGTCGTGATCATGCCGTTCCTCGTGCTCGTGCAGCGGCGGGTCGGGCAGGTGCGCGCGCGCATCGCGGGCGAGACGCAGGAGTCGCTCTCCGAGCTCTCCGCCATCACGCAGGAGACGCTGAGCGTCTCGGGCATCCTGCTGTCGAAGTCCTTCAACCGGCAGCGCACCGAGTCGGCGCGCTACGACGACGAGAACCGCAACCAGGTGCGCCTGCAGGTGCGGCGCGCGATGAGCGGGCAGGGCTTCTTCGCCGTCGTGCAGGTGATCATGTCGTCGGTCCCTGCCGTCATCTACCTCGTCGCGGGCTACCTCATCACGGGGAGCGTCGACTCGACCATCACAGCCGGCACGATCGTCGCGTTCACGACGGTGCAGGCGCGCCTGCTCATGCCGCTCATGGGACTCATGCGGGTCGCGCTCGACCTGCAGACCTCTGCGGCGCTGTTCGCCCGCATCTTCGAGTACCTCGATCTCGTGCCCGCGATCCGCGACCGGCCGGGCGCGATGCCCGTCGCCCGGGCCCCCGGGCCCGTGGGCAGGATCGAGTTCCGCGACGTGGTGTTCCGCTACCCGGATGCCGCGCCCGACGCGCGTCCGACGCTGGACGGCATCTCCTTCACGGCCGACCCGGGCGAGCACGTCGCCTTCGTCGGGCCGTCGGGGGCGGGCAAGACGACGGTCCTCTACCTGACGCCTCGGATGTACGAGGCATCCGCGGGCTCGGTCCTGTTCGCGGGTGCCGACGTGCGAGACCTCACCCAGGAGTCGATCATCGACAAGGTGGGGATCGTCTCCCAGGAGACGTACCTCTTCCACGCGACGATCCGCGACAACCTCCGCTACGCCAAGCCCGACGCGACCGACGCCGAGCTGGAGGCCGCGTGCCGGGCCGCCAACATCCACCACATCATCGAGAGGTTCGAGCTCGGCTACGACACGATCGTGGGGGAGCGGGGCTACCGATTGTCCGGCGGCGAGAAGCAGCGGATCGCGATCGCGCGCGTACTGCTGAAGGACCCGCCCGTGCTGCTCCTCGACGAGGCCACCTCGGCCCTCGACACCGTGTCGGAGCGGGTCGTGCAGGAGGCGCTGGATGCCGCGGCCCGCGGCCGCACGACTCTGTCGATCGCGCATCGGCTCTCGACCGTGATCGGGGCCGACGTCATCCACGTCGTCGACGCGGGGCGCATCGTGGAGTCGGGGACGCACGCCGAGCTCATCGCCCGCGACGGGCTCTACGCGGAGCTGGCGGCTCAGCAGCTCGCCGCGTCGAAGATTTTGGAGACCGAGGCGGCCGAAGCGCACGCCGACCACCCCGAGCGCCGGGCGGACCGCGCGCCGGACACGCCCGCCGAGGCGGCCCTCGCGCGCACGGCGCCCGTCCGCGTGCTCGAAGAGGCGCCGCGCGACCGCTGGCCCGACGCTGGAGCCCGCTGACCCGCCCTGCCCCCGGCCGATTCGCGAGTTGCCACTCGATCGCGCAAGTCGAGCTCGAGTTGCCGCATCGACTGGCAACTCGCGTCAGCGACGCACCACCATGGCCGACGCGAGGTCCGCGATCAGCCTGCGCGGATCGTCCAGATCCGCCTGCGTCACAGGCAGGTAGATCCAACCGAGCGCCTCGATCCGGCGCCGGCGCGCGATGTCCTTGCGCCACTGGGCGGGCTCCCGGTGATGATCGCCCTCGTACTCGATCGCGATCCGGAGCAGGGGGAGCGCGAGGTCGACGCGGGCCACGAAGACGCCCTCCGCATCCGAGAGCTCGACGTTCGAGGCGAACGGCCCGAAGCCGGCCGCCAGGAGAAGGAGGCGCAGCTCCGTCTCCTTCGGCGATTCCGCCCCGTCGTCGAGCAGCTCGAGAGCCCGGGTCGCCCTCTTTGCGCCGCGGCGGCCCGCCATCGCCTTCACCGCGCGCTCCAGGTCAGACACATCGAGCTTCGGGGCCCAGCGCCAGAGCATGCGATCCCCGACCGCGACGAGCGCGGTGAGATCCAGGATCTCAGCCAGATCGCAGAACGTACGGCTGAGCGAGGTGAAGCGGAGCCCGGCGACCTCGACGACATCCTCCGTCGGCAGGGGGCGCTGGTGGCCGACGAGGTCCTCGCGACGAGGGGCCCGCACGCCCGTCGGAACAGTCACATGGATCGCCGACGACTGTTCGATAGTCAAGGGGAGTGGCAGTGCATGCGGTGAACACGCCGTGATGTGGCTGAACGTCGCGGTCGGCGGAAGCGTCAGGGCGTGCGCGATGCACCGGCTCCTCAGGTCGCGCGCCGACGACGGAAGTCGCACGCCCCGCGTCGGACTCCAGAGATCTTCCCCCGCCAGCCGTCGCGCTGAGACCGCCTCTCGAGCGTCGGTGACGGCGAACGCTCGTCCACGGAACTGTTGCGGAAGCGGCGACGGTCGACGAGGCATCCCTTCACCCTCTCGTGCAGGGTGATCCGCGCCTGCCGAACACACAGGCAGGCGCGGAGCGACGCTCGGTCACGCCGCTGTGGAGGAGACGTCGTGCGTGCGGATATAGATCGAATTGCCACTCGATGTGGCAACTCGACGCCGAATTGCGCGAAGAACTGGCAATTCGCCGTGGCCAAGGCGTCGGCTCACCACAGGCGCGCGGCGGCGGCGAGATGCTCGGCATCGTCGTCGAGTCGGACCGATGCGACGCCGCGGGCCCAGAGGTCGCGCGTGAACGCGCCGAGCGCGCGGCGATAGGCGTCGTCGGGGTGATCCCGCGCAATGCGGACGAGCGGCGGGAGATCCATCGCGAGGATGAGGTGCACGCGCTCCTGGACGGCGGCGCGGTGCCCCGCGCGATCGAGCTCGGCGATGCCGCCCCACATCCCGTCGAGATACTCGCGGAGCACGGGCAGCGCGTCCCGGCCCTGCGTGATGGAGCTGCCGTCGGCCCGCTCCCGCCAGTGCACGACGACGTCGGGCACGACGTCGAAGGCCCGCGCCGCTGCGTACATGCGCTGAGCCACCACCTGGTCCTCGTACAGCCGACCGACCGGGAAGCGGATGCCGGTGCGACGCCAGAACTCGACACGGCTCACCTTCGACCACGCGACGATGTTCGCGGATGCCGCGGGGTGCCGGTCGATGGTCGTCGCCCGTCTCTCCGGGTCGGTCGCGGCGGCCACCCACGGCTGGACGGCGCCGGTCGCGTAGCCCCTCTCGCCGTCGGGCCGGAGCCGGACGTACGCGCCCGCGGCGAAGTCGCTGCCGGTCTCGTCCAGTGTCCCGACGAGTCGCTCCAGTGCCGTCGCGGTGTACAGGTCGTCGGCGTCGAGGAACCCGACGAGCGGCGTCTCGACGAGGTCGAGCCCGGTGTTTCGCGCCGCCGCGAGACCGCGGCGCTCCTCGTGGCGTACGAGGCGGAAACGCGGATCGGCGGCCGCGGCATCCGCGAAGATGTCCGTCGTCCCGTCGGTCGACGCGTCGTCGACGAGGATCGCCGCCCAATCGTCCCGGGACTGCGCCCGCAGCGAGTCGAGTGCTTCGTCCGCGTACGCGGCGACCTCGTATCCCGGCACGATGATCGTGACCGCGGCGCGGTCGCTCCGGAAGGTCACGCGCCCGATCGTACAGCGGCGACGGATGCCTCCACGGCGGCGGCCACGACGTCCAGCGACGCTTCGAGCGTATGGGGGAAGGTGAAGCGGACAGCGGTCTGCGCGACCTCCGGCGCGACGCCCATGGCGAGCAGGACGTGCGACGGCTCGTCGCTGCCTGCGGCGCACGCGGATCCGCTCGACGACACGACGCCGCGGCGCTCGAGTTCGAGGAGGACCGCCTCGCCGCTGGTCCCCTCGAAGGTGAAGCTCGCGGTCCCGGGCAGGCGGTGGACGGGATCGCCGGTGAGCCGCGCGCTCGGCACGTCGGCGAGGACCCGTGCCACGAAGGCATCGCGCAGCGCGCCGACCCTCGCGGCCGACTCGAGCCGCTCGTCCTCGGCGAGGTCGAGGGCCGTCGCGAGCCCGACGGCCCCGGCGACGTCCTCGGTGCCGCTTCGCCGCCCGCGCTCCTGGCCGCCGCCGTGCAGCAAGGGCTCCAGCGGGATGCGTCCCCGCACCCCGAGCGCTCCCGTGCCCTTCGGCGCGCCGAGCTTGTGCCCGGCTATCGACACGGCGTCGAACCCGAGCTCGGCGGCCGACAGGGGCAGCCAGCCCGCCGCTTGTACGGCATCGACGTGGAACGGGATGCCGCGCCGCCGCGCGACCTCGGCGATCGCCGCGACGTCCTGGACGGTCCCCACTTCGTTGTTGGCGTACCCGATGCTGACGAGCGCGGTGTCGTCTCGGAGTGCTGAGGCGACAGCATCCGCCGACACGCGCCCGTACCGGTCGACCGGCACGTGCGTCACCTCGAAGCCGTGCACCCGGGCGAGGTACTCGCCCGACTCGAGGATCGCCTCGTGCTCGATCGGCGTCGTGACGAAGTGCCGCGCGCCGCGCTGCTGCTGTGCCGCGAGCGCGATGCCCTTGACCGCGAGGTTGTCGGCTTCCGTGCCGCCGGACGTGAAGACGACGTCCCCCGCCCGCAGGCCGAGCACGCGGGCGACGCGCCGACGAGCGTCGGCGAGCGCCTCGGCCGCCGCCTCCCCGACGGTGTGGTGGCTGGATGCGTTGCCGAACCAGCGTGTGAGGAACGGCATCATCGCCTCGAGCACCTCGGGCCGAACGGGCGTGGTCGCCGCGTTGTCGAAGTAGAGCATCGACACGTGTCAGTCCCCGCCGAGCTCGAGGCGCACGTCGAGACCCAGATCGAGCGCGCGGGCCGAGTGCGTCAGCGCGCCGACGGAGATGACGTCGACGCCGGTCTCGGCGATCGCGCGCACGGTGTCGAGATTCACGCCGCCGGACGCCTCGACCCTCGCGCGTCCCGCGACCCGTTCGACGCCGCGTCGGAGGTCGTCGAGGGAGAAGTTGTCGAGCATGATCGTGCCGACCCCTGCGGCCAGGACCGGCTCGATCTGGTCGAGGCGATCGACCTCGACCTCGACGTGCGTCGTGTGCGGAAGGCGCGAGATGGCGGCGCGCAGGGCGTCCGTCACGCCGGCGTTCTTCTGAGCCAGGACGGCGAGATGGTTGTCCTTCGCCATGACCGCGTCGGAGAGGGAGTGCCGATGGTTGTAACCACCCCCGTTGACGACGGCGTGCCGCTCGAACGCCCGGAGTCCCGGGGTCGTCTTGCGCGTGTCGACGATGCGGGCGCCCGTGTGGGCCACCTCCGCCACGTAGCGTCCGGTGAGGGTCGCGATGCCCGACATGCGCTGGACGAAGTTGAGCCCGATGCGCTCCGCCGTCAGCACCGATCGCGCGGGGCCCGACACCACGGCGAGCACCGCGCCCGCGTCGAACCACTCCCCGTCCTCGACGAGCAGGCGGACCTCCACCCCCGGGTCGGTGAGGCGGAACGCCGCCTCGAAGACCTCCCCGCCGCTGAAGACCCCCGCCTCGCGCGCGGAGAGGTCGGCGCGGGCGACGGCGTTCTCGGGGATGAGATACTCGCTCGTCAGGTCGCCCCACGGCGCATCCTCCTCGAGAGCAGCGGCGACGACGCGGTCGATCACGGCGCGCGTGAGCATCACGCGGCTCCCGCCGGCAGGGACTCGGGTACGCGGTCGACGGATGCCGCGGCCGAATCGCTCCGGAAGTGCGCGCCCACGGAGCCCCGCCGCGCGAGCGCTGCGCCGACGACGCGCTCGGCGACGACCAGCAGGTTCTCGTCCTCGAACTCCGCCTCGGTGCGGGGGGTTCGCGCGTCGCGCCGCCAGGCGGCGATGACCGATCCCGCGTAGGTCAGACCCGCCTCGTCCCGGACGAGTCCGGCCTCCTCCCACAGGAGGAGCTGGAGGGCTCGGCGGGAGAACGGCGGGGAGGGGGGCGTGGAGTCCGACCCCTCGACAGGCTCGCGGATCGGGAGCGGCTCGGGCGTCGTCCGGGCCGTCGGGACCGGCCACGACCGGGCGGAGGCATCCTGCCCGATCACATCGCCGGCGCGCGCGCCGAAGACCGCGCCCTCGAGCAGGGAGTTCGACGCCAGGCGGTTCGCCCCGTGCACGCCCGTGCGCGCGACCTCGCCCACCGCGTACAGGCCGGGAAGCGACGTCCGGCCGAAGAGATCGGTCGTGACGCCGCCCATGAGGTAGTGCGCCGCAGGCGTCACGGGGATGGGCTCTCGCGCCCAGTCGAGGCCCCGCGCCCGCACGGCCGCGTCGATCGTCGGAAAGCGCCGGGCCAGGAACGCGGCGCGCTCCGCGTACGTTCCCCGCAGGTGCGTCGCATCGAGGCGGACAGCGCGACCGTCCTGCCGTTCCATCTGGTGCGCGATCGCCCGGGCGACGACATCCCGGGGCGCGAGCTCCGCGTCCGGATGCGCGTCGAAGGCGAAGCGCCGTCCGTGCTCGTCGATCAGGGTCGCGCCTTCGCCGCGCACGGCCTCCGAGACGAGGAACGAGTCGCCGGCGCCGGTGTCGGAGGGATCCGCGGAGCCTCCCAGCACCGTCGGGTGGAACTGGAAGAACTCGAGGTCCTTCACGTCGGCTCCGGCGCGGATCGCAGCGGCGATCCCGTCGCCCGTCGCGACCGGCGGGTTCGTGGTGTGGGCGTAGAGCTCCCCGGCCCCTCCCGTCGCGAGCACGACGGCGTCGGCGTCGATCGTCTCCCGCCTGCCCACGCGGCCGGGAGCATCCCCGATGAGCAGGTCCACTCCGCGCGCGCGACCGTCGCGGACGACGAGGTCGACGAGGAAGGCGTGCTCTATGACGTGAACGGCGCTCGCGCGGAGCCGGGCGACGAGAGCCTTCTCGATCGCGGTTCCCGTGGCATCCCCTCCCGAGTGCAGGATGCGGGGATACGAGTGCGCCGCCTCCAGGCCCTTGAGGAACTCGCCGTCGGCATCGCGGTCGAAGGCGACGCCGAGCGCGACCAGCTCGCGGATGCGCGACGGTCCCTCTTCGGCGAGCACGCGTACGGCGTCTCGATCGTTGAGGCCCGCCCCGGCGGCCATGGTGTCGCGGATGTGGTCCTCCACGCGGTCGTCGGAGAACATGACCCCCGCGATGCCGCCCTGCGCGTAGCGCGTGTTGGCGTGCTCGAGCACGTCCTTGGTCACGAGCGTGACACGGCAGCCGCCGTCGACGGCGTGCAGCGCCGTGATGAGCCCGGCGATCCCGCTCCCGACGACGACGGCATGCGGCGCCGCTGCCACCCGGGTCATGAGGCGTTCTCCCAATCGGCGGCCGGGGCGGCCGGCGGCTTCGCGGCGAGCATGCGCTCCAGTGCCAGACGCGCGGGATCGGCGACGTCGGCGGGGACGGTGATGCGGTTTAGCACCTCGCCCCGCACGAGGCCCTCGAGCACCCATGCCACGTAACCCGGGTGGATGCGGTACATCGTCGAGCACGGGCACACGACGGGGTCGAGGCAGAAGATCGTGTGCTGCGGGTTGTCGGCGGCGAGGCGCTGCACGAGGTTGACCTCCGTGCCGATCGCGAAGGTCGTGGGCTCGGTCGCTCCTTCGATGGCGCGGCGGATGTAGTCGGTGGAGCCCGACTCGTCGGCGGCGTCGACGACGGCCATCGGGCACTCGGGGTGCACGATGACCCGCACGCCGGGGTGCTCCGCGCGCGCCTTGTCGATCTGGTCGACGGAGAAGCGCCGATGCACCGAGCAGAAGCCGTGCCAGAGGATGACCCGGGCGTCGGCGAGCTGCGCGGGCGACGACCCGCCGAGCGGCTTGTTCGGGTTCCACATCGGCATCTGCTCGAGCGGCACCCCCATGGCCTTCGCGGTGTTGCGGCCGAGGTGCTGATCGGGGAAGAAGAGCACGCGGCGCCCGCGCTGGAACGCCCACTCCAGCACGGTGCGGGCGTTGGACGAGGTGCACACGATGCCGCCGTGGCGACCCACGAAGCCCTTGATCGCCGCGGAGGAGTTCATGTAGGTGACGGGGATGACGGGAACGAGGCCGAGCGCGTCGGGGGCGTCCATGTCGCCGTAGACCTCTTCGAGCTGCTCCCAGCACTCCTCGACCTGGTCGATGTCGGCCATGTCGGCCATCGAGCAGCCGGCCGCGAGGTTCGGCAGGATGACGGCCTGCTCCGGACGGGAGAGGAGGTCCGCCGTCTCGGCCATGAAGTGCACGCCGCAGAAGACGATCGCCTCGGCCTCCGGGTGCTCGAGCGCCGCGTTCGCGAGCTGGAACGAGTCCCCGACATAGTCGGCGTGCCGCACGACCTCTTCACGCTGATAGAAGTGGCCGAGCACGACGACGCGGTCGCCCAGCGTCGATTTCGCGGCGCTGATCCGCGCGTCGAGCTCCTCGGGGGAGGCATCCCGGTACTCCTGCGGGAGCTCGCCCTGACGCGGAGACCCGGTCGGGATGACGTCGCCCATCGAGGCGCCCGGCCCGTAGCCCGGACGCGTGTCGAAGTTCCAGGGCCCTGCGGCGAGGTCGGTGTTGCACGTCTCGCCCGCGGAGATCCCGGCGACGATCGCCTGGATCTCGTGGTCGACCGACGGGTCGACAGGGCGAGGCTGAAGCGTGATGTTGACAGCGGGCATGTCGTACTCGATTCAGGTGCGGGCGGAGAGCGGGCCGCGGTCGGCGAGCTCGACGTCCTGGTTGTAGCGATAGAGCCGTGCGGGCCGGTGGCTGCCCGTGCGGAAGCGGTCGGTGGGCAGGAGCGTTCCGGAGTTCTCGACCTGGCGGCGGAAGTTCGCGGGGTCGAGGCGCCGGTCGAGGATCGACTCGTACACCTCGCGCAGCTCGGCGAGCGTGAATTCATCGGCGAGGAGGCCGTGCGCGATCCGGCTGTACCCCACCTTGTTGCGCAGGCGCCACAGCGCGTACTCGACGATCTCGTTGTGGTCGAAGGCGAGACGGGGGAGGGATGCCGCGTCGAACCACCGCACGTTCTCGGGCGCGTCGGCGGCGCCCACCTCGTCGGCCCGGAGCAGCGCCCAGTACACGATCGACACGACGCGGCTCGTGGAGCGCTCGACCGAGCCGAAAGCGTAGAGCTGCTCGAGGTAGCTCGGCGCGAGACCGGTCGTCTCGGCGAGGGTGCGGGATGCCGCGGCATCCAGGCTCTCCCGGATGTCGAGCCAGCCGCCCGGCAGGGCCCAGAGGCCCTCGTAGGGATCGCGGGTGCGGCGCACGAGCGGAAGGACGAGCGAAGGGATGTCGCGCTCGGGATCGCGCCGGAGGCTGAAGATCACCGTCGACACCGCGACGCGCGTGACGTCGTCCGCGGCGGGGTCCGTCGCGGAGAGAGCGGGGGTCGGGGCTGTTCGTGTCATGTTGACTCTAACTAACGTCGATCATCTTAGAGTCATTCCGACCAGAAGGCAAAACCGCCGCCGGCGAGCGTCGGTCGCAGGACCGGCTCAGGATCGCGACGTAGCCTGAGTCACCGGCGCGGCGCTGCCGCGCGACGAGGAAAGGGCCCGCCGTGATCGTCCTCGACATCGTGCTGATCGTCGTGCTGCTGATCGCACTCCTCGTCGGCGCGCAACGAGGCCTCGTCGCGAGCGGCGGCACGCTGGTCGGTCTCGTCGCGGGCGGGATCGCGGCCTACTGGCTCGCGCCGATCGTCAATGACGCATGGCCGTGGCAGCAGTGGCGTCCGCTCGTCGTCGTCGCGCTCGTCCTCCTGCTCCTGGGCCTGGGCGGCGCGGTCGGAGGTGCCATCGGCGCGGCCGTTCGTCGCGGCGTCGATCGCACCCCGCTGCGTGCCTTCGACCGCGTGCTCGGCGCGGTCGCGAGCGTCGTCGTGGCGGCGCTGGCGATCTCGGTCGTCGGCTCGGCCGTGTCCGCCACCGGCGCGCCGATCCTGGCGCCGGCCATCGCCTCATCCCAGGTGCTGAGGACGATCGACCGCCTCACGCCGCCGCCCGTCGCGGAAGCCCTCGCGCAGCTGCGGTCGGTCGTGCTCGATGACGCCCTGCCGACCTTCGGCGACCTGCTCGTCGGCGTCACGCCCCCGACGGAGCCGCCTGTCGACCTCGCCGATCCCGAGCTCGCGCTGGCCGCGGCATCCGTCGTCCGGGTCTCGGGCACGGCGTACGCGTGCGGCACGAGCTCCACCGGCACCGGCTTCGTCGTCGCGCCCGACCGGGTCGTCACGAACGCCCACGTCGTCGCGGGGGTCGACACGCCCGTCGTCGAGATCCCCGGGAGGTCGGCCCGCGAGGGCCGCATCGTCGCGTTCGACGCGGCGAAGGACCTCGCGGTCGTCGCGGTCGACGACCTCGGCGTGGCCCCGCTGCCGCTGGGGCCGACGCTCGCGCCGGGGGCGGCCGCCGTCGTCCAGGGCTATCCGTACGGCGGGCCATTCACGCAGGTGAACGCCGACGTGCTGTCGGTGGGCACGGTGGACATCCCCGACATCTACTCCCGCGGCGGCGCCCCCCGCGAGATCTACGCTCTCGAGGCCGCGGTGCGACCCGGCAACTCGGGCGGCCCGCTGCTCACGGCCGACGGCGTGGTCGCGGGGGTCGTCTTCGCGCGCGGCGAGGGCGACGACCGGCGCGGCTACGCCATGACGATGGCGGAGCTGCAGCCCGTCGCCGCCGCGGCGCCGACGCTGGCCGACCGCGTGTCGTCGGGATCGTGCACGAGCTGACGGGATCCTCGTTCGGACCGTGGCGGAAGAGCGCGGGGACGGTATGCTGTCTGCGCAACTGAAGACAGGCCGCATGACGTGTGCGGGAGAGCCCCGGTCCCGGCCGGGCACCGAAGGAGCAAGCCTCCCCGTCAATCTCTCAGGTCCGCGTACCGCGCGCGTCCGGCCACTCTGAAAAGCGGTGCGTGCCTGCACCCGCCGACGGTGAAAGCCCTCCGCATCCGACCGGATGCCCGGGCGAAGCTCTCAGGCCCATGACAGAGGGGGAGTTCCTCGGATGACCGGATCCCGGCATCCGCCCGTCGACGACCGGGAGAACTCGATGACAGACCCCCGCTCCACCCCGCTGCGCGAACGGCACGAGGCGCTGGGCGCGTCGTTGACGGACTTCGGCGGGTGGGCCATGCCGGTGCGCTACACCTCCGACCTCGCCGAGCACCACGCCGTGCGCGAGACGGCGGGCCTCTTCGACATCTCGCACATGGCCGAGTTCGTCGTCGAGGGGCCCGAGGCCGGCGCCTTCCTCGACTACGCGCTCGCGGGCATGCTGTCCGCGCTCGCGGACGACCAGGCGAAGTACAGCCTCGTGCTCGACGCGTCGGGAGGCATCCTCGACGACGTCATCGTCTACCGCCGGCATCCCGACCGGTATCTCGTGGTCGCGAACGCGGCGAACCGGGATGCCGTCGCCGACGCGCTCGCGGCGCGGCGGGGCGGTTGGGACGTCGAGGTCGAGGACTGGACCGAGCGGATCGCCCTCGTCGCTGTGCAGGGGCCCGCGTCGCAGCGGATCCTCGAGGCGACGCCCGAGCTGACCGGGTACTCGACGTCGCTCGACGACCTCAAGTACTACCGCATGACGCACGCGTCCTTCACGCGGGAGCCCGGTGCGGAGGCATCCCCGGCATCCCCGGCATCCCCGGTGGACATCGGCCGGACGGGGTACACGGGCGAGGACGGCTTCGAGATCTTCGTGCCCTGGGACGAGGCTCCGGCGCTCTGGGACGCCCTCCTGCGCGCGGGCGCCGACCATGGCCTCGTGCCGGCGGGCCTTGCGGCGCGCGACACACTGCGCCTCGAGGCCGGCATGCCGCTCTACGGCCACGAGCTCTCGCTCGACATCGTCCCGGCGCAAGCGGGCCTCGGCCGCGTCGTGGTCGACAAGGAGCAGTTCGTCGGCAAGGAGGGGCTCGCCGCGGTGGACCTCGCCGCCGCTCCCGTGCTGGTCGGGCTCGCCGCCGACGGCAAGCGCGCGGGACGGGCGGGCTACGGCGTCTTCGACGGCGAGACGAGGGTGGGCGAGATCACCAGCGGCGCCCTCAGCCCCACCCTCGGGCACCCCATCGCGATGGCCTTCGTCGCCCCCGCCTCCAGCGCCCCCGGAACCGAACTCACCATCGACGTGCGAGGCACGCGCATCCCCGCGACCGTGACCGCCCTTCCCTTCTACAGGAGGACCAGATGACCGACCTCGACAGCCTCAAGTACACCGAAGAGCACGAGTGGGTCTCGCTCGACGGCGACGTCGCGACCGTCGGGATCACCGACTACGCAGCCGACAAGCTCGGTGACGTCGTCTTCGTCGACCTTCCCGCGGTCGACTCGGGCGTCAGCTCGGGCGCCGTTTGCGGCGAGATCGAATCGACGAAGTCGGTCGGCGAGCTGTACGCGCCGCTGACCGGCGACGTCGTCGCCGTCAACGAGGCCGTCGTCGACGACCCGTCGCTCGTCAACTCCGACCCGTACGGCCAGGGGTGGCTCGTGAAGCTGCGGGTCGAGGCATCCGCCGTCGACGCGCTCCTCGACCGCGCGGCGTACGTCGCGCTGACCGAGAGCGCGTGATGGCGGGCGGACTCCAGTCGTTCCAGGCTCGCCACATCGGGACGGATGCCGCGGCCCAGCGCGTCATGCTCGATGCGCTCGGCTTCGACACCGTCGAGGAGCTCGTGAAGCGGGCGGTGCCGGCATCCATCCACCTCACTCCCCGCGAGACGACCGGCATCCCGCCCGCCGCGACCGAGGCGGAGGCGCTCGCGGAGCTGCGGACGCTGGCTTCCCAGAACCGTGCGGCGCGGCCGATGATCGGGCTCGGCTACTACGACACCGTCACGCCGTCGGTGATCGCCCGGAACGTGCTGGAGAACCCCTCCTGGTACACCGCCTACACGCCGTACCAGCCCGAGATCTCGCAGGGGCGCCTCGAGGCCCTCATCAACTTCCAGACGATGGTCACCGACCTGACGGGGCTCGACACCGCGAACGCGTCGATGCTCGACGAGTCGACCGCGGTCGTCGAGGGGATGCTGGTCGCCCGACGTGCCTCGAAGTCGGCGTCGAACGTGTTCGCCGTCGACGCCGACGCGCTTCCCCAGACGAAGGCCGTGCTGCATGCGCGTGCGGCGGCCGTCGGCATCCAGCTCGTCGAGGTCGACTTCGCGCGCGGCGGGACGCTCCCCGAGGAGCTCTTCGGCACCCTCGTGCAGTACCCCGGCGCATCGGGCCGCGTGTGGGACCCGAGCGGCGTCATCGACGCGACCCACCTCGCGGGCGGCCTGGTCGTCGCCGCCGCGGACCTCCTCGCGTTGACGCTGCTGCGCTCGCCGGGCTCGCTCGACGCCGACATCGCCGTCGGCACGACGCAGCGGTTCGGCGTTCCGCTCGGCTTCGGCGGTCCGCACGCGGGGTACATGGCGGTGCGGTCGGGGCTGGAGCGTCAGCTTCCGGGTCGCCTCGTGGGCGTGTCGGTGGATGCCGCGGGCCACCCGGCCTACCGGCTGTCGCTGCAGACGCGCGAGCAGCACATCCGCCGCGAGAAGGCGACGTCGAACATCTGCACGGCGCAGGTGCTCCTGGCCGTGATGGCCGCCATGTATGCGGTGTACCACGGGCCGGCCGGGCTGCGCGCGATCGCCGCGGACACGGCTCGGAAGGCGCAGGCGCTCGCTGCGCGCCTCCGGGAGTATGACCTGCACCTCGTCTCGGACTCGTTCTTCGACACCATCCGCGTGGTGACCCCGGGGCCGTCGGAGCGCATCGTCGAGCGCGCGCGATCGAAGGGGTATCAGCTGCACCGGGTCGACGACGCGACGGTCGGCGTCTCGGTCGACGAGACGACCACCGCCGACGATCTCGCCGCGGTCGCCTGGGCGTTCGGGCTGCCGGCGGCCGACGAGCATGACGTGCGCGAGCTGCCGTTCTCCGACGCGACGCCGCTCGCGGGCGTGGCGGCGGCGCTTCACCGGGACGACGAGTACCTGACGCACCCCGTGTTCAACACGCACCGCTCCGAGACGGCGATGATGCGCTACCTCAAGCAGCTCGCCGACCGCGACTACGCCCTCGACCGCGGGATGATCCCCCTCGGCTCGTGCACCATGAAGCTCAACGCGGCGACCGAGATGGCGGCCGTCTCGTGGCCCGAGTTCTCGCGCGTGCACCCCTTCGCTCCCGAGGCCGATGTGCGCGGCTACCTCGCCATGATCGAGCAGCTCGAGGTGTGGCTCGCCGAGGTCACCGGCTACGACGCGGTGTCGCTGCAGCCCAACGCGGGCTCGCAGGGCGAGCTCGCGGGCCTGCTCGCGATCCGCGGCTACCACCTCGCCAACGACGAGGCGGACCGGACGGTGTGCCTCATCCCGTCCTCCGCCCACGGCACCAACGCCGCGTCGGCGGTGCTGGCCGGCATGAGAGTCGTCGTCGTCGCGTGCGACGAGGCGGGCAACGTCGACCTCGACGACCTGCGCGCGAAGATCTCGGCGAACGCCGACACGCTCGCCGCCCTGATGATCACGTATCCGTCGACGCACGGCGTGTACGAGCACGACGTGCTCGAGATCACGCAGGCCGTCCACGACGCCGGCGGGCAGGTGTACGTCGACGGGGCGAACCTGAACGCCCTCCTCGGATTCGCGCGCTTCGGCGACCTCGGTGGCGACGTCTCGCACCTGAACCTGCACAAGACCTTCGCGATCCCGCACGGCGGCGGCGGCCCCGGCGTCGGCCCGGTCGCGGCCAAGGCTCACCTCGCCCCGTTCCTGCCGGGGCATCCCTTCTCGCAGCGCATCGACCACGCCGGCGGTGTGTTCGAGGGCGGCGCCGTGTCTGGCGCACCCCACGGCTCTGCCGGCATCCTCCCGATCTCGTGGGCGTACCTGCGCATGATGGGGACGGAGGGACTGAGGGATGCCACGGCTGCCGCCGTCCTGGCCGCGAACTACATCGCGGCCCGACTGAAGGACCACTACCCGGTGCTCTACGCCGGCGACGGCGGCCTCGTCGCGCACGAGTGCATCCTCGATCTGCGGCCGCTCCGCGACGAGACCGGCATCACCGTCGACGACGTCGCCAAGCGCCTGATCGACTACGGCTTCCATGCTCCGACGATGTCGTTCCCCGTCGCGGGGACGCTCATGGTCGAGCCGACCGAGTCTGAGGACCTCGCCGAGATCGAGCGCTTCATCGACGCGATGATCGCGATCCGTGCCGAGGCATCCGCCGTCGCCGCCGGCGAGTGGCCTGCCGACGACAACCCGCTCGTGAACGCCCCGCACACCGCCGAGGCCGTCGTGGCGGGGGAGTGGACGCACCCCTACTCGCGGGAGACCGCCGTGTACCCGGTGCACGCACTCGTGCGCACGAAGTACTGGCCCCCCGTCCGCCGGATCGACCAGGCCTACGGCGACCGCAACCTCGTGTGCGCGTGCCCCCCGATCGAGGCCTTCGCCTGACAGGTCGCGCGGTTCTCCTCCGCTGGTCGGTGCGAGCGGAGGAGAACCGAGCGAGGGAGGACGGATTGCGACATCCGGTCCTCCCTCCGACTGTTCTCCTCCTGCCGACCTCTCACGCGCTCGGAGTGGGAGTGGGAGTCGGGGTCGGCGATGGCGTCGGTGAGGGGGGAGGGCCGAAGACGCCGGGCCAGAGGCCGGCGGCGATCGGATAGCCCACGAAGGCGACGACGTCGAGCAGCGTGTGCGCGATCACGAGGGGCATGACGCGTCCCCAGCGCTTGTAGCACCACCCGAACACGACGCCCATCACGAAGTTCCCGACGATCGCTCCGGGTCCCTGGTACGCGTGGTACGCGCCGCGAAGGGCCGCGGTCGAGAGGATGATCGCCCACCAGTTCCACCCGAGACGGCGCAGCCGGTCGAAGAGGTAGGCGATGAAGATGACCTCCTCGGTCAGGCCGGCGCGCACCGCCGACAGCACGAGGAGCGGGACCGTCCACCATGCGGCATCGAGCGGCGACGCGACGACGGCGACCGTGATCCCGAGCGCTCGCCCGACCGCGTAGAGCGCGAGTCCCGGGATCCCGATGACGGCGGCGATCAGGATGCCGCGCCCCAGGTCTCCGCCGAAGTGAGTGAAGTCGAGGCCGATCCGCCGGAGCGCATCGCTCCCGGGCTCCCACAGAAGGTAGACGACGAGGGCCACCAGCGCGAGGGCGAAGAAGATGGACAGGAGCTGATAGACGATGTCCCACACGGCCAGCGCGTCGCGGGACGGATTCACCTGCGCCTGCTGCTGCCCGAGGGGAACGGGCGTGAGGAGCCGGCGGACGAGGGTCAGGACCGAGTAGAGGGCCGACTGGCCGACGGAGACGGCCAGGACGAGGCACACCTCCCACGTGTATCGCCGGCGCTCGTAGGCGCTGAGGACCGGGACGGTAGTGGGTTCCCTCTCAACCGAGGGGCCGCCGGGCGAGGTCACCTTGTCAGATTGCCACACTCAAGCCCTGTTGAGTTAAGGCTCTGTAACGTTTTCGCGGTTCCTTTTGACCATCTCAGGAGGCGTGCTTATCGTTTCTTCATCCCCGCGCCGTCCGTCCCTGCTTGACGTGCGCGCACAACCCTGCACAGGAGGAACAGTGAGAATGAAGCGCATCTCGGCGGCGGTGGCGCTCACCGCAGCCGGCGCACTGGTGATCTCAGGCTGCGCCGCCGGTGGCGGCGAGAGCAACAACGACGACTCCGGTCTCGTCGAGGGCTCGTCGATCACCGCAGCGTGGAACCAGGCGTTCTATTCGGCCAACGGCAACACGTCGTACGGCAACGCCACGGCGAACAACAACATCAACTACCTGACGTACGCCGGGTTCAACTACTTCAACAACGTCCCCGAGCTCGTTCAGGACACGTCGTTCGGCTCGTACGAGAAGATCTCGGACGACCCGCTGACGATCAAGTACACGATCGCCGATGACGTGAAGTGGTCGGACGGCACCGCTGTCGACGCCACCGACCTCATGCTGAACTGGGCCGCACTGTCGCGCGCCCTCGACACCCCGGACTTCGACCCGGCCGAGTACACCGACCCCGACACGGGTGAGTTCACCGACGCCTTCCCGACCGACGTCGTCTACTTCGACTCCGGCGTGACGCCCGACGCGCGCTTCGGCCTGGTTCAGGACACCCCCGAGGTCAGCGACGACGGCAAGTCGGTCACTCTCGTCTACTCGAAGCCCTACGTCGACTGGGAGACCTCGTTCGCGTCGCCGCTCCCGGCGCACATCATCGGTGAGAAGGCGCTCGGCATCGACGACGCCGAAGAGGCGAAGACCGCGGTCCTCGACGCCATCCAGAACGACGACCAGGAGGCTCTGGCCAAGATCTCGGCGTTCTGGAACTCGGGCTTCAACTTCACCGCCCTCCCCGACGACCCCGACCTGCTCGTGGCCAGCGGCCCGTACATGATCAGCGACTTCCAGGCCGATCAGTTCATCACGCTGACCGCCAACCCCGAGTACACCGGGGACAACAAGCCGAAGATCGAGGAGATCACGGTCCGCTTCATCCCCGACCCGCTCGCGGCGGCTCAGGCGCTGGAGAACGGCGAGGTCGACATCATCTCCCCGCAGGCCACGGCCGACCTCAAGACCGCGGTCGACGCGATCGACGGCGTCACGGTCCTCACGGGCGTCGAGGGCACGTACGAGCACCTCGACCTTCAGTTCGACCAGGCGCGCAACCCTGACAACATCTTCAAGGACCCGAAGGTCCGCGAGGCGTTCCTCAAGACGGTTCCCCGCCAGGAGATCCTCGACAAGCTCATCAAGCCGATCGTCGGCGAGGACGCGCTCCTGCGCAGCTCGCAGATCTTCGTCCCGGGCTCCGAGGGCTACGACGAGTCCGTCGCCAACAACGGCTCGGACCAGTTCGCCGAGGTCGACATCGAGGGCGCCAAGGCCCTCCTCGCCGAGGCCGGCCTCACCAACCCCGAGGTCTGCATCCTCTACGCGTCGAACAACCCGCGTCGTGTCAACGAGTTCGCCCTGATTCAGGCATCCGCCAACCAGGCCGGCTTCAACGTCACCGACTGCGGCTCCGAGGAGTGGGGCGGCCTGCTGGGCACGCCCGGCGCCTACGACGCCGTGTTCTTCGGCTGGCAGACGACCGCCCTTTCGGTCACCGACTGGACGGCGAACTTCGAAGAAGGCGGGATCAACAACCTGAGCTTCTACAACAACGAGGAGATCAACGCCCTGTCGCAGGAGATCTCGTCGGAGTTCGACGAGGAGCGCCAGATGGAGATCAAGATGGAGGCCGACAAGATCCTCTGGAACGACTTCTTCGGAGTCACGATCTTCCAGTTCCCGTCGGTCACCGCCTTCAGCGACCGTGTCACCAACATCGACCCCTCGATCATCGCGCCGACCATCTTCTGGAACGCGTGGGACTGGGAGGTCACGGACTCGGGCAGCACTGACGAGTAATCCGCAGCAGGTCTGATCCCGGGTCTTCCGGCTCGGATCCGACCGACGTGGGGTGCAGGTCCCAGTGGGACCTGCACCCCACCGCGTTAGACTCCTCTCAGTGGTTGAGCATCGTCGCGCCGCGATCCGCGCGATGGCGCTTGCGCTGATTCACCGATAGGCAGGCGGCCACACCATGGCTTCATTCATCATTCGGCGGCTGATCGCATCGATCTTCGTGCTGTTCGCCGCGACGTTCCTGATGTACATCCTCGTGTCGTTCGCGGGCGATCCCCTCGAAGACCTCAAGCAGAGCAGCGCCCCCAACAAGGCCCAGCTCATCGAAGCCCGCACCAGGCTTCTCAACCTCGACGTCCCCGCTCCGCTGCGCTACTTCCTGTGGCTCGGCGGTCTCTTCCGCGGCGACTTCGGGGTCAGCATCCAGAACCAGCCCGTCAACGCACTGCTGGCGAACGCGATCACGTCGACGCTGACGCTCGTGACCACCGCCACCGTCGTGGCGATCCTGATGGGCCTCACGGTCGGCATCGTGTCGGCCCTCCGCCAGTACAGCGGCTTCGACTACGGCGTCACGCTCCTGGCGTTCCTGTTCTTCTCGCTCCCCATCTTCTGGGTCGCCGTGCTCCTCAAGCAGTACGGCGCGATCCAGCTCAACAACTGGCTCAACGACCCGACGATCTCGGTTCCCGTGATCATCGGCCTGTCGCTGTTCGCGGGAGTCATCTGGATGTCGCTGATCGGCGGCCGATGGCGCCGGCGACTGATCGTCTTCGGCGTGTCCGCGGTCGCGACCGGCGCGGTCCTCACCTTCCTCTCGGTGACGCAGTGGTTCGCCGATCCGGGCATCGGCATCGCCGTCTACATCGTGCTGGCTGTCGGCATCGCCTTCGGCGTGACCGCCATCTCCACGGGGCTTCGCAATCGCCGGGCGCTGTACGCGTCGCTCATCGTGGCCGCGCTCGGCATCGCGCTGTACTACCCGATGACCAACTACCTGCTCAACGGCATGACGCTGTGGCTGTTCCTCCTCTTCGCTGTCCTGTCCGTCGTCATCAGCGGCGCCATCGGGTGGTTCATGGGGGCTCCCGACCGCGCGCCGGTCGCCCGGACGACGGCCATCGTCGGGTTCCTCACCGCCGGTCTCATCGCGCTCAACAAGTACATGTCGTACTGGGAGGCGTACGCGAACTCCAGCCGCGTGCGCGGTCGTCCCATCGCGACGGTGGGCGCGTCGACGCCCGGCCTCGGCGGGAACTTCTGGGTGCAGGGCATCGACCTGTTCACCCACCTGCTCCTGCCGACGATCGCGATCATCCTCGTCTCGTTCGCGAGCTACACCCGCTACTCGCGCGCGAGCCTCCTCGAGGTCATGAACCAGGACTACATCCGCACGGCGCGCGCGAAGGGCCTGACGCAGCGCACCGTCGTCGTGCGCCACGCGTTCCGCAACGCGCTGATCCCGATCACGACGATCATCGCGTTCGACGTGGGCGCGCTGATCGGCGGCGCCGTCGTGACCGAGACCGTCTTCGGATGGGTCGGCATGGGGCGCCTCTTCGTCAACGGCCTCGCGGCCTCCGATCCCAATCCCGTCATGGCGTTCTTCGTCGTGACCGGCACCCTGGCGGTGGTCTTCAACCTCATCGCGGACCTCGTCTACGCGGGCCTCGACCCGAGAATCAAGGTGGGCTGACATGAACACCACAGTCACGCAGGAGCCCGGCACGGGCGAAGACTCGGCCCGCGCCGAGATCTCGATCGAGCAGAAGGAGACCGAGGGTCTCAGCCAGGGACAGATCGTCCGGCGCCGGTTCTTCCGTCACCGCGGCGCGCTCATCGCGATGATCGTCCTCGCCTTCATCGTGATCCTCGCCTTCACGTCTGTCGGCATCAACCTCTGGGGATTGCGGATCACCGGATGGTGGCCCTACTCGTGGGATCAGATCGCGCCGAAGGTCAACAACGGCGTGCCCACGCTGAGCCTCGTGCCCTTCCAGATCGGAGAGCACCCGTTCGGACAGGACGAGGTCGGCCGCGACATCTTCGCCGTCGTCATGCGCGGTGCCCAGCAGTCGCTCATGGTGATGGTGATCGCGGGCGTCGTCGCCACGACGATCGGCGTGGTCATCGGGGCGTTCGCCGGCTACTACCGCTCGCGCACCGACTCGATCCTGATGCGTTTCACCGACATCGTCATCACGATCCCGCTGATCGTGATCGGTGCCGTCCTCGGCAACGCGTTCGGAAGCCTCGGCGCCGCCGTGCTCGGCGTGGTGATCGGCCTGTTCGCGTGGACGACGATGGCGCGCCTCGTGCGCGGCGAGTTCCTCACGCTCCGCGAGCGGGAGTTCGTCGACGCCGCCCGCGTATCGGGTGCCCGCGACCGGCGCATCATCTTCCGGCACATCCTCCCCAACTCGATCGGCGTCATCGTCGTCAACGCGACGCTGCTCATGGCCGGCGCCATCCTGCTCGAGTCCGCGCTCAGCTACCTCGGCTTCGGTGTGCAGTCGCCCGACACGTCGCTCGGCAAGATCGTGTCCGACAACCAGGCCGCGTTCTCCACGCGACCCTGGCTGTTCTGGTGGCCGGGCCTGTTCATCATCGCGATCGCGCTGTGCGTCAACTTCATCGGCGACGGTCTGCGCGACGCGTTCGATCCTCGTCAGAAGAAGAAGCCGAGCGAGCGCGCGATGGCGCGTTCCGGTCGTGCCGGTGGTCCGGTCGCCCCGATCCTCGACACGACCGAGCCGAAGGAGCGCGCAACCGTCACCGTCGCAGGCGAGGCCGTGTACGCGAGCGAAGACGTCGTGAACTACCACGACCCGCGTCCCGACCGACCCGGTGACCCGACGAACGAGCCGCTCAACCCGGAGCGGTGACGGCGTGCTGCTAGATCAGCAGGCCGACCACCGTGGCACCGGCCAGAAGCGCGAGAACCGCGACGGTGGCCCCGTGCCACGTCACGGTCTCGGCGTCCGGGTCCTCGCCGGCGGCCAGGAGGCCGGCGTCGCGGAGCTCCTCCCAACGACCGCGGATGAGCTGCGCGAGGTTGCCGCTCGGCGTCGAGACGGCGTCGGCCGGCCGCAGCTCGCCGTACTCGCCCTTGGCCGACTCGCCGACACCCTCGAAGTCCTTGCTCGCAAGGCCGAGCGTGCGGTGACGGCCGGGGGCGGGAGCCGCCCATACCGACACCGTGCGCCGAGACGTCCGCAGGGTCAGCGCATATCGCGTGTCGATCTCGCGGATCGCCGGCCACGGCACGAAGTAGGTGCGGAGCACGTTCTCGACGGTGATGCCGTGCTGCTGCACACGCAGGGACGGACGCCAGAAGAGCGCCCACGCCAGGACGGCGACGAGCACGATCGGCCAGGCGTAGCGCAGGCCGGCCGCGACATCCCCCCAGAAGAGCGCGACGATCCCCACAGCGCACACGACGACGGTGATGACAGCGAGGGCACGGCCGAAGACCGGCCGGTACACGACCTCCTGGAACGCCATGATCCCAAGCTTCTCAGATTGGACATCTCGAATGACTGACACGAAGGGCCTCGACGCCGACACGACGGCGCCGCGCGACACCCTCCCCGAGCGCATCCTCGAAGTCGAGAACCTCGGCGTCGAGTTCTGGGTCGAGGGCGAGTTCTACCCCGCCGCGATCGACATGAACTACGTCGTCCGGCGCGGCGAAGTGCTCGCCATCGTGGGCGAGTCGGGCTCCGGCAAGAGCACGAGCTCGATGGCGCTGCTGGGTCTCCTGCCCGAGAACTCGCGCGTCACCGGATCCATCAAGCTCCTCGGGCGCGAGCTGAGGGGCGTGGATGACGCGACGCTGCGGTCGCTCCGCGGCAACGAGATCGCGGTGATCTTCCAGGAGCCGATGACGGCGCTCAACCCCGTCTACACGGTCGGCTTCCAGATCATGGAGGCGCTGCGCTCGCACGACCGCTCGATGTCGCCGTCGGGCGCCAAGGAGCGGGCTGTCGAGCTCCTCCGCATGGTCGAGATGCCCAACCCCGAGCAGTCGTTCCACAAGTACCCGCACCAGCTGTCGGGCGGCCAGCGTCAGCGGGCCATGATCGCGCAGTCGATCTCGTGCGATCCGCTCCTGCTCATCGCCGACGAGCCGACGACGGCGCTCGATGTCACCGTCCAGGCCGAGGTCCTCGATCTTCTGCGCAGTCTGCACAAGCGCCTCGACTCGGCGATCATCCTCATCACGCACGACATGGGCGTCGTCGCCGACCTCGCCGACCGGATCATGGTCATGAAGAACGGCGTCGTCGTGGAGTCCGGCACGGTGCACGAGATCTTCCACAACCCGCAGCATCCCTACACGCAGCAGCTCCTCGCGTCGGTGCCGCACCTCGGGTTGGGCGTGCTCGAAGAGATCGATCCGGATGCCCCTGCGGAGGTCGAGACGAGCACGACGACAGTTCCGGCGATCGCCGCGATCCGCGAGCGCGCGACGGAGGCCGCCGACGAGGTGCCCGAGACCCGGACGCCGATCCTCTCGTTCAAGGACGTCGCGATCGAATACCCCAAGCGCGGCCGGATCCCCGCCTTCCGGGCGGCGGAGGACATCAACCTCGACATCTACCCCGGCGAGATCATGGGCCTCGTGGGCGAGTCCGGGTCCGGGAAGACGACCCTCGGCCGCGCGGCGATCGGGCTGCTGCCCATCGCCGAGGGCCGGCTCTCCGTCGTCGGCACGGACATCTCGAAGCCCGCGTCGAAGGATCTCTTCGCGATCCGCCGCAAGACGGGCATCGTGTTCCAGGACCCGGCGTCGTCGCTGAACCCGCGCATGCCGATCGGCCAGTCGATCGGCGAGCCGATCCTCCTGTCGGGCGAGGCGAAGGGCAAGGACCTCGACAAGCGCGTGGAGTCGCTGCTCAGCCAGGTCGAGCTTCCGACGTCGTACCGCAACCGCTTCCCGCACGAGCTGTCGGGCGGCCAGCGCCAGCGCGTCGGCATCGCCCGCGCTCTCGCCCTCGCTCCGCAGCTGCTCGTCGCCGACGAGCCGACGTCGGCGCTCGACGTCTCGGTGCAGGCCCGCTTCCTGGACCTCCTGCAGGACCTCCAGCAGCAGCTGCAGTTCGCGTGTCTCTTCATCAGCCACGACCTCGCCGTCGTCGACATCCTGGCCCACCGCATCGCCGTCATGCACCACGGCAAGCTCGTGGAGATGGGAACGCGCGACGAGATCCTCCGCGGTGCGACCGACCCCTACACGCAGCGACTCATCGCCGCCGTTCCGGTGCCGGACCCCGAGGAGCAGCGCCGCCGTCGCGAGGCCCGCGCGCTGCTCCTGGAGCGCACGGGCGCGGGTGCGGAGAGCTGACAGCGCCCGCCTTGTAGAATGGGGTGCCCCGGATTCCCGGTGGCACCCCATTCTCTTCGCAAGGATCCTTCCATGGCGCGCGCCCTCCGCCCCGACCTCCGCAACGTGGCCATCGTCGCGCACGTCGATCACGGCAAGACCACCCTCGTCGACGCCATGCTGCGCCAGACCGGCTCGTTCGGCGAGCACGCGCACGTCGAGGACCGTGCGATGGACTCGAACGACCTCGAGCGCGAGAAGGGCATCACGATCCTCGCCAAGAACACGGCGATCACGTACAACGGTGCCCACACCGACATCCCGGTCACGATCAACGTCATCGACACGCCCGGTCACGCCGACTTCGGCGGCGAGGTCGAGCGCGGCCTGTCGATGGTCGACGGGGTGGTCCTGCTCGTCGACGCGAGCGAGGGACCGCTGCCGCAGACCCGCTTCGTGCTGCGCAAGGCGCTCGAGGCGAAGCTTCCCGTCATCCTCCTCGTCAACAAGACCGACCGGCCGGACGCGCGCATCGCCGAGGTCGAGGAGGAGAGCCACGACCTGCTGCTCGGTCTCGCGTCCGACCTCCACGAGGACGTGCCGGACCTCGACGTCGACGCGCTGCTGGACGTTCCCGTCGTGTATGCGTCCGGGCGTGCCGGCGCGGCATCCCGTAACCGTCCCGCCAACGGCGACCTTCCCGACAACGACGACCTCGAGCCGCTGTTCGGCGCGATCCTCGAGCACGTGCCCGCCCCCTCGTACGACGATGACGCGCCCCTCCAGGCCTGGGTCACGAACCTCGACTCGAGTCCGTTCCTCGGCCGCCTCGCCCTGCTGCGGGTCTTCAACGGCACGCTCAAGAAGGGCCAGACGGTCGCGTGGGTGCGCCACGACGGCTCGCACACCAACGCACGCATCACGGAGCTTCTGAAGACCCGTGCGCTCGAGCGGTACCCGGCAGAATCGGCAGGCCCCGGCGACATCGTCGCCATCGCCGGTATCGAGGAGATCACGATCGGCGAGACGATCGCCGACCCCGACGACGTGCGCCCGCTGCCCGCGATCCACGTCGACGATCCCGCGATCTCGATGACGATCGGCACGAACACCTCGCCCCTCGTGGGGAAGGTCAAGGGTCACAAGCTCACCGCGCGCATGGTGAAGGACCGCCTCGACCGCGAGCTCATCGGAAACGTCTCGCTCAAGGTCGTCGACATCGGGCGTCCGGACGCCTGGGAGGTGCAGGGGCGCGGCGAGCTCGCGCTTGCGATCCTCGTCGAGAACATGCGCCGCGAGGGCTTCGAGCTGACGGTCGGCAAGCCCCAGGTCGTGACGCGCAAGGGGCCGAACGGACAGGTGCAGGAGCCCTACGAGCACCTCACGATCGACGCGCCCGAGGAGTACCTCGGCGCGATCACGCAGCTCATGGCCTCGCGCAAGGGCCGCATGGACTCGATGGTGAACCACGGCACCGGCTGGGTGCGGATGGAGTTCATCGTCCCCTCGCGCGGACTCATCGGCTTCCGCACCGAGTTCCTCTCGACGACCCGCGGAACGGGCATCGCGAACGCGATCTCGCACGGCTACGACGACTGGGCGGGGCACATCGTCGCGCGTCAGAACGGCTCGATCGTCGCGGATCGCTCCGGCGTCGCGACCCCGTTCGCGATGATGGCGCTGCAGGAGCGCATGAGCTTCTTCGTGCAGCCCACGGAAGAGGTGTACGAGGGCATGGTGGTCGGCGAGAACACGCGCGCCGACGACATGGACGTCAACATCACCAAGGAGAAGAAGCTCACCAACATGCGCTCGTCGACTGCCGACGAGCTCGAGCGGCTGACCCCGCCGCGCCAGCTCTCGCTCGAGGAGAGCCTCGAGTTCGCGCGCGACGACGAATGCGTCGAGGTGACTCCCGAGAAGGTGCGCATCCGCAAGGTCGTGCTCGATGCGACGGAGCGCGGCCGCGCCGCGGCGCGCCTCAAGCGTCAGGACGCCAACGCGTAGTCGAAGCGCCCGCACGCGGCACCACGCGGACGCCTGACACGCACGCGGGGAGACGCCGAGATCCCACGGTTCACGCGTGGATGCCGCATCCCGGAGGCGACCCGTGCCATCTCGACTCGTGGCGGTCAGCCGTCCACGGATGGCAGAGCGGACCGCTTCGGCGCCCGGCAGCCGTCAGTAGGCTCGGGGAGTGAGTTCGGTCCCGCACTTCGACGAGGCGCACGTCGCCGGCGAAGCGCGGCGGGCGTGGCGTCAGGGTCTGGGCGTCGCCTTGGCCACGAGCGCCTATGGCATCTCGTTCGGGGCGCTCGCCGTCGCGGCGGGGCTCGACATCTGGCAGACCTGCGTCCTCAGCCTCGTGATGTTCACCGGCGGGTCGCAGTTCGCGTTCGTCGGCGTCATCGCGTCGGGAGGTCTGGCCGCCGCGCCCTCGGCGATCGCGTCGGCGGCGCTCCTCGGCGTGCGCAACGCCGCGTACGGGATGCGCATGTCGCCCATCATCGGGGCCGGCTTCTGGAAGCGCGCGGCGGCGTCGCAGTTCACGATCGATGAGTCGACCGCCGTGTCGCTCGCCCAGACGACCCCGCACGCCCGGCTGGTCGGCTTCTGGGTGACGGGCATCGGCATCTACGTGGGCTGGAACCTCTCGACCCTCGCGGGCGCGCTCCTGGGTGACGTTCTCGGCGACCCGAAGGCGTACGGATTGGATGCCGCGGCCGCCGCCGCCTTCCTGGCGCTGCTGTGGCCGCGCCTGCGCCGGCGGCAGGCGATCGCAGTGGGCGTCGCCGCGGCCGTTGTCGCGACCGTGCTCACGCCCGTGCTCATGCCCGGCGTCCCGGTCATCGTCGCGGCGCTCGTGGCCGTCGCCGTCGGATGGTTCAACTGGCTCGGTCGCGCGGGCGACGATGCCGAGGAGCCGCTCGACGTCGCGGAGCGGGAGGGCCTGCCGTGACCCTCTGGACGGCCCTGCTCCTGTCCGCGGTCATCTGCGTCGCCTGGAAGGCCCTGGGCTACCTCGTCCCGCCGAAGGTCCTCGACGCGCCGCGCCCCGCGCGGATCGCCGACCTGCTGACGGTCGCTCTGCTCGCAGCGCTCGTCGCGGTGCAGACGCTCGGCGCCGGACAGACGATCGTGATCGACGCCCGCGTCCCGGCCGTCCTCGTGGCGGCGGGGCTCCTCGCGCTGCGGGCGCCGTTCCTCGTCGTCGTCGCCGCGGCTGCGCTCGTCGCCGCTCTGCTGCGACTGTGGGGCTGGGCCTCTTGACGCGGGCTCGGCCGACCGGCGGGGGGGGCCGGCACGGGGCGGGGGGGCTCGCACGTGGCGCGGGGCCGGCACGGGGCGGGGGGCCCGCACGGGGCGGGGGGCCGCTCGTCCCCCTCACAGCGCCGCGCGGGTAGAGTCGGCGGGTGCGTTCCCCCTCAGCTCTCGCGCGTGTCGCCACGTGGTTCGTGGCGTTCGTGGTGGGAGCCGTGTACGGGCTCGCGGGAACGATCGCGCACACGTACGCGCTCGGCTGGTTCCCGCTCGGGCTCGTGCTCGCCGTCATCGGCAGCGGGGCGCTCCTCGTGGCCGTACGCCTGCTCACCGCGGATCGCTGGGCGGCCCTCGGGACCGGCCTCGGCATCGCGGTCGCGACGCTCGTGTTCTCGGGTCGGGGCCCCGGCGGGTCCGTCATCGTCGCGCAGGCCGCGGAGGGGGAGTTCGACGCCGGCATGGTGTGGACCGTCTCGGTGCTCATCCTCATCGTGCTCGTCGTCGCGTGGCCCGACCTCTCCGGCGTCCGGCGGGAAGAGCCCTCGCGCAGCGAACTAGACTGAATCCGTGACGTATGTGATCGCTCTTCCCTGCGTGGATGTGAAAGACCGCGCGTGCATCGACGAGTGCCCGGTCGACTGCATCTACGAAGGGGAACGCAGCCTCTACATCCACCCCGACGAGTGCGTGGACTGCGGCGCGTGCGAGCCGGTGTGCCCGGTCGAGGCGATCTACTACGAAGACGACCTGCCCGACGAGTGGCAGGACTACTACAAGGCCAACGTCGAGTTCTTCGACGACATCGGCTCGCCCGGCGGCGCCGCCAAGGTCGGCGTGATCCACAAGGACCACCCGATCATCGCCGAACTGCCGCCCCAGGCCGACTGACAGTGGGAGTCGCCGACCTCGCGGATTACCCGTGGGACGCCGTCGCGCCGTACGCGGCGCGGGCTCGGCAGCATCCCGGCGGGATCGTCGACCTCTCGATCGGCTCACCGGTCGATCCCACTCCCGCGGTCGTCGCCCGGGCCCTGTCCGCCGCCACCGACGCCCACGCATACCCCCAGACCGTCGGCACCCCCGCACTGCGCGAAGCCGTCGCGGCATGGTTCGCCAGACGCAGAGCGGTGCCTGGTCTGACGCCGGCGGATGTGCTCCCCTCGATCGGCTCCAAGGAGCTCGTCGCGCTCCTGCCGCTCCTCCTCGGCCTCGGGCCCGGCGACATCGTGGTCCATCCTCGTGCGGCCTACCCGACGTACGAGGTCGGTGCCCGCCTCGTCGGGGCCACGCCCGTGGCCGCCGACGATCCGGGGGAGTGGCCCGAGGCCACGCGGCTCGTGTGGATCAACTCGCCCGGCAACCCCGATGGGCGGGTCTGGGACGTCGCGGCGCTCCGCGCCGCCGTCGCGCACGCACGGCGACTCGGCGCCGTGCTGGCGTCGGACGAGTGCTACGCCGAACTCGGCTGGGACGCGCCGTGGGACGCGGAACCGGTGCCGTCGGCGCTCGACCCGCGTGTGACGGAGGGCGACCTGACCGGCATCCTCTCGGCCTACTCGCTGAGCAAGCAGTCGAACCTGGCCGGCTACCGGGCGGCCTTCCTCGCGGGCGATCCCGCGATCCTCGCCCGGCTCCTCACCGCCCGCAAGCACCTCGGCCTGATGCTGCCCCAGCCCATCCAGGCCGCGATGGTCGCCGCCCTCTCCGACGACGCGCACGTCGCCGAGCAGAAGGAGCGGTATCGCGCACGGCGCAACCGGCTCAAGCCCGCCGTCGAGGCCGCCGGCTTCCGCATCGATCGCAGCGAGGCGGGGCTCTATCTGTGGGCGACCGAGGGACGCGATGCGTGGGAGAGCCTCGCCCGGCTCGCCGACCTCGGCATCCTCGCCGGTCCCGGACACTTCTACGGCGATCACTTCCCGCAGCACGTGCGGTTCTCCCTCACCGCGAGCGACGAGCGCATCGCCGCGGCGGCCGAGCGGCTGCACGCCCGCTGACGCATCGATACGAGGCATCGGTGGCATTCCTCCAGTGGATGCCTCGTGCCTTTGGCGGTGTCAACGGTAGGCCAGGAGGGCAAGTAGGCTGTATCTGCGCGTCGACGGCACCCGCCGCCGCGTGAGAAGGCTCATCACGGGCTTCACCTGCCTCCATCGAGCCGACGACCCCCCGATCCGATCGAACCGCAATCGCGAGGAGGCGCCGTGACGGACGCGAGCACGCAGCAGGAGAAGGCCACCCTCTCGATCGGTGACCGCACCGCCGAGTTCCCGCTCTTGTGCGGCACCGACGGCGTGCCCAGTATCGACATCTCGACGCTCACGCGACAGACGGGGCATACGACCCTCGATTACGGCTTCGTCAACACTTCGGCGACCAAGTCGGCCATCACCTACATCGACGGCGACCAGGGCATCCTCCGCTACCGCGGCTACCCCATCGAGCAGCTCGCGCAGAACAGCACGTACCTCGAGGTGGCCTGGCTTCTCATCTACGGCGAACTGCCCACCGCCGACGAGCTCGCGGCGTTCGACGAGCGCATCCGGCACCACACGCTGCTGCACGAGGACCTCAAGCGCTTCTTCTCGGCCCTGCCCCACACGGCGCACCCCATGTCGGTGCTGTCGTCGGCGACCGCCGCGCTGTCGACCTATTACGAGAGCGAGTCCGACCCGAACAACCCCGAGCACGTCGAGCTCAACACGATCCGCATGCTGGCGAAGCTCCCGGTCATCGCGGCGTATGCGCACAAGAAGAGCATCGGCCAGGCGTTCCTCTATCCCGACAACTCGCTCAGCTTCGTCGACAACTTCCTCAAGCTGAACTTCGGCGTCCTGAGCGAGCTGTACGAGATCAATCCCGTCATGTCGCGGGCGCTCGAGCGGCTGCTCATCCTCCACGAGGACCACGAGCAGAACGCCTCCACCTCCACCGTCCGCCTGGTCGGTTCGACCGGCGCGAACCAGTTCTCCTCGATCTCTGCGGGCATCAACGCCCTCTACGGCCCGCTTCACGGCGGCGCCAACGAAGCCGTCCTCGACATGCTCGGCCGCATCCGAGAGTCGGGTGAGAGCGTGCAGCGCTTCGTCGAGCGGGTGAAGAACAAGGAGGACGGCGTCAAGCTCATGGGCTTCGGGCATCGGGTCTACAAGAACTACGACCCGCGCGCGAAGCTCGTCAAGCAGTCCGCCGACGAGGTCCTCACCGAGCTCGGGGTGCACGATCCGCTCCTCGACCTCGCGAAGGAGCTCGAGGAGATCGCGCTCAGCGACGACTACTTCAAGGAGCGCCGGCTCTACCCGAACGTCGACTTCTACACGGGCGTGATCTACAAGGCGATGGGCTTCCCGACCCGCATGTTCACCGTCCTCTTCGCGATCGGCCGCCTGCCCGGCTGGCTCGCGCACTGGCGTGAGATGCAGTCCGACCCGCAGACCAAGATCGGCCGTCCGCAGCAGCTGTACGTGGGGGCGGAGAAGCGCGATTACCCGGGCGTCTCCTGAGCCCATGCACCGCGTCGCGGATCGACGGAGCTGACGGATGCCTCGACTCCTCGTGCGGCGCCCGTCGCCGCACCTCGCCGGCGGCGAGCTGACCCACCTCGACCGTGTGCCGGTGGATCCGGCTCTGGCACAGCGCCAATGGGAGCGGTACGTCGATGTGTTCCGGGACCGCGGGTGGGAGATCGTCGAGGTCGATGCGGCCGACGAGCACCCGGACGGCGTGTTCGTCGAGGACGCGGTGGTCGTGTTCGACGATCTCGCCGTACTGTGTCGCGCCGGCGCCGAGAGCCGCCGCGGCGAGAAGGAGTCCGTGCGCGCTGCGATCGCGACGACGGGCCTGGAGATGGCGGAGATCACGGCTCCGGCGACCCTCGACGGGGGTGACGTGCTCAAGATCGGGCGCACCGTCTACATCGGCGCCTCATCCCGCACCGACGCCGAGGGCATCGAGCAGCTCCGTGCGCTGCTCGAACCGCGCGGGTGGACCGTCGAAGCGGTGCCCGTCAGCAGAGTGCTGCACCTCAAGAGCGGGGTCACGGCGCTGCCCGACGGCACGGTGATCGGCTTCGAACCTCTCGTGGACGACCCGTCGGTCTTCCCGACCTTCGCCGGCGTTCCCGAGGCGCATGGCACGGCCGTCGTCGTCCTCGACGAGCACACCGTCCTGATGTCTGCCGACGCCCCCGACACCGCGGCGCTGCACCGAGCGCGAGGGCTCGAGGTCGTGACCACCGACGTCTCGGAGTTCGAGAAGCTCGAGGGCTGCGTCACCTGCCTCTCCGTCCGGCTGCGCGACGGAGAGCCGGATCTTCGCTAGAACGGCGGGGTGTCGCCTGGTGGGGGCAGCGAGTCGAGAAGCCGGCGTGTCGTGTGGCCGCTGGGGAAGCCGAGTTCGACCGTGTCATCGGGGCGTCGTCGGAAACGCAGGCGCGTGGTACCGCGGAGGGCGTGGTCGGGGTCGCAGAGGGGATGCAGGTTCGCCTGGTCGGTGGGGCCGTGTGCAGCGTATGGGATCCAATGGTCGATGTCGGCTTCGGCGGCGGCTCTGCGGCATCCGTCCCTGGTGCACTGGGCGTGACGCAGCGTGAGCCACTCCCGCTGCTGACGCGTGACCCGGCGCGAGCGGCGGTCCATGTCGAGGATGACGCCGGTGACCGGGTCGGTGATCACCCGCGTCAGCCTCCCGGCGTCCAGGAGCAGCCGGATCGCGGTCGCGTCGTCGATCGGGTCGCCGGTGTCCAGCAGTGGCTCGGTGTTCAGGTCGACGCCGCCCACGCGCGGCGGAGTGCGGCGCACCGATGATCGCGCGGCGGGCGAGAGGCGATCGATGGGGACGGTGACGAACACCTTCGTCTTCACCGCGGCCGGGGTGCCGCGCCCGGTGAGCCGGTCGCGGAACAGGTCGGCGCGTACCTGATCCCGCGTCCGCCCGTCCCGCCGCGCCTTCGAGAGGTGCTTGGCGGTCGCGGTGAGGCTTCTCTTGATGGCGACAGCGTCCGTCGTCGTGACCAGGGCGCTGACCCAGCTCATCCCGTCCTCCGCCGCATGCAGGACGACGCGGCGGCGAGTGAACGCGTCTGCGTGCAGCTGGGCCTCGGGCAGCGGCGCTAGCCGACGCGCGAGGCGCGTCGCCCTCGCGCGGAACGACGCCGGCGCCGTCGACAGCGACACCTCGGCGAGCGTTCGGTCGAACTCCGATAAGGCACCCGCGTGCGCGCCGAACCGCGGCAGCAGCGCCACCGCCGCGTCGACCTGCGCCATGCTTGCGAAACCCTCCCTCGCCCGCGCCCACAGCAGTGGCAACGACGACCGCGCCGCGTCAGCCGTCGCCGCCACGGACCGGATCGTCGCCTCGGACAGGTTCAGCCGCAACGACCCCTCCAGCACCGCACAGCGCTCCGCGGTCCGCACCGGATCGTCGTCACCGGTCAGGGCGTAGATCTCCGGATGCGACCGCGCCCACCCGATCGCATCGGCAAGGCGTTCCGCGCGTGAGGCCGCCAGCCGGTAGAGGTCGTACTGCTCCTCTTCGACCCCGCAGAACGCCACGTGCAGCGCCTCCTCCGCGGTCAGGCTGCCGGGCCGCGGTGCGTCACCGGCTGACTCGCGCGGGATTCGCTCCATGCACAGAAACTACTCCCGGTCACCGACATCCGTTCGACGACCGGGTGCCGTCGTTCGTCTCGCCCGGATCCCATCAGGCGTGCAGCGCCTCGTTGAGCGTGACGCCGACACCGGCCCGGCGCACGGCCTCGATCGCACCGGTGAGCGAGTTGCGGCGGAACAGCAGGCCGTCCTTCCCCGACAGCTCGGCGCCCTTCACGACCGGACGCGAGCCGTCGGCGCGCGGCGTCTCGTCGGCGAGCACGACCTTCGATCCCGCCGTGACGTAGAGGCCCGCCTCCACGACGCAGTCGTCGCCGAGCGAGATGCCGATGCCGGCGTTGGCGCCCAGGAGCGTACGCGCGCCGATCGAGACGCGGTGCGCGCCACCGCCCGAGAGCGTGCCCATGATCGAGGCCCCGCCGCCGATATCGCTGCCGTCGCCCACCACGACGCCCTGTGAGATGCGGCCCTCGACCATCGAGGCGCCGAGCGTGCCGGCGTTGAAGTTGACGAAGCCCTCGTGCATGACCGTCGTGCCGGGGGAGAGGTACGCGCCGAGGCGGACGCGCGAGGCATCCGCGATGCGCACTCCCGGCGGTGTGACGTAGTCGAGCAGGCGCGGGAACTTGTCCAGACCCTGCACCTGGATCCCGTCCCGCTGAAGGAACGGCCGGAGCCGGGTCAGGTCCTCGGGATGGATGGGTCCCGCGCTCGTCCAGGCGACGTTGGGCAGATGGCCGAAGACGCCGGTCAGGTCCACCTCGTTCGGCTTCACGAGCCGGTGCGAGAGCGCCTGGAGGCGGAGATAGGCGTCGGAGGTCGAGGCGGGCGGGGCGTCCAGGTCGACCTCGACGATCACGACGTCCACCGAGACGGCCCGGCGGGCGTCGGGCACGGCGAGGTGCTCGAGGTCTTCCGGAGGCATCGCGGGGTCGAGGCCGAGCGGTATGCGACCGGGCTTGGGCTCGGGGAACCACGTGTCGAGGACCGTCCCGTCGCCCGCCGTCGTCGCGAGGCCCATGCCCCAGACCCACCGCTCGTCGCTCATGACGTCAACGGTAGCGCCCCAGCCAGGGCCGCTCGTGCCTCGGGGCCGGTCGCTAGACTCGGGGGATGCCGGATCTCGATCTGTCCGCGACATCCGTCGACCTCACGCGGGCCATCTGCGACATCCCGAGCGTCTCCGGCGACGAGGGCGGGCTCGCCGATGCCATCCAGCGGGCCATCGGCGATCTGCCCCATCTCGACGTCTTCCGCGACGGCGACACCATCGTCGCCCGCACAGACCGCGGCCGGTCGCAGCGCGTCGTCATCGCCGGGCACATCGACACCGTACCGATCAACGGCAACGTCCCCACGCGCGATGTCGACATCGAGGGTCGCCCCCACCTCTGGGGCCGCGGCACCGTCGACATGAAGGCCGGAGTGGCGGTGCAGCTGAAGCTCGCCGCGGAGCTCGTCGATCCCCGGATCGACATCACGTGGATGTGGTACGACCACGAGGAGGTGGATGCCGCGCTCAACGGCCTCAACCGGCTCTCGGCGTCCCGGCCCGACCTCTTCGCGGGCGACTTCGCGATCCTCGGCGAGCCGTCCAACGGCGAGGTCGAGGGTGGATGCAACGGGAACCTCCGGGCGATCGTGCGCACACACGGAGTGCGCGCGCACAGCGCGCGGGCGTGGGTCGGCGAGAACGCGATCCACAAGGCGGCGCCGATCCTCGCGCGGCTGGCCGAGTACCGCCCGCGTGAGGTCGCGGTGGAGGGGCTCGTCTACCGCGAAGGCCTCAGCGCGGTCCGGGTGCGGGGCGGCGTCGCGGGCAACGTCATCCCGGACCTCTGCGAGGTCGAGGTGAACTACCGCTTCGCTCCGAGCCGCTCGGTGGAGGAGGCGACGAGTCACGTCCGCGACGTGCTCGCCGGGTTCGAGGTCGAGGTCGTCGACAGCGCCGCCGGCGCCCGCCCGGGCTTGGACGCACCGCTCGCCCAGGAGTTCGTCGCCGCCGTCGGCGCGCAGCCGCGGCCGAAGTACGGCTGGACCGACGTCGCCCGCTTCTCGGCTCTCGGCGTGCCCGCGGTGAACTACGGCCCCGGCGACCCGCACCTCGCCCACCATGACCAGGAGCGCGTCCCGATCGATCAGATCGTCGACGTCGAGCGTGGACTGCGCTCGTGGCTGATCTCCTGACCGACGCGTCCGCCGAGCGCACGCCGCCTCGGCGATGGCTCGCCGCGCTGCCTGTCGCCGTCCGGATCGGGCTCATCTACGTCCTCGCCCGCGCCGTCACGACGGTCTTCCTCGTGATCGCCGCCGAGCTCGCGCCCCCCGTCTCGCGCTTCGGCAGCGAGGCGTCCATCGCCTCGTTCGCGGCGGGCTGGGACGCGTGGTGGTACTGGTACGTGGCCGGTTACGGCTATCCCGCCACGCTGCCCCTCACCGACAGCGGACTCGTGGCCGAGAATGCATGGGCCTTCATGCCCCTCTATGCATATCTGGCAGGCGCCGCCGGTGCGATCTTCGGATCATGGGTCGCGGGCGCGGTCATCGTGTCGCTCGTCGCCGGCTACCTCGCATGCCTCGTGCTCTACCGCATGCTGCGGGCCCGCGGTGACGATGCGATGGCGTCATGGGCGGTCGCCTTCTTCGCCGCGGCTCCCGTCGCCGCTCTGTTCCAGATCGGATACGCGGAGGCCCTGTTCCTGCTCTGGCTCTTCCTCGCCCTGTGGTGCGTCATGCAGCGCCGGTACGCGTGGCTCTATCTGCTCATCCCGCTCATGGGCTACACGCGCCCCGGGGTCCTCGCCTTCGCACTCTTCCTCGGACTGCACGGAGTCGCCCGCTGGTTCACGCGTCGCCGTGAATCCCTTCCGGCGCGGCACGTCGTGCACATCGTCCTGCTCGGCGCTCTCGCCGTCGTCGTGGGGTTCTCGTGGCAGGTGATCGCCGCCCTGGCGACCGGGGATCCGGGCGCCTACCTCTCGACCGAGCTCGCCTGGCGCCGCAACTGGATGCTCGACCCCCCGGCTCACTTCGTGCCGCTGGAAGGCTTCGTCCAAGCGGCGGAGTTCTGGAGCACGGAGTGGAAAGTGCCCCCGGCGCTCGTACTCGCGCTCGTCGCGCTCGCGGTGGCCGCCTTCGCGACGCTGCTGCTGTTCGACCCGCACGTGCGCCGCCTCGGCGCCGACCTCCGGCTGTGGAGCGCGAGCTATGCCGTGTACCTCCTCGCCGTCTTCTTCCCGCAGTCGAGCATCTTCCGGCTCCTCGTCCCCCTGTCGCCGCTCTGGGGCGCCGCGGCGATCCCGCGCTCGACCGCATGGCGGGTGGGCGTGCTGACGGTCTGCCTGATCGGACAGTGGCTGTGGATCTACACGATGTATGCGCTCGCAGGCACGGCGCTGTGGACCGTGCCCTGAACCGGCGGCGCCGACGGCCGCCTATTGGGCGCGGATTATCCGCCGTCGGAGGTGCGGGATAAACTTGACGCGCAGACCTACGACGAAAGGGAGCCGCGATGGCAGCCATGAAGCCGAGAACCGGAGACGGACCGATGGAGGCCGTTAAGGAGGGTCGCCTCATCATCGTGCGCGTCCCGCTGGAGGGCGGCGGCCGCCTTGTCGTCTCCGTGAACGACGCTGAGGCGAAGGAGCTGTACGACGTGCTGGGTGACGTCGTCAACGCCGCCTGACAGGTGGAGAACGACGGAACGGCCGGTCTTCGGACCGGCCGTTCCGTCGTTCAGGCATCAGTCGCCCGGGACGGTCGTGAGCTGGAGGAGGCCTTCGCCGACGATGGAGAGCGCGCCGAGGACGGCGGGGGAGGCCTGCGTCTCCTGGATGAGCGAACGGTACGCGGTCGTGACGGCATCGCGGCGGACGGGATCGGCGACGGACCCGCCGTGGAGCACGCGGGGCACGAGCACCGTCCCGCCGGCGCGCACGAGTCGCAGCCCGTGCTCGACGAACTCGATGACGCCGTCAGGGTCCGCATCGACGAGCACGATGTCGTAGGACGCCTCGTTCATGCGGGGCAGCACATCGGATGCCCGGCCGGTGATGAAGCGTGCCCGGGCCGGCGCGACGCCCGCGTCGGAGAACGCCTTGCGGGCGGCGGCGAGGTGCTCGGGCTCGCTGTCGATCGTCGTCAGCGTCGCCCGCGGCGCGCCCCGCAGGAGCCACAGTCCCGAGACGCCCGCTCCGGTCCCGATCTCGACGATGTTGAGGGACTGGGATGCCGCGGCCAGCAGCGCGCACTGTGCGCCGACCGCCGCACTGACCGGAGCTGCGCCGAGCTCCAGCGCGTGTGCGCGCGCCCGGGCGATGTGATCCGGTTCGACCGTCGCCTCGTTCGCGAAGCGGTAGTTCGCGTCCTGCTCGCTCATGCCGCACTCCTCCCCGGGAAAGCCTATGCCGACCGCGTGGGAGGACAGATCAGGCGCGGCGGTAACCTGAGGGAGTGTTCTTCGGTCTGACCTTCGAGAAGCTGATCGTGATCGGCGTGATCGCGGCACTGCTCATCGGACCGGAGCGACTCCCGCAGTACGCGGAGAGCCTCGCGCGCCTCACCACCCGGGCCCGCGACTTCCTGCGCAACGCGAAGACCCGCGTGCAGGACGAGATGGGCGAGGACTTCGACGACGTGGACTGGCGGACGCTCGATCCTCGTCGTTACGACCCGCGACGCATCATCCGCGAGGCGCTCCTGGACGACGCCCCCGTCCCCACGGTGCGCGCCGTCGCGGCGGGCGCCGCGATCGAGGCGACCTCCCCGAGCGCGTCGGCTCCGCCGGGCGCCGCGCGAGGCTTCAGCCCGAACGATCCGCCGCCGTTCGACGGCGAGGCGACTTAGCGCGGTCGCACCGGCAGCGAGCGGCCAGACAGGCCCCGCGGCCGCGCGGCGATGTCCGCCGCCACCGCGACGATCGCCTGCGCAGCGGGATCCTCGGGATGCGCGACCACCACGGGGACGCCGGCATCGGCGTCCGCACGAAGAGCCGGGCTGAGAGGGATCGAGGCCAAGAGCGGAACGGGCGCATCGCCCGTGGACAGGGCGCCGGCGACCGTCGAGCCGCCGCCCGACCCGAACACGTCCAGCGTCGTGCCGTCGGGGAGCACCATCGCGGACATGTTCTCGATGACCCCCGCGACCCGTTGCCCCGTCTGACGAGCGACGAGTCCGCTGCGGACGGCGACGTCGGACGCCGCAGCCTGCGGGGTCGTCACGACCAGCACCTCGGCGTGGGGCAGGAGCTGCCCCACCGAGATCGCGACATCCCCCGTGCCGGGCGGCATGTCGAGCAGGAGGACGTCGAGGTCGCCGAAGAAGACGTCGGTGAGGAACTGCTGGACGGTGCGATGCAGCATGGGTCCCCGCCAGGCGACGGCGGAGCGCTCTTCGCCCTCGCGCAGGAACATCCCGATCGACACCGTCTTCACGTCGTACGCGATCGGCGGCACGATGAGGTCGTCGATGCGCGTCGGCTTCGCCGTGCGCCCGTCGGCGTCGACGAGGCCGAGCAGCCCCGGGATCGAGAAGCCGTGCACATCGGCGTCGACGAGCCCGACGCTCAGTCCGCGCGCGGCCAGCGCCACGGCGAGGTTGGCCGTCACAGTGGACTTGCCGACTCCCCCCTTGCCGCTCGTCACGGCGATCACCCGCGTCAGGGAGTCGGGGCCGAAGGGCATCGTGCGCGCGGCGCGTCCGCCGCGGAGCTGCTCGGTGAGCGTCTGACGCTGAGCGGGCGACATGACGCCGACGTCCAGGACGACGTTCGCGATCCCCTCCACGGAGGCCGCGGCATCCGTCACGTCCCTGCTGATCCGCTCGGCGGCAGGACACCCGACGATCGTCAGGAGGATCGCGACGTCGGCGCGGTCGCCCTCGACCCGGATCTCGCGGACCATCCCGAGCTCTTCGAGGGGTCTGCGCAGCTCGGGGTCGACGACGGCGCCGACCGCCGCCCGGACGGCAGCGGTGGCGTCGGTCACCGGGCCGATCCGCTCGTTCCGCTGGGCAGCTCCGCGGCTCGCGCTTCGAGCTGTTCGAGGAGGGCTCTCAGCTCCGTCCGCAGCACGTCGCGGGTCACGACCTCGTCGGAGAAGTCGCTCACCGCCAGTCGCAGGGCGACGACCTCGCGGGCGAGGTACTCGGTGTCGGCGAGGTTGCGCTCGGCGCGCTGACGGTCCTGCTCGATCTGCACGCGGTCGCGGTCGTCCTGCCGGTTCTGCGCGAGCAGGATGAGGGGAGCGGCATACGACGCCTGCAGCGACAGGATGAGCGTCAGCAGCGTGAAGTTGGTCGCGCGCGGGTCGAACTGATACTGCGGCGGGGCGAAGGTGTTCCACGACAGCCACACGACGACGAAGATCGTCATCCCGAGGAGGAAACCCGACGTCCCCATTCCGCGCGCGAACGCCTCCGAGAAGCGGCCGAAGCGATCACGGGAGGGCTGGGGCGTCCGCGCGAGCATTCCGGGGCGCCCCCGAGGGGCGTCCAGCGCGGGCTGGCGGCTCTGACGGCGTGCCATCAGCGCCGCCGCCCGCCGCCCGAGGGCTTGGCCTTCAGCAGTGTGCTCGCGGTCGAGGTCGGAACGGGTTCGAACGTCGGTTCATCTCCGTCGTGCGAGCGCCAGTCCTCGGGCAGGAGGTAGTCGAGCACGTCGTCGACGCTGACGGCGCCGACGAGACGGTGGGCCTGATCGACGACCGGCACCGAGACGAGGTTGTAGCTGGCGAGGAGGCGGGCGACCTCGGCCGCCGAGGCCGAGGCCGAAACGGGGTCGAGCGTGTCGTCGATGATCGCGCCGAGGCGCTCGTGCGGCGGGTAGCGCAGCATGCGCTGGAAGTGCACGGTGCCCAGCAGGCGTCCCGTCGGCGTCTCGTACGGCGGCAGCGTGACGAAGACCGCCGCGGCGAGCGCCGGGTGCAGCTCGTGCCGTCGGATGAGCGCGAGCGCCTCGGCGACCGTCGCGTCGGCGGAGAGCACGATGGGCTCGGGGGTCATTAGACCGCCGGCCGTGTCGGCGCCGTACTTCAGGAGCGCACGGACGTCCTCGGCCTCTTCCGGCTCCATGAGGTCGAGGAGCTCCTCGAGGCGGTCCTCGGGCAGCTGGGCGAGCACGTCCGCGGCGTCGTCCGGCTCCATCTGGTCGAGGATGTCCGCGGCGCGCTCGTCGCCGAGGGCCTCGAGGATGTGGACCTGGTCCTCCTCGGGCATCTCCTCCAGCGCGTCGGCGAGGCGGTCGTCGGGGAGCTCCTCGGCCACCTCGAGCAGGCGCTCGTCGGGGAGGTCCAGGAGGGTGTTGGCGAGGTCCGCGGGCTTGAGCTCGGAGAACGTTGCGACGAGCTGCTCGGCGGACTGCGCCTCGCCGGGCACCTGCGTCTCGCGCACCTGGGACCACTCGGCGAACGTCGTGGGGCCCTTCGCGAACGGCGAGGCGCTCGTCTTCGGGCGGCGGAGGAAGAGCTGTCCGACATCCCATTCGCCGAGCCGGTTGCGCTCGATCGCGACGTCCTCGATCACGGCGACGCCCGAGCCGTCGGTCAGGTAGACCTTGCGGCCGAGGAGCTCCGCCATGACGCGCACTTCGCCGCCACGCTGCTGGAAGCGCCGGACGTTGATGAGCCCTGTCGTGATGACCTGACCGGTCGCGATCGAGGTGACGCGACCGATCGAGACGAACACGTTGCGCCGTCCGGGGATCTCGACCACGAGTCCGATGACGCGGGGAGGATCGTCCTTGCGGTAGATCACGACGACGTCCCGGACCTTGCCGAGCCGGTCGCCCACGGGGTCGAAGACCGCGCAACCGGCAAGGCGCGCGACGAATACCCTCTGCTGGCTCACGAATCCAGCGTAGCCCCGCCCGCATGGGAGGATGAGGAGATGAGCATGATGGGTGGACGGGGTCCGCAGGGCGCGGCCGAGGTCGGTCAGACCGTCGCGTCCTTCCCGACGTACGAGGGCGCGCAGAAGGCCGTGTCGAGCCTCATCGCCGCCGAGGTCCCCGCGCGCGACATCGCGATCGTCGGCCAGGGGCTGCGGTCCATCGAGCGCGTCACGGGGCGCCTCGGCTATGCCGCCGCCGCCCGGACCGGCGCGATCAACGGCCTGCTCCTCGGCCTGCTGTTCTCGGCGATCCTCGTCCTCGGGTCGCCGTCCGTGCCGATCCAGGCATTCGTCGGCGTGCTCTTCGTCGGCATCGCGATCGGCATGCTCATGAGCATCATCGCGTACTCCTTCGTCCGCCGCCGCCGCGACTACGCCTCGGTCATGCAGGTCGTCGCCGATCACTACGAGGTCACCGTCGGTGCCAACAGCATCCACCGTGCGCGCCAGGTGCTCGGCTCCTCGGTGTCGCCGCCCGCAACCGCCGCGCCGGCCGCCCCCGCCGCCCCGGCGCCGCCGGAGGCGCGCCCGCCCGCCGACGACGAGCCGCCGCGCTACGGTGAGCGCGTCATGCCCGCTCCGGCAGAGCCGTCCGCCGCAGCGGACGGGGAGGGAAGGCCGGGGACGGCGGACCGGCCGGATGCCCCGGGACCTGCGTCTTCGTGACGCGCACCGAACACACCCCCGAGATCGACGTCCGCGTTCCGGTCGACCTGCAGGCCGGGCGGGTCGAGGTGTCGGCGGCCTGGGCGGCGCCGGAGGCCCCTGGCGCGGTCGTCGCCGTCGCCCACGGTGCCGGCGCGGGCTACGGGCATCCGTTCCTCGTCGGGTTCACCCGCGCGCTGCGCGCCGAGGGCTTCGCGACCCTCCGCTTCAACTTCCCGTACGTCGAGGCCGGACGGCGGATGCCGGGTCCGGCCGCCCACGCCGTGAGGACCTGGTCGGCGGTCGAGGCGTGGATCGGCGAGCACGCGCCCGGCCTCGCCCTGTGGGCGACGGGGAAGTCGTACGGCGGCCGCATGGCCTCGATGGCCGCTGCCGAGGAGGCCCTGCATCCCGCGGGCCTGGTCTACCTCGGCTATCCGCTGCATCCCCCCGGCGACCCGGCGAAGGCCCGCGTGTCCCACCTTCCGGATGTGGCCCCGCCGCAGCTGTTCCTCCAGGGGACGAACGATCCGTTCGTTCAGCCCCGCGACCAGCTGAAGGAGGCCGTCGCCTCGTGCCAGGACGCGACGCTGCACTGGATCGAGGGCGCAGGGCACTCGTTCGAGATCGCGGGGCGCAAGCGCCCCGCCGAGACGATCGCCGCGGACCTCGCACCTCTCGTCGCGGAGTGGATCCGCCGCCGGGAATGACGGAGGCTCAGCGGCCCGCCGCGTAGCCCTGCATCCCCCTGGGATTGGCCGCAGCCCACACCGTACCGCGATCGTGATCGATGCCGACGGCCGAGATGCGCCCCAGCGCCCAGTCGCCGGCGCGGACGACGGAGTGACCGCGGCGCTCGAGTCCCGCAATGACGTCGTCGCCGAGGCGGTCCTCCACGAAGGCGCCGGAGGGATGCCACGTCCTCGGCCAGAACGAGTCGACCAGTGCGATCGAGTGGAACGTCGGGGCGTCGATCGCCTGCTGCGCGGTGTATCCCCCCACGAGCATCCGCACGAGGGCGGGCAGCTGCCACTGCTCCTGCTGGTCGCCGCCCGGAGTGCCGAGCGCCATGACGGCTCGTCCGTCGCGGAGCACGAGGGTGGGGGTGAGGGTCGTCCGCGGGCGCGCCCCGGGGATGAGGGCCGCCGGTGCGGAGGGGTCGAGCCACATCATCTGCAGCCGCGTGCCGAGCGGGAAGCCGAGCTCGGCGATCACGGGGGATGACTGCAGCCATCCGCCGGACGGCGTCACCGCGACGATGTTGCCCCACCGATCCACGACGTCGATATGGCAGGTGTCGCCCCGCGTCGCGCCCGTCCGCGAGATCGTCGGCTCCTGGGAACCCGGCAGCGCCGCCGGATCTGCGCGCAAGGGCGGGCGGAACGGCTCAGCCCCCGCGACGTGGCCGGGACGCCACTCGTGGGCCGCCGCCTCACCGAGCTGTGAGCGGCGCTCGGCGGCGAACCTCTCCGAGAGGAGGGCGTCGAGGCGGGCGCCGTCGCCGAGATGCGCATCCCGGTCGGCGAGGACGAGCTTGATCGTCTCGAGGAGCGTGTGGGCACCCCGCTCCGTCGAGGGGTCGATGTCGTCGTCGGGCAGCGGCTCGAGGATCCGCAGCGCCTCCAGCAGCGCCGGTCCCTGCGTCCACGCGCCGGCCTTCGCCACGACGTGACCGCGGAACGGGGCGGTCACGGCATCCTCGTATCCCGCATCGAACGCCGCGAAGTCTCCCGCGGTGATGACGGCCGCATGGTCGGCGCCGGTGGAGTGGCGGTGCGGGTGGGAGAGGAAGTCGGATGCCGCGCCCGCGACGAGCCCGGTCTTCCACTCTCCACGCGCCGCATCGATGCGCGCGGCGCGCCCGACAGGTCCCTCGTCGCGCACATGCGATCCCGCATGCACGAGCCGCTCGAGAACGGCGGCATACGCCGGGTTGCGCACGATCGTCCCGGGCGCGGGAACGTCGCCGCCCGGCATCCACAGCGCCGCCGACGTCGGCCAGTGCTCCTCGAAGAGACCGGATACCCGCCGGATCGTCGCGGCGGCCTGGCCGAGCAGCGGTGCACCCTCGCGGGCGTAGTGGACCGCGTACGAGAGGATCTCATGCAGCTCGCACGTGCCGTGGTCGCGGAGGAGCACGAGCCACGCGTCGACGGCGCCCGGAACCGCCGCGGCGAGACCGCCGGAACCGGGCACGAGGTCCAGGCCCTGCGCGCGGTAGTGCTCGATCGTCGCGCCGGCCGGGGCGGGTCCCTGCCCCATGAGCACGACGGGCCGGCCCGGGTCCTCAGCCGTTGCGAAGATCCCGACGAGGTCGCCGCCCGGGCCGTTGAGGTGCGGTTCGACCACGTGGAGCACGAAGCCGCCGGCGACGGCGGCGTCGAAGGCGTTGCCGCCGCGCTCCAGGACCGCTTGGGCCGTCGCCGTTGCGATCCAGTGGGTCGACGCGGCCATCCCGAAGGAGCCCTCGAGGGTGGGCCGGGTCGTGAAGGCGGGAGGAGGAGTGAAGCTCACAGCGGTGGCTCAGGCGCCGACGCCGAGCCGGAGCATCCAGGCCTCCACCTCGTCAGCGGTGCGGGGGATCGCGGCCGAGAGGTTCTCGACGCCGTCGTCGGTCACGAGGACGTCGTCCTCGATGCGGACACCGATGCCGCGCAGCTCTTCGGGAACCGTCAGGTCGTCGATCTGGAAGTACAGGCCGGGCTCGATCGTGAACACCATGCCGGGCTCGAGCTCGCCGTCGTAGTACATCTCCCGGCGGGCCTGTGCGCAGTCGTGCACGTCGATGCCGAGGTGGTGGCTCGTGCCGTGCACCATGTAGCGGCGGTGCTGACCCCCGCGCTCGGCGTCCAACGCCTCCTGGGCCGTCACCGGCAGGAGGCCCCACTCGGCGACGCGTGCCGCGATCACCTTCATCGCCGCCTCGTGCACCGAGCGGAACTTCACCCCGGGCCGCGCGGCCGCGAACGCCGCGTCGGCCGCCTCGCGCACGGCTTCGTACACCTTGCGCTGCACGGGCGTGAAGCGCCCGCTCACCGGGAGAGTCCGCGTGATGTCGGCGGTGTAGAGGCTGTCGACCTCCACGCCCGCGTCGATCAGGATGAGGTCGCCGGGGACGACGGCCCCGTCGTTGCGCGTCCAGTGCAGATAGCACGCGTGCGGCCCGGAGGCCGCGATCGTGTCGTAGCCGACGGTGTTGCCGTCGCTGCGGGCGCGCTGGTGGAAGACGCCCTCGACGATGCGCTCGCCGCGCGGGTGCTCGATGATGCGCGGGAGCTCGCGGATGATGTCGTCGAACCCCTTCGCGGTGGTGTCGACCGCGAGGCGCATCTGGGCGATCTCGTACTCGTCTTTGACGAGGCGAAGCTCCGACACGGCGCGGGTCAGGTCGTCGTCGTCGCCGACGACGAGGTCCTCGTCGGTCGAGCCGAAGTCGTCGAGGTGCGCCGTGCCGAGATCGAGGTCGCCCGCCACCCCGGACAGGGCGGGACGGGGGCCGATCCAGAACTCGCCGATCGAGGCATCCGCGTAGAACTCGCTCGTCGCGCGATCGGCGCGCTCGCGGAAGTAGAGCGTCACGTCGTGACCGCCCTCGTCGCGGGGGTCGAAGACGAGCACCGAGTCGGGCTCGCTGTCGGCGGCCCAGCCGGTCAGGTGGGAGAAGGCGGAGTGGGCGCGGAACGGGTAGTCGGTGTCGTTGCTGCGCTGCATGAGCCCGCCGGCGGGGATGACGAGGCGTTTGCCGGGGAAGGCGGCGGAGAGCTTCTCGCGGCGGGCAGCGGCATACGGCGCCTGCTCGCGCTGCGGGGGCGCGAGGTCGGGTCGCTCGGCCCAGCCCGTCGAGATGGTGTCGAGGAAGCCGGTCCCGTACGGCTGGCGCCGGTTCGTCGAGGTCGACGGGCGCTCGGCGGCTTCGGCGGGGGTGTCGGTCGCGATCGTGTCGCTCTCGCCTGAGGTGCTCATGCGTCCAGTGTCGCACGGCGCACCGGGCGGGGATCAGGCCGAGAAAAGGCGGAGCGGATGCGGCGCGGATGCGGCGCGGATGCGGCGCGGATGCGACGCGGAGGAGGGAGGCCGGTGTCGAGCCTCGGCGGAGCGGAGGCTCAGCCGGCGGGTTCGAGCTGCACGATGAGGGGCCGGTGATCGCTTCCCGACCCGTCGAGCGACCGCAGCACGATCGAGCCCGTCGGCACCCAGTCCTCGGACGACATGACGTGATCGATCGGCGCCCCGAGGAGCCCGGGGAGCTTCGTCGGCCACGTTCCGACCGACCCGTTCCCGGTCTCCGACGCGACGTCATGGCAGTGTCCGAGGGTGCCGCCGTCGACGCCCAGCCGGCCCATGTGGTCGATCGTCGCGTTGAAGTCTCCCGCGAGGATGACGTTCTCGCCCTGGCCGCACTGGTCGGCGAGCCACGAGAGGTCGTCGCGCCAGCGCCCCATGTACTGCTGACGGGGCGCGACAGCGTGCGCCGCGACCACGGTGGGGCCGTCGCCGTCGACCGGCATGGCGACCGCGCTCGGCACGGTCGACGTGTTCGTCGTGCCCTCCACCGACGACTCGATCACGGCGTAGTCGCCGAGATCGGGCGAGATCAGCAGTGTCGTCGAGCGGGCGTCCCAGCCGTCCTCGCCGAACTCCGCGTGATGCGCCCACATGCGGTGGCCGAGGTCGCGCATCGCGAGGGCCACGGCCTCACCCGTCTCGATCGTGGTCTCGGGGAGGGTGACGATGTCGGCATCCATCGCGACGGCGATCTGGGCGACCGACTCCGGGGACGTGGCCGATCCGGCCGTGTTCCACGTCATGACCCGGATGGCGTCGGCCGTCTTCTCGGGAAGCGAGTCGGTGCCGAGGCCCCGAGAGACGAGGGTCAGCGCGTTCGCCCCGAGAGCGATCGCGGCGATCAACGCGATCGAGAGGGCGAAGAGGCGGAGCGGGCGGGCGAGCGCGAGCAGCAGCGCGACGAGCGCGACGGCGCCCATGATGACGAGCAGGACGCTGCGGAAGGCGACGATCTGAGCCACCGGGAAGAGCTGATCGACCCGGAAGAGCGAGGGCCAGGTGAGCACCGCGGCGACCAATGCGCTGAGCACGGCGAGGACGATCCCGAGCAAGCGCAGCACGCCCGCGACTCTATGTCAGCAGGCTGAGAAGTGCCTGCCCGCAGGCGGCCCGGAGCGGGCGCTACGCTCGAAGGATGGCTGGGGGAAGGCGCTTCGAAGGGCCGAGCGACGTGCACCTGCACTCCGTCCATTCCGACGGCACCGAGTCGGCCGCCCAGGTGATGGCCGCCGCACACAGCCGGGGCCTGCGCACCGTCGCCCTGACCGACCACGACACGACGTCGGGATGGGCCGAGGCGGCCGAGGCCGCGACATCCCTGGGGATGACCTTCCTCCCGGGGATGGAGCTCTCAGCGCGCAACGACTGGCGGTCGGTGCACCTGCTTGCCTACCTCTTCGATCCCGACGACCCGGGGCTGCGCGCCGAGATGGAGCGCATCCGGGACGACCGGGCGGGACGCGCCGAGCGCATCGTGCGCAGCATCGGGCGCGACTATCCGCTCACCTGGGACGACGTCGTGGAGCAGACGGGCGACGGCGCGACCATCGGCCGTCCGCACATCGCCGACGCGCTCGTCGCGCGTGGCATCGTCCGGTCGCGGAGCGAGGCGTTCGACACGATCCTCCACCCCCGCGAGGGGTACTACGAGGGCCACTACGCCCCCGACGTGGAGAAGGCCGTCCGGCTCGTCGTCGCCGCCGGCGGAGTGCCGGTCGTCGCCCACCCCACTCCGTCGGGACGCGCCCGGATGATGGCGATCCCGCTCCTGGAGGAGCTCGTCGGACTCGGCCTCGCCGGCTTCGAGCTCGACCACCGGGAGAACACCGAGCAGGGAAAGCGGGTCCTGCGCGGCCTCGTCGAGAAGCTCGACCTCGTGGTGACGGGCTCGAGCGACTATCACGGTCTCGGCAAGCCCAACGTGCCGGGCGAGAACACCACGAGCGACGAGATGGTCGCTCGCATCATCGCTCTCGGCACCGGCAGCAGGCCGGTCTATCCCTGATCGGGTCGCCGCTGCATCCGTCGACGAGACGCCCCCGGCCCGCGCGGGGCGGACCGGGGGCTCGATCGGGAGACCGACGACTCAGGCGAGCGCCTTGGCCTTGATGGCGTCGTACTCCGCCTGCGTGATCGTTCCGGCGTCGAGGAGCGCCTTGGCCTTGGCGATCTCGTCCGCGGGGCTCGCCGGCGCGGCTACGGACTTGATGTACGCGTCCTGCGCGGCGCGCACGGTCTGGGCCTCCTTCGCGGCCCGCTCTCCCATACCCGCACCGCGCGCGATGAGGTAGACCAGCGCCGTGAGGAACGGCAGGAAGATCAGGAAGAGGATCCAGACCGCCTTCCACCAGCCGCTGAGCTTCCGGTCGCGGAAGAGGTCGGAGATGATGGCGAACAGCACGAACAGGTAGGCGACGAACACGAACGCCCACAGGAACCACCAGATGATGTCGCCGAAGGAGCCCCAGAAGCCCTCGTACTCGTCGGTGTCGAAGAATCGCATGGATGCCTCTCTCGGAAGGGTGCGGCGGCGAGTGCCGTCGGCCACACGATAGCGCCAACCCCCTTCCCGCACCCCGGAACACCGGCGGTGCGTCGCACGGGAACCCCGCGTCGCGGGTCCGCGTCGGCTAGCGTCGTCGGATGCGCAGCTCCACGCCGCTCGAGCGCCGGATCGACGCCGTCGCGCAGACCTTGCTGCGGGATGCGTCGGCGCGTGGAGCGCGGGCGGGGCTCGTCGAGTTCGCGGTGTTCGTCCTCAAGCAGGCGTGGGCCTGCGTCTTCGGCGCGGCGCTCCTGGCGGTCATCGTCGCCGCGCGGCTGTGGTACCCCGACGACGCGGTGCTGGCGCGCAACGACTTCCTGACGGTCGCGGCGATCGTCATCCAGATCGTCATGCTCGCCGCGCGACTGGAGACGGGCCGCGAGCTCTGGGTCATCGTCCTCTTCCACCTGACCGGCACGGCGATGGAGCTGTTCAAGACCGACGTCGGCTCGTGGGCCTACGCCGCGGACGGCGTGCTGCGGATCGGGGCAGTGCCGCTGTTCAGCGGCTTCATGTACGCCGCTGTGGGCTCGTACATGGTGCGCGTGTACCGCCTCTTCGACCTCGGCTTCACCCGCTACCCGCGGCGGTGGCTGACGGTGATCGTCGCCGCCGCGATCTACGTCAACTTCTTCACGCATCACTTCTGGATCGACCTGCGCTGGGTGCTCCTCGCGGCCGTCGTCCTGCTGTGGCTGCGCACCACCATGTACGCGCGCATCTGGCGCAGGGTGCTCCGGATGCCGCAGCTCGCCGCCTTCGCCGGCGTCGCGCTGTTCATCTACCTCGCCGAGAACATCGGGACGTGGGCGGGGGCGTGGAGCTACCCCGACCAGGTGGACGGCTGGCACCCGGTGGCGCTGTCGAAGCTCGTCTCGTGGTTTCTGCTCATGATCATCTCGGTCGTGCTCGTCACGCTCGTCTACCCACCGCGACCGCCGACCGCCGACGAGGCGGACACAGGATCGAGGGACGAGATCAGGATGGAACCGGATGCCTCGTCCTGATTCCGATCGCCGGACCTGATCTCACCGGCCGTCGCTGCGATGGAGGCCTTGCGCGACGGCCATTGTGACGGTCGACTCCACGAGCGGCCAGTCGAACAGCACCTGCTGGTAGTCGAATCTGAACACCGTGTAGCCCATGAGCCGGAGCTTGGCGTCATGGCTGATGTCTCGCCTTCGCTGGGTCTTGTCGAGATGATGAGCGCCGTCGACCTGCACGACGAGTCGATCCCCGATGAGCAGATCAACCGGCTGTCCGCCGATCCAGACCTGCTGACGGACGCCCAGGCCGAGCGCGCGGAACCCGACCGCGGCATGCGTCTCGAGTCCGGAGTCGGACAGCACGGAGGTCGCGCGAGCGAGTTCCTGCGCTCGGCGGCCGCGCCACTCGACCCTTGCCAGCGCCGCGGCCGAGACGACGCTCTTGTTCGCCGCGGAGTCCCAGACCGCCAACGCCGGCGTGAGCTCGAGGCATTCGGAGACGTGGAAGAGGACGTTGAGCGGATGCTCCACCACGGCCCGCAGCGCGATAGGCGCGGGCCCCTTACCCCAGTGCACCCGAAGCCCCGCCGAATCGAACCTCGATGCGTTTCCCGCGACCGCCACGTGGACCCGAGGGTCCGCCGACGCGCCCGGCGGCACCCAGATGCCGATGCGGGCGAGCGCGGAGACGCACGTGATGCGCCCACCGGCCCGCAGCGAGGCGATCGTCGGGTGGTCCGCGTCCATCCCGACGATCCAGGAGCGTCGGATCCTCTGCACGAGACCCTGCTCGACCGCGCGCGCGATGAGCCCCGGCCCGTAGCCGGCGCGCCGCGCGACGCTCGTGTGCACTGCTCCGCCCGCCCGTTCCAGCCAGGCGATGAAACGGGCTGGTGTTGTCCATGCCGCAAGCATCAGCCTCCCATCCCGCGCCCGGGCGCGCACGTCGGCCGGATGGGGATCACCGCGAACGTGAGCGTGGTGGGGAGGCGACGATGAGATCAGGCCCACGTGATGAGATCAGGACGAGAGCGGATGCCTCGTCCTGATCCGGGACCTGCGGCCTGATCTCGTGCGGCTGCGCGTGCTGCTGCGGCTACCGCGAACGGGTCAGGCGCCCGTCGTCGGCGCGCTCGGGCGGCGCCGGCGACGGCGCCGGCGCGCGGCGCCGGGGTTGCCGTCGTGGTGCTCCTTGCCCTGGCCGTCGTGGGTGCCCGCGCCCTCGGCGGTGCGGTCGGTGGATGCCGCGGCATCCGTCCCGCCGCCCTGGCCGTCGGTCGGCACGCCCTCGGCGAAGGTCGAGCCGACTCCGCTCGAGGCGCGCGAGCGACGACGGCGGCGACGCGTCGTGCCGCCGTCGCCCGTGCCCTCGGCGGCCGCGTCCGCGGCACGGGCCGCCGGCTGCGTCTTGACGGCCTGCGTCTTCGGCGCCGTGGCGATGCGGCCCTTCGTGCCCTCGGCGATGTCGAGGTCGCTGAACAGGTGCGGGCTCGACGAGTATGTCTCGACGGGCTCGGGCTGGCCGAACTCGAGGGCGCGATTGATGAGGGCCCACTTGTGCAGGTCCTCCCAGTCGACGAAGGTCACCGCGATGCCGGTCTTGCCCGCACGGCCCGTGCGGCCGGCGCGGTGGAGGTAGGTCTTCTCGTCGTCGGGGATGGTGTGGTTGATGACGTGGGTGACATCGTCGACGTCGATGCCGCGCGCCGCGACGTCGGTCGCGATGAGCACGTCGCGCTTGCCGGCCTTGAACGCGGCCATCGACCGCTCCCGCGACTCCTGGCTCATGTCTCCGTGGACGGCGGCGGCGTTGAATCCGCGGTCTCCGAGCTCGTCGACGAGGCGCTGCGCCGCACGCTTCGTGCGCGTGAAGATGACGGTCTTGCCCCGGCCCTCGGCCTGGAGGATGCGGGCGATGACCTCGTCCTTGTCGAGGGAGTGGGCCCGGTACACGAGGTGCTTGATGTTGGCCTGCGTGAGGCCCTCGTCGGGGTCGGTCGCGCGGATGTGGATGGGGTTGGACATGAACCGCCGTGCGAGGGCGACGATCGGTCCGGGCATCGTCGCGGAGAAGAGCTGCGTGTGGCGGATCGCGGGGACCTTCTGGAAGATCTTCTCGATGTCGGGGAGGAAGCCCAGATCCAGCATCTTGTCGGCCTCGTCGAGCACGACCTCGGCCGCTTGCGACAGGTCGAGGAGGCGCTGGTTGTTGAGGTCGATGAGGCGCCCGGGCGTGCCGACGACGATCTGCGCCCCTGCCTTGAGCTGCTCGATCTGGCCCTCGTAGGCCTTGCCGCCGTAGATCGCGACGACGCTCGTCGGGCGGTTCTGCGTCAGCATGTCGATGTCCTCGTAGACCTGAACGCACAGCTCGCGCGTCGGCACGACGATGAGCGCCTTGACGCCGGGCGCGGGGTCGAGGCCCAGGCGCTGCACGACGGGGATGCCGAAGCCGAACGTCTTGCCCGTTCCGGTCTTGGCCTGTCCGATGATGTCCTGACCCGGGATCCCGAGTGGGATCGTCTGCTCCTGGATGGGGAACGCGTCGACGATGCCCTTGGAGGCGAGGGCGTCGACGATGTCCTGATCGACGCCGAGGTCGGCGAAGGTCGTCACGATATGAGCCTGTCCGGCGGTGAGATGACCGCCTGTTGAGGAGGATCCACGCCCTTCACTCAGCCGCAGGCGCGGGGGCCCCGATCCGTCGCCGGGGACCGGACCAGGATACCGGAGCGGCGTGCCGCCGCTCCGCGCCGCCTCGTGAGGGGCATCCTCCGGCCCTAGGCTGTAGTGCGTGTTCGACTGGTTGCGCGGCGGGTCGCGTCGGGAATCGCGCTCTCTCCGCCTGCGCTCGCGGGACGAGCAGAGCACGGCGACGCGCGTCGACTTCGAAGAGCTCGCTCCCGACATCGACACCTATCTCGGCCAGGCCGCCTACCTGCAGCTCGGCTTCTTCGAGACGCTCAGCGAGCTCATCGCGCTGACGCCCGAGCTGGCGAAGAAGGACGCCCTGTCGCGCGCGGCCGGTGCCGCGCTGACGAAGCACGAGGAGCTCGTGCGGCTCATCCGCGACCGCGGCGACGACCCGACCGCTCTCATGCTCCCGTTCCGAGAGCCGCTCGACGACTTCCGGCGGAAGACGCACGGCGTGCGGCCCCAGGAGACGATGCTCTCGGTGCACATCATCGCGGGGATGCTCGACGACTTCTATCTCGCGCTCTCGGCGAGCTACGGCGACACCGGCCGCCGGGTCGCGCGCATCCTGCGGGGCGACAACGACCGGCAGGCGATCGTCGAGATCATCGGCGAGACGATCGAGAGCGACGCCGAGTGGAAGTCGCTCCTGGCGCTGTGGGGCCGGCGCCTCGTGGGCGACACCCTCCTCATCGCCCGGGCGGCGCTGCGTCCGACGACGCTGCGGATCGCCGACGAGGAGAAGGTCGAGCCCGTCTTCACCGAGCTCATGGCAGCGCATTCGCGTCGCATGGACGCGATGGGCCTCGCAGCCTAGGCGATCCGCAGGCGCTTGCGCTCCTCGAGGTCGTGAGCGCGACGCCGGCGGGCGAGCAGGGCGACGACGGGCCACGCCAGCCACGACACGACGAGGGGCGAGAGCCACAGCAGCGCATTGTCGAGGCCGAGGCCGGCCCAGGTCAGGATCGTCCACACGAGCCCTGCGAGCAGGGCCCCGATGACGGGCGCGAGCACGACGCCACGCGTGTCGCGGCCGCCGGCCAGGAAGTGCACGGCGACGCCGACGACCGCGCCGACGATGAAGGCGAGGATGATCTGCACGGCGGGCCTCAGGCGACGAAGCCGACGCGCCGCGACTCCTCGCGGCCGAACTCGATGTAGGCCAGCCCCGCGGTGGGCACGATGTAGGAGTTGCCCTTCGAGTCGTTGAAGGTCAGGTGCGTCGCGGCCGAGTCGAGCGCTTCCGCCACCGACTTCTTGACGGCGTCGGCGGCCTCGTTCGTCTCGAAGCTGAGCTCACGGCCGGTGTTCGCGATGCCGATGCGGATCTCCACGGGACTGCCTTTCTGCCTTCGGGCGCGCGCCCGAGCGGGACGCATGGCAACTCTACGACACGGCCCGCACCGCCTCGGCCGGCGTGTCGCACGCTCTCGGCGAACGGCTCGCGAACCGTCCCGAGGCACGCCGTGGCGGTCGCCGCCCGGTGTCGGCGGCTCTTGTTACCGTGCTGGTGTGAAGCCCGCTCCCTGCCTCGACGCCGCCCAGCGGGTCGTGGTGGGGCTTCCCGCCGAGGCGTCGGGGACGGTCGTCGGCGCACCGGGCACCGGGAAGACGACCGCGCTCATCGCGCGCGTCGGCCGGCTGCTCGGCGAGCTCGGCCTGAGCGCCGACGACGTGCTCGTCCTGACGCCCACCCGGCAGACGGCGACGGCCCTGCGCGACACGCTGGGCGCCGGTCTCGATCTGGCCACGCCGGGCCCGCTCGCCCGATCGGTCGCGTCCTTCGCCTTCCAGGTGGTCCGCGCCGCGGCGGTGGCCGCCCATGGGGCGCCGCCGCAGCTGCTCACCGCCGGCGATCAGGACCGCATCATCGCCGAGCTGCTCGCGGGCGATGAAGAGGATGCCTCGGCCGGTCGCCGCGACCGCTGGCCCGAGGGCCTCGGACCGGCGCTGCGCGCCTCGCGCCAGTTCCGCGCCGAGCTGCGCGCGCTCTCGGCCGAGTGCAGCGAGCGGGCCATCCCGCTCGACGAGCTCGAGGCTGTCGGCCGCGCCTACGACCGGCCGGCGTGGGCGTCGGCCGCCTCGTTCCTGCGGGAGTATCGCGACGTCCTGGCGTCGATGCGCTCCGCTCACCGCGACCCCGCGGAGCTGGTGCGCGAGGCCGCGGCGCTGCTCGCCGCCGCTCCGCTCGGCGAGGAGGGCGAGAGCACCCTCGGTCCCGCGGCGCGTCTCAAGGTCGTGCTCATCGACGATGCGCAGGAGCTCACCCCCGGGGGCGTGAGCCTCGTCCGCGCGCTCCGCAGGCGCGGGATCGCGGTCATGGCGCTCGGTGACCCCGACATCGGCTCGGGGGCGTTCCGCGGCGCCAGTGCGAGCCTGTTCGCGGAGGTGGCCGACGAGCTCGGCGCCCTGTGGGTGCTCGAGGAGCCCCATCGCACGAGCCCGGCCCTCACGCGGCTGTCGCGCAGCGTGACCGAGGCGATCGGCGCATCGGGTACGGTCGCCCATCGCCGGCCCCCGGGGTCGCCGGTGCCGGACGACGGGTCGGTCGTCAGCATCGTCGCGCCGTCGCCGTTCGAAGAGATCGACCGGGTCGCGCGGCTGCTGCGCGAGTGGCACGTGCTGCACGACGTGCCGTGGAGCCGGCTGGCGGTGATCGCGCACGACGCCCGCCAGGTCGCCGATCTCGAGGTCGAGCTCGCGGCGCGAGAAGTTCCGACGCGAGCCGGAGCCTTGTCGCGGCCGCTCGGCGGCGAGTCCGTCGTGCGCGATCTGGTCGAGTTCGTGCTGCTCGGCATCGCCGCGCCCGCCGACCGGTCCTATGAGAGTCTCACGGCGGCGTTGCTGTCGCCGTTCGGCGGGCTGGATGCCGTGAGCCTCCGCCGACTCCGTGCGCGCCTGCGTCATGCGGAACTCGCCGAGGGCGGCACGCGGGTCGCGCGCGACCTGCTCTGCGAGGCCATGGAGCACCCGCTCGAGCTCGCAGCCCTCGACTCACCCGAGGCGCGGGCCGCCGAGCGGGTCGCCATGACGCTCACCCAGGTCTTCGCGAGCGCCGAACGCGGCGCCGACGTCCACGCGCTGCTGTGGACGGTTTGGGACCGCGCGCGTGACATCTCGGGCAGGCCACTTGCCGCGGTATGGAGGGAGATCGCCGGCGGCTCCGGGGTCTTCTCCGCCGAGGCGAACCGCGCGCTCGACGCCCTCGTCGCGCTGTTCGACGCCGCCAAGCGCTTCGTCGAGCGGGCGCCGCGGGAGAGCCCCGTCGTCTTCCTCCGGCGCATCCTCGACAGCGCCGTGCCGGAAGACATCCTCACCGCGCCCGACCGCACGGAGTCGGTCTCCGTCCTCACTCCGGCCTCGGCGCTCGGCGCCGAGTTCGACGGCGTCGTCATCGCGGGCATGCAGGACGGCGTCTGGCCGAACCTCCGCCCCCGAGGCGGCACCCTGAGCGGCTGGCGCCTCGCCGACGACGTCGCGGCGTGGCGCGCCGGCCGCGAGGCCCCTCTCGTGCCGGGGGCCGTGGATCGGCGCCGCGAGGCGCTCCACGACGAGCTGCGGCTGTTCGTCCGTGCCCTCTCGCGTGCGCGGACGCGGCTCGCCGTCACGGCGGTCGACGACGACGACCGCGGCCCGAGCCCGCTCCTGTCGTTCCTGCCCGACCCCGACGACGCCGGCTTCGACGCGGCCGAGGCGCAGCATCCCCTCACTCTTCGCGGTCTCGTCGCGCTGCACCGGCGGACGCTCACGACGACCTCGTCGGCGGCGGCTCGCGAGCATGCCGCCGGACAGCTCGCGGTGCTCTCCCGGGAGGGCGTGCCGGGTGCCGCGCCCGACCAGTGGTTCGGCATCGCCGGGCCGTCGATCACCGGACCGCTCCGCGATCCCGAGCGCGCGCCCGTGCCGGTCTCCCCGTCCAAGCTCAAGACCTTCACCGACTGCGGTCTGGACTGGGCGATCCGAGCGCTCGGGGGCGACACGCGCACGTGGTCGGCGGGCGCCGGAACGATCCTGCACGCGGCCATGGAGGAGGTGCCGTCGGGCGACCTGGAGGAGCTCCGGACCGTCGTCGACAGCCGCTGGGGAGAGCTCGAGTTCGAGGCGGAGTGGCTCTCGCGCAAGGAGCGGGCGTGGGCAGAGACCCTCATCGGTCGCCTGAACCGGTACCTGCACGCCTTCCACGCTCACGACGGCCGCATCATCGGCGCCGAGGCGCGGTTCCGCATCGCGGTGGGGATGGATGCCGGTCCCGGCGAGGTGCCGCCCGTCCGGGTCGTCGAAGACGGCGTTCGCGTGGGCGACGGGCGATGGGCGCTCCTGAGCGGCTCGATCGATCGCGTCGAGGTCTATCCGGCCGGGCGCGGAGAGGCGCTCCCCGCGGACGACTCGGCTTCGGGAGCCGAACGGGTCGTCATCGTCGATCTCAAGACGGGCCGCTCCGAGGCGCGCGTCAGCGACGACAAGGTCCTCGACGATGCGCAGCTCGCCGCGTATCAGCTCGCGTACCTGGAGGGGCTCGTGCCCGGCGCCCAGGCGGCGGTGAATGCCGGCGCGCGCCTCATCGTGCTGTCGAAGACGACGCAGAAGGCCCCGCACTACCGACTCGCGAGGCAGGCGCCGATGGACGCGGCGGCCCGCGCCGCCTTCCTCGACGCGATCTCCACGGCGGCGAACGCCATGGCCTCGGACCGGTTCGAGGCGCCGATCGACGCGCACTGCGCGACCTCCCGCTTCGGCGTGTGCGCGCTCCACACGGTGAAGGCGGTGTCGGCTTCATGACGACGACCCTGACTGTCGACGAGCTCGAGGAGTTCGGCGCCGCACCTTCGTGGGAGGGACCCCGGTCGATCCCGGCGGGCATCATCGCCGTCGCGCTCGGGCTCCCGCGCCCGACGCCCGATCAGGCCGCCGTGATCGAGGCGCCGCCCGCGCCGGCGATCGTCATCGCGGGAGCGGGGAGCGGCAAGACCGAGACGATGGCGGGCCGCGTGGTGTGGCTCGTCGCGAACGGACACGTGCGCGCCGACGAGGTGCTGGGCCTCACCTTCACGCGCAAGGCGGCTGGCGAGCTGGCCGAGCGCATCCAGCGCCGCCTCGCGACGGTCGGCGAGTACGACCGTCGCGGACTCCTTCCGCACCTGGAGGAGATCGAGGCGCGCGGCGACCTCGCACAGTTCTGGGAGTCTCACGCGCTGTCGTCGCCCCGCGACCGTCAGGCTGCCTTCGGCGCCATGCTGGACCGCTTGGCCGTCGAGTTCGGCACCCGAGAACGGCCCGGCAGCACCGCCGACGCGCTTCTCGAGCGGGCGCGGGTCGCCACCTACAACTCGTTCGCCGACGGCATCGTCCGAGAGCACGGCGCTCGGATCGGCCGCGATCCGGACTCCGCGCTTCTCAGCCAGTCCGGCTCGTGGCTGCTCGCCCGGCGCGTCGTCATCGCCTCGCAGGACGAGCGACTCGCCGATCGCGAGGAGGCGTTCTCGAGCGTCGTCGATGCGGTCCATCGCCTCGCCGGCGAGGTGCTCGACAACCGGGTCGACCTCGCGGAGCTCGCCGGCTTCGGGCAGCGGTGGGCGAGCCGCCTCGCCGACGTCCGCTGCCGCCTCAAAGTCGAGCAGACGCGGGTCGACGACGCGCGGAAGAACCTCGGTGCCCTCCCCGTCCTCGCGGGTCTCCTCGCCGACTACGCCGCTCGTAAGCGTGCCGACGACACCCTCGACTTCGCCGATCAGGTCGCGGGCGCCCTGCAGATCGTCGAGGCGGCTCCGGATGTCGCGGCCGAGCTGCGCGATCAGTACCGCGTGGTGCTCCTCGACGAGTACCAGGACACCTCCGTCATCCAGACCGACCTGCTCGCCGCGATCTTCCACGACACGCCCGTAATGGCCGTCGGCGACCCCCAGCAGTCGATCTACGGCTGGCGGGGCGCATCTGCCGACAATCTCACGGCGTTCCCTCGCGCCTTCGCCCGCACGACGACCCCGAGCACGCACCGTCTCATGATCAGCTGGCGCAACGATCGCGGCATCCTCGACGCGGCGAACGCCATCCTCGCGGGCGCCGCGGCGGGGCCGGTCGACGTCGATCCTCTGGTGGCACGACCCGGCGCCGGCGGAGGACGCGTCGAGCACTTCTTCGGTGCATCGGTCGACGTCGAGGCGCAGCACGTCGCCGAGTGGTTCGCGAGCGTCCGCGCCGAGGATGCCGGGCGGACCGCCGCACCGCACTCGGGCGCCGTCCTGTTCCGCACGAAGCGGCACATGCAGCTCTTCTCCGACGCGCTGAACCGCGCGGGGGTTCCCAACCGCATCCTCGGGCTCGGCGGACTGCTGTCGGCGCCCGAGGTCGTCGACGTCGTCTCCGCGCTGCGCGTCGTGCACGATCCGTCCCAGGGATCGGCGCTGCTGCGCCTGCTCTCCGGGCCGAGATTCGAGATCGGCGTGCCCGATCTCGCCGCCCTGCACTCGCTGGCAGAGACCCTGTCGCGCCGGGACGCCACCCTCACGCCGTTCGACGACGAGCTCGCCCAGCGCGTCCGCGGGTCGGCGGGCGCCGACGAGCAGGTGTCGATCATCGACGCGCTCGAGTTCGTCCGTCGTTCGGCCGATGACTACCGCCTCCTCGCGGGGATCTCCCCGCAGGGGAGGGCGCGCCTGCGCGAGGCGGGGGAGCTCTTCGAACGTCTCCGCCGCGCCGTCGGCCAGCCGATCCCCGACCTCATCCGCATGATCGAGCTCGAACTCCGGCTCGACGTCGAGCTGGCGGCGAATGAGACGCGCGGACCGGCCCGCATCGCATCGTCGCGGCTGCGGACCTTCCTCGACGAGGTGCGCGCATTCCTCCTCGCCGACGACCGTGGGTCGATCGGGAGTCTCCTCGCCTGGCTCGACCATGCCGAAGAGACCGACGAGCTCATGCCGCGTCCCGAGCCCCCGGAGCCGGGTGTCGTGCAACTGCTGACGATCCATGGAGCGAAGGGCCTGGAGTGGGATGCCGTCGCCGTCGTCCGGCTCGTCGAGCAGGAGCTGCCGAAGGCTCCGCGGACGGTCGCGGGATGGCTCGGATTCGGCGTCCTGCCCTACGAGCTGCGCGGCGACCGCGCCGCCCTGCCGCGCCTGGCGTGGACGCACGCCGATGACGACGCCGATCTCGCTCCCGCGATCGAGGACTTCCGCGAGGCCGATCGTCACCACCAGGAGCGCGAGGAGCGCCGCCTCGCCTACGTCGCCGTCACCCGCGCACGGACCGACCTGCTGCTGACCGGCGCGCACTGGGCGGGACAGCAGTCGGCGCGCAAGCCCAGCCGCTACCTCCAGGACATGCTCCGCGCCCTTTCGCGCGACGAGATCGACGTGGAGGATCCGGGGGACAACCCCTACCTCGAGCAGGGCGGCCGCGTCTTGAGTTGGCCCCTCGATCCCCTGGGGGATCGCCGCGCGGCCGTGGAGCGTGCGGCGAGCGACGTGAGAGCCGCCGCACACAGCACACCCCGTCCCGACGATGTGCTCGAGCCGCTTCTCAGGGAGGCGGAGCGTCGTCGGCGCGGCCAGCCGGCGCATGCGCCCGCTCGTATCGGCGCCTCACGGTTCAAGGACTTCGTCGGCGACTACGGCGGGACGGTGCGGTCGATCGCCCGGCCGATCCCGGAGCGTCCGTACAGCCAGACGCTGCGGGGGACCCTCTTCCACGCGTGGGTGGAGCAGCGCTCCGGGCTCGCGGGCGGCGGCGGATCACTCGACGACGCGCTGTGGGAGCTCGATGACGACGCTCCCGAGACCGAAGTCTCGATGGAGGAGGAGCAGGCGCTCGCCGAGCTGAAGGCGACGTTCGAGGCGTCCGAGTGGGGACCGCTGCGGCCCATCGCGGTCGAGACCGAGATAGACATCACGCTGCCCGGCGCGGAGCAGCTGGGCCATGTGATCTGCAAGCTCGACGCCGTCTACCGACGCCCCGACCGCGGCGGGCGCATCGAGATCGTCGACTGGAAGACCGGTCGCCCGCCCACGTCGGCGGCGGAGCGTGACGCGAGGATGCTGCAGCTCGCGCTGTATCGACTCGCCTACCACAAGCGGCACGGCGTGCCTCTGGACGAGATCGACGTCGCGCTCTACTACGTCGGCGCCGACCTCGTGATCCGGTCCGACCGTGTCTACTCCGAGGAGGAGCTCGTCCAGCGCTGGAACGCCGCGCGAGACGCGCGCTCGGCTTCGACCTCCTCGTCGACCTCGGATTCCACCAGCGACGGAGCGAGCGACAGCTCGATCGGCGCAGTCGACACGTCTTCATAGGACGTGGCAGCGGAGGCGGCCCCGCCGCGCACCGGCTCGCGAATCGGCTCCGAGTCCGGCTCCGAGTCCGGCGCGAGCTCGACCCGGATGTCGGCGGCCGCATCCGCGGTCTCGTCCGTCCCGTCGGTCGGGAGCCAGAGCGACAGCTCCTCGGGATCGTACGCATCGGTCTGCATCGAGGTGTCGACCGCCGGCGCCGACTCCGGTGCGCGCCCGAGCAGCGCGATCGCGGCGTCGACGTCGGTGTCGTCGTCGGGGACGAGATCGTCGCCGCGCACCCCGTCGGCGAGCGCATCGAGGAGGCCCACGGCATCGGCCACGATGTCGTCACGACCGGCCTCGTGGCCGTGCACGAGCCACTTCGCGAACTCGAGCTCGGCGTAGAGCCGCGCCCGCTCGCGCACGAGCGCGTCGGGAGCCCGGCGGGTCGCCGCGGCATACGAACGGTAGACGTCGTCGGCTGCCGCCGGCGCCGACGCGAGCCACTGCAGGTCCGTCGCCGGGTCGCCGACCTGCAGGCCGTGCCACTCCAGCAGACCCGTGACGTGGGGTACGCCGTCGACGTCTTCGAAGAGGAAGGATGCCGCGCCCGCCCCGCCGAGCACGACGGCCGACTCGAAGCGCCAGAGCCGATCGGACTCAAGCGCGCGGGTCCAGCGCTCGAGGAGGACGGCCGGGGCGGCGTGCGTCGAGCGAGCGCGGTCGGCGAGGCGGCGCGCGTCGTCCCGGATCTGGTGAGGAGTGCGCACGGGAAGGCCCTCGGTGCGGACGATGGACAGCGGCAGGGCGTGCAGCGAGGCGAGCGCCTCGCCGACGGAAGTCGCGGCGCCGCGGCCAGGCGGCAGATGACCGGCATCGACGCGGTAGCCCGGAAGGAAGTCGACGACCACCACGCGGGCATCGCCGAGGCCTGCCTCGCCCAGGAGCTCCGGCGCTCGGAACGGCAGCAGCCCGCGCACGCCCGGGGTCAGTGCGCGCAGCGCCCGCACCTCGGCAGCGAGCTCGCCGGCGGCCTCGGAGTCGGCCGGGGCGCGCACGACCACCTTGCGTCCGTCGTCGAGCTGCGCCAGCGCGGAGTCGAAGCGACCCGCGGCGCCCTCGGTCAGGGCGCCCGCCCCGACGACGCCGACCCGGGGCAGAGCCGACGTCACGGACGCGGCTAGAGTGAGGGGAGAGCGTGCCATGCGCCCAGGGTAGGTCGGGCCGCGCCGTGCAGCCCCCACGCCACGCCCTGGCACGCCGAGCCCGCCGACGACCGCCGCACGCGGCTCCCGACGACGCAGGAAGTGCTGCATGACGACGCCCGCCGGCTCCTTCCCCGCTCTTGCGGACTCCGGCATCGATCGTGCCGCCGAGGAGCGCTCGACGGGGGGCCTGCTCGAGGGGCTGCGGGCGGATGCCGCGTCCCACGTGCTCGTCCTCCACGGCGATGCCGCACCGCTCACCTCGTCGGACGCCGCGGAGGGGAAGCATCCGTCGCTCCACTTCGTGTCGCCGGCCGAGGTGCCGACCGGCGGCGAATGGGCGTTCCTCGGGCGCGACGCCGCCGGTCGCGCGATCCTCTCCGCCTCGTTCCCGCGGGAGGCCGAAGCGCCCTTCGACGCCCCCGGCGGGTGGGGCGGTCTGCGGCTCGTGGGCGGCGACCTCCCCGCGTCCCAGGGCGGGCTCTTCGTCGAGGCGCTGAGTCTCGGGCGCTGGCTGCTGGACGCGCCGTACTGCCCCGCGTGCGGAACCCGCACCGAGGTGCGGAGTGCGGGGTGGTCTCGCCGGTGCCCCTCCTGCGGTCGCGAGCACTTCCCCCGCACCGATCCGGCCGTCATCGTCGCCATCACGAGTGCGCAGGATCCCGACGCCCTGCTGCTGGGATCGAACGCGCTGTGGGGTCCGAACCGCTACTCGTGCTTCGCGGGCTTCGCCGAGGCGGGGGAGTCCCTCGAATCCGCCGTCGTGCGCGAAGTGGAGGAGGAGTCGGGGGTGGTCGTGCACGATCTCCGCTATCGGGGTTCGCAGGCGTGGCCGTACCCGCGCTCCCTCATGGTGGGCTTCCTCGCGACGGCGATCGACGACGCCCGGGCCGAGGCGGACGGCGAGGAGATCGTCGAGGTCCGCTGGTTCACGCGCGACGAGATCGGCGCTGCGCTCGCGGGGGAGAGCGACCTGCTCCTGCCCGGACGCGCGTCGATCGCGCATCGGCTGATCTCCGGCTGGCACGCGGGAGCGTCGTGAACGATCCGGTCCTCGAGGCGCTGGACGAACGGCAGCGCGAGGCGGCCACGACGCTGCGCGGACCCGTCGCCGTCCTCGCCGGCGCCGGCACGGGGAAGACCCGCGTCATCACGCACCGCATCGCCCACGGGGTGGACTCCGGCGCGTACTCCCCGAACCGCGTCATGGCCGTCACGTTCACGGCGAAGGCGGCCGGCGAGATGCGCGGGCGCCTGCGGGCGCTCGGCATCCCGGGCGTCGCGGCGCGCACCTTCCACGCGGCCGCGCTCGCCCAGCTCAACTTCTTCTGGCCGACGCTCACCGGCGACACCATGCCGTCGATCGTCGACAACAAGGTGCGGCTGCTGGCGCACGCCGCCGACTCCCTCGGGATCGAGCCCGACGTGGCGACGCTGCGGGACGTCGCGAGCGGGATCGAGTGGAGGAAGGTCACCCTGCGCAGCATCGACGCGTACGCCGCGGCTCGTCCTCAGGGGGTCGGGCGGCTCGAGGCGGGCCGGGTGGCGGACCTGCAGCGCGCCTACGAGAAGCTCAAGGACGCGCGCCGGCAGCTGGACTTCGAGGACGTGCTCCTGGCCTGCTGCGGGATGCTGGAAGCGGAGCCGCAGGTCGTGATGGCCGTGCGCGAGCAGTACCGCCACTTCACCGTCGATGAGTTCCAGGACGTATCGCCGCTGCAGCACCGGCTCCTCGAACTATGGCTCGGAGACCGGCGAGACCTGTGCGTCGTCGGGGACGCGAGCCAGACGATCTATTCGTTCGCGGGGGCGGACGCGCGGTTCCTGCTCGACTTCGAGTCCCGCTACGAGGGCGCGAAGGTCGTGCGGCTGGAGCGGAACCACCGGTCTGAGGGCGCGATCCTCGCCGTCGCGAACGCCCTCATGCGGGATCGGCCCGGAGCGCTCGTCCTCGCGCCGGCGCGGGACGACCTCCCGCCCGCCGCCGAGCCGCCCACCGTCGCCGCCTACGAGGACGACGTGGCCGAGGCCCGCGGTGTGGCCGACCGCATCCGGCGTCTCCTCGATGCCGGCGCGGATCCTCGGCAGATCGCCGTGCTCTACCGCGCTCACGCCCAGTCGGCGGAGATCGTCAAGGCCCTCGCCGACGCCGGCATCCCGACGAGCGTGCTGGGCGGCCGGCGGTTCTTCGACATCCCCGAGGTGCGCCAGGCGGTGATGGCCCTGCGTGGCGCGGCCGTCGCTCCGCAGGACGATGACTTCCTCCAGAGCGTCCGCGACGTCCTGCGCTCCCTCGGCCTGACGGGCGAGCCGCCGCAGGCGGGCGGTGCGCTGCGGGACGCCTGGGAGGCGCGCGCCGCCCTCCTGCGGCTCGCCGAGGAGGCGCCGGACGGGACCACTCTGCGCGGATTCACCGACGACCTGCTCGCGCGCGCTAAGGCGCAGGACGAGCCGGCCCTCCGCACGGTGACCCTGGCGACGCTGCACGCCGCGAAGGGTCTCGAGTGGGATCACGTCCACCTGGTCGGCCTGGCGGAGGGTCTGCTGCCGATCGGCTACGCGACCACGTTCGAGCAGATCGAGGAGGAGCGGCGGCTCGCCTATGTCGGCATCACGCGGGCCGCGCGTACGCTCTCGCTGTCATGGTCGCCGGGACTTCGTGGACGGGCGCCATCGCGATTCCTGAGAGAGATCGGCACCGGCACGCTGCGTGCGGTCGATGGGTCCGCGTCGTCCGAGCCCCGGACGCGGCGTGGATCGTCACCGACTTCGACGAGCGCCGCTCAGGGTGCCGCTCGGCGTCGCTGAGCAGTCGGGCGGCGGCCAGTCCGGCCTCCCACACGAGCGCCGAGTCGATCGCCGGTGCTCTGCGCCCGACCAGCTGGGCGGCGAGGTGGGGCCACGCCGGGTCGGCGTCGATGCGGTGTGCCGCCACGCAGGCCAAGCAGGCCGTCCGGCCGGGGCGCACGACCGGCCCCACCTGGACGCTCGCTCCTCCGAACACCAAGGGGAGGTGCGTGAGGTCTCTGCCGAGCGCGACGGCCGCCTGCCGCGGCACGACGACATGCTGCGCGATGAGGATGACCGGCGCGGCCGCGCCGGGTTCGGCCGCCGGCGAGCCGGCCCACGGCTCGACCGACGACGAGACTCCGGATGCCGAGAGCGCTCGCACGACGCTGTCGACGACGTCATGCGGGGTGGTGTCGGCCACCTGCAGCACGACCTCCCGCCGATCGGCCGGGCGAGGCGTGGCCAGGGCGCGGCGGATCCGCTCGACGAACTGCTCGGCCTCGCCCGCCCGTCCCCCTAGCGCCGTCCCCACGGCGTCGAGCGCGGCGGGCGGGACACCCTGCTCGAGCTCGTGGACGAGGCGTTCCTGCCACGGCTCGACGTGCTCGACGATGGCCACGGCGTCGAGACCGAACTGGAGGGTCGAGGCATCCCGCCACAGCGGGGGATGGGCGGGGTCGAGACGCAGCATCCTTCGATCTTCGGCGCGCGCACATCGCTGGCGACCCGTTTCCACAGCCGGCCGGCAGCGGCGGCGCCCCTCTGGCCGGCTGGGGAGGAGAGGAGTCAGACGGGGCGTTCGTCGTCCGGCGTGCTCTCGGGCCCGGAGCGGTCGGACCCCCCGCCGTCCTGATCGCCCGCGAGCAGCAGCTCCAGTGCGTCGTCGAACGCGTCGCGCGCCGGCTCCTCGCCGCGAGCCCGCGCCTGCAGCCGTGCGACGAGACCCGACGGGTCGTCGATGTCCTCCGAGGTCGGCATGAGGTCGGGGTAGTCCCACAGAGCGTCGCGGGCGCCCACGCCCACGGCATCCGTCACCGCCCGCCACATCGCCGCGGCCTCGCGCATGCGCCGCGGCCGCAGCTCCAGTCCGACCAGCGAGCCGAGGGCCTGCTCGGCGGGTCCGCCCACGGCCCGGCGGCGACGGACGGCCTCGGCGATGCGCTCCGCGGAGGGAAGGCGGCCGGTGGCGGAAGCCGTGACGACGTCGACCCAGCCCTCGATCGTGGCGAGGAGGTTCTCGAGCCTCGTCAGCGCCGCCGTCTGCGCTTCGGAACGGGCGGGCAGCAGCGCGCCGCTCTCGAGGGCGCTGCGCAGCTCCTCGGGCTGCGACGGATCGAAGCGCGACGCGAGCTCCTCGAGGGCCTCGGTGTCGACATGGATGCCCCGAGCGAACTCGGTGATCTGGGAGATGACATGCAGTCGCAGCCAGCGCGCGTGGCGGAACAGACGCGCATGGGCGAGCTCGCGGGTGGCGATGTAGAGCGCGAGCTGGTCCTCGGGGATCTCGAGGTCGCGTCCGAAATCGGCGAAGTTCTGCGGGAGGATCGCCGCCTCGCCGGCGGGGAGCAGGGGGATGCCGACATCGCCGCCGCTGACCACCTCCAGCGAGAGCCGGCCGACGACCTGACCCAGCTGCGTCGCGAACAGCGATCCGCCGACGGTGCGCATGAGACGGCCGGCACCCTGCACGAGGCTCTGCATGTCGTCAGGGGCCTGGTCGCGGAGCGCTGTGGTGAGGGCGTCGGCGATGCTCGTGGCGACCGGTTCGGCGAGCTCCTGCCATACCGGGAGGGTGGCCTCGACCCAGCCGCCCCGCGTGAGAGCCCGCGGGGACGTCGCCAGCTCGGAGATCGTCGTCGCCTCGCTCAGCCAGAGCGTCGCCAGCGCGAAGGCCTGGTCGAGGTCGGTCCGCTGACCTGCCGTCACGCCGAGACCGTCCTGATTGGCGATGTGCAGCGCCTGGCGCTGGGCGAGATCCCACGAGATCTCGCCGTCGCCCTCGAAGGCGCCCTGGAGATTCCGCATGATCGTCTGCATCATCGCGGGGTCGATCCCCATGCCCGTGAGGCGCGAGAGCTGCTCGGGGTCGATGCCGTCGGCACCTCCGCCGAACAGCTGACGGATCAGCTCCTGGAACTCCTCTTCGGGGCTGCGATCGTCGTCTGCCACTTCAGCCGCCTTTCAGCCGGGTGATGAGCTTGCGCTCTACGCTAGTCGCACGCATCCTCGCGCTCCCCGGCCCGGACCTTCACGCTGTACGCCGGTCGCGAACGACACGCGAATCCACCGGTGAGAAAGGTCCAACGTGGCTCTGCCCGAAGAGAACGGTCCCCTCGCGCCTGCCCCTCGGCGGCGCATGAGCCGCAGCGCTCTGGCCGGCGTGTGGGCTCTCGCGGTCGCGATGGTGGTGCTGCTCGTCCTGACCCTCCTGCCCACGGCCTACGTCATCCAGCGACCCGGCCCCGTGTACAACACGCTCGGCACGGCGACGTCCGCCGACGGCGAGGACGTGCCGCTCATCTCCGTGGAGGGCGCCGAGACGTACCCGACGTCCGGAGCGCTGGACCTCCTGACCGTCCAGGTCGTCGGCAACCGCGAGCGCACGCCCAACTGGGTCGAGCTCGCGACCGCGTGGTTCGATCCGACGAAGGCCGTCCTGCCCCTGGATGCCGTGTTCCCGGCGAACCAGACGAGCGAGGAGCGCAACGCCGAGAGCTCGGCGATGATGATCGACTCCCAGAAGGAGGCGACGGCCGCGGCCCTGAGCGAGCTCGGATACGACGTCGTGCCCCGGCTGACCGTCCACTCGTTCACCGAGGACTCCGCGGCCGCGGAGGTGCTGCAGGAGGGCGACGTCATCCTGGCGGCCGATGGGACCGACGTCGCCTCCGGGGAACAGCTGCGGGACATCGTCAACGCCGGCGACGGCGCGCCCGTGACCCTCACGATCGACCGGGACGGCGGCGCGATGAACGTGAGCGTCACCCCCCGCGAGGCGGAGATCGACGGGGAGACGCTGTGGCTCCTCGGAATCACGCTCCTCAACGACTATGAGTTCCCGATCGACGTGGCGATCCAGCTGAACAACGTGGGCGGTCCGAGCGCCGGCATGATGTTCGCCCTCGGAATCATCGACACGCTCACGCCCGGGGAGCTCAACGGCGGCCAGAAGGTCGCCGGGACGGGCACGATCACCGCCGACGGCACCGTCGGCCCCATCGGCGGCATCCGGCAGAAGCTGTGGGGCGCCGATGGAGCGGGAGCGGACTACTTCCTCGCGCCCGAGGCGAACTGCGATGAGGTCGTGGGGCACATCCCGTCCGGGCTGCGCGTCTTCGCGGTCGAGACCCTCGACGACGCGCTGGACGCCCTGTCGGCGGTCCGCGAGGGGGCCGACCTCGATGCCCTCCCGACGTGCACCGCGGGGTGAGCGGTCCTCAGGGAGTTCGCCGAGCGCGGACTCGGCATTCGCCCAGAACGGCCCGCCTAGGATGAGACGGTGACCACGACGTCAGCGCCGAATCAGGCCACGCCCTCCCGAACCCGGCGGATCATCGCCATAACCCTCGCGATCATCGCCGCCCTCGTGGTGGCGTTCTTCATCTTCGCGAACCTCTACGCAGACTGGCTGTGGTACGAGCAGCTCGGGTTCCAGAGCGTGCTGATCACCCAATGGCTCGCGCGACTGGCGATGTTCGTCGTCGGATTCCTCGGCATGGCCGTGCCGGTCTGGCTCGCCATCCAGCTGGCGTATCGCCTGCGTCCCGTGTACGCGCGCCTGAGCTCGCAGCTGGACCGCTACCAGGAGGTCGTCGAGCCGCTGCGCCGCCTGGCGATGTGGGGCATCCCGGTCTTCTTCGGGTTCTTCGCCGGCTTCGCCGCCTCCGCCCAGTGGGAGACGACGTGGATGTGGATCAACGGCGTGCAGACGGCCATGACCGATCCGCAGTTCGGCCTCGACACCGGCTTCTACCTCTTCGCGATGCCCTTCTACAGCTCGCTGCTCGGCTTCCTCTCGGCGGTCCTGCTCGTGTGCCTCCTCGTGACAGGCCTCGTGTCCTACCTCTACGGGTCGGTACGCGTCGGGCAGCGCGAGCTGCGCATCTCCAAGGCGGCACGCATCCAGCTCGCCGTCCTCGCCGGTCTCTACCTGCTCGTGCAGGGAGCCAGCCTCTGGCTCGACCGCTACAAGACGCTCGTCGAGCCGGGCGATCGCATCGTCGGACCGGGCTACGTCGGCACCCACGCCATCATCCCCGGCCTCACGATCCTGTCGATCGTCGCCATCCTCGTCGCGATCCTCTTCTTCGTGACCGCCGTCATCGGCCGGTGGCGCTACCCGCTCATCGCGACGGCGCTCCTCATCGTCTCGGCGATCGTGCTCGGCGTCGGCTACCCGTGGGTGCTCAACACCTTCCAGGTGCGCCCCAACCAGCTCGCGCTCGAGGGCGAGTTCTACCAGCGCAACATCGACATGACGAAGGAGGCCTACGGGATCGCGGGCCTCGACAAGAGCGACTACACCGCCACGACGGACGCCGAGCCCGGTCAGCTGCGTGCCGACGCGGCCACGACCGCGCAGATCCGCATCATGGACCCGGCGATCATCAGCCCCACGATCCGCCAGCTCGAGCAGTTCCGCTCGTACTACCAGTTCGCCGACCCGCTCGACGTCGACCGCTACGAGATCGACGGCGTCTCGCAGGACACCGTGGTGTCGGTGCGCGAGCTCGATGTCTCGCAGCTCGGGAACGCGGCATCCTGGCAGAACTCCACCCTCGTCTACACCCACGGCTACGGGATCGTCGCGGCCAAGGGCAACGACCGTACGACCGACGGCAATCCCGTGTTCATCGAGCGCGGCATCCCGGTCTCGGGCATCCTGACCGACCAGGAGGACTTCGAGCCGCGCGTCTACTTCGGCGAGGACTCGCCCGCGTACTCGATCGTGGGCGCACCCGCGGGCACGGCGCCGATCGAGCTCGACTACCCCGCGGGCGAGGACGGCGCGACCGAGACCAAGACGACGTTCGAGGGCGACGGCGGCCCGAGCGTCGGCAACGTCTTCAATCGGCTCATCTACGCCCTGAAGTTCCAGTCCGAGCAGATCCTCTTCTCCGACTACCTCAACGAGGACTCGCAGATCCTGTACGACCGCGACCCGCGTCAGCGCGTGCAGAAGGCGGCGCCCTACCTGGAGCTCGACAGCGACCCGTACCCCAGCATCGTCGACGGCCGGATCGTCTGGATCATCGACGGCTACACGACCAGTGACGACTACCCGTACTCCACGCTCGTGAGCCTGTCGCAGGCGATCGCGGACGCGAACAACGAGGCCCCGCGCGTGGCCCTCGACAATGTCAACTACATCCGCAACTCGGTGAAGGCGACCGTCGACGCGTACGACGGCTCCGTCACGCTCTACGCGTGGGATGTGGAGGACCCGATCCTCCAGACGTGGCAGAAGGTCTACCCGTCGACGCTGAAGCCGATCTCGTCCATGTCGGCCGACCTGATGAGTCACGTGCGCTACCCGACCGACCTCTTCAAGGCCCAGCGCGCCATGCTCGGGGTGTACCACGTCGACGACGCGCAGTCGTTCTATCAGCGCGACAACGCCTGGACCACGCCCAACGACCCGCAGAACCAGAACCAGCTCCAGCCGCCGTACTACCTGACGATGCAGATGCCGGGTCAGGAGGCGCCGTCGTACTCGATGTTCACGAGCTTCATCCCGGGCGGTGAGAACACGCGGAACGTCCTCATGGGCTACCTCGCGGTCGACTCCAACGCCGGCAACGAAGAGGGCGTCAGGGCGGAGGACTACGGCAAGCTCAGGATGCTGGTGATCGACGCCGACACGAGCGTGCCCGGTCCCGGCCAGGTGCAGAACACCTTCGACGCCGATCCGCAGGTCTCCGCCTTCATCAACATCCTGAGGCAGGGCCAGTCCGACGTCCTCAACGGCAACCTCCTGACGCTCCCGGTCGGAGGCGGCCTCCTGTACGTCCAGCCGGTGTTCGTCCAGTCGTCGGGCGCCACGAAGCTGCCGACTCTGCAGAAGGTGCTGGTGTCGTTCGGCAACCAGGTGGCCTTCGAGGACACCCTCAACGAGGCGCTCGACGCGCTGTTCGGCGGCGACTCCGGCGCCGAGGCGGGCGACAACGAGGTGGCTCCGACGCCCGCGCCCACCGAGCCGGAGACCGCGCCGACGCCCGCGCCCACCCCGACCGAGCCGGCCCCGCAGCCGTCTCCGTCGGCGCCCGCCGACGCGTACGAAGCGGCCCTGCAGGAAGCGCAGCAGGCGATGATCGATCGTCAGACCGCGCTCACTGCCGGAGACTGGGCGGCGTACGGAGAAGCCGACGCCCGGCTGACCGCGGCCGTCGAGAGGCTCATCGAACTGGGCGGCTGAGCGCCTCGCCTGCGCGGCCGGGGCCGGGCGGGCGACCGCTCGGCCTCAGCCCGTCAGGACCCAGTACCAGATCAGCAGCAGGGTCACGCCGAAGCCCGCGATCTGATTGATCCACAGGAAGCGATCCCAGCCGCGCGTCGCCGTCTCGGCGGTCTCGTCGGTCACGCCGCGGTAGGGCCAGACGGCCGCGAGGTACGGCAGTGCGAGGATCGCCGCGAGCGGCCCGGGCCACGCGCTCGCGAGCATGACGACCCCCGCCCCGGCGTAGCAGGCAAGGGCGAACCACACCGTCCACCGCGCTCCCCGCGCCGTGGCGATCGACGAGATGCCCGCCTCCCGGTCGGCGATGACATCCTGCACGGCGCCGAAGGCGTGCGAGGCGACGCCCCACAGCGCGAAGGCGAGGATGACCGCGGCAAGCTGCCACGTCCACACCGCTCCGGCGAGGACAAGACCGTAGACGGCGGGGGAGAAGAAGTGGATGCTGCTGGTCACGGAGTCCGCGAACGGCCGTTCCTTCAGCCGCAGCGGCGGGGCGCTGTAGAAGACCACGAAGAACAGGCTCAGCGCCAGCACCAGCCAGGACAGCGGTGAGCCCGCGATCACGAGGAAGACGACGAAGGGAAGGCAGGACAGACCGGCGGCCCACAGCGTGATGCCGTGCATGCGGCGGTCGAGCACCGCTCCGTGCGCGCCGCCCTTGCGCGGGTTGCGCAGATCCGACTCGTAGTCGAAGACGTCGTTGATGCCGTACATCGCGAGGTTGTACGGCACCAGGAAGAACAGCGTGCCGATGACGAAGACGGCGTCGACCTGCCGGGTGGTGAGGAGGTAGGCGGCGGCGAAAGGAAACGCGGTGTTGATCCAGCTGACCGGGCGCGACGAGACGAAGAGGTCCCGCACGACGCGACGCACCGGCAGATGCTCCGTCGAGCTCACGCGGTCCTCCTCGGCGTGAGCAGCGTGTACACCGCCGGGATCAGGAACGCCGCGCACAGCGAGTAGGAGAAGTCCTCGATGGGGGCGATGCCGATCCGCACGCCGCTGAGCTGATCCTCGGGGTACTCGATCAGCCCTGAGCCGATCATCAGGTTGTCGAAGACGGCGGTGAGCGCGAGCAGCACGACCGCGGCGATGGCAGAGGCCAGCATCCGTCGCCCGAAGTGCGGCCGCCGGAGCGTCGAGAGGGTGACGACGATCGTGAGGAGGATGAACGGCACGACGATCATCGGGTAGGTGATCACGTCTGGTCGCTCCGTCCCGGCTTCACGGCGGACCCGGCCGACGCCTCCGAAGCCGATCCCCGCCGGCCCCGGGCGAGCAGGCGCATCGCGCCCGCCCACGTGACGAGGGCGAGGTAGCACAGGAAGATCAGGAAGACCGGCTCCTCCAGCGGGAGCTCGGGGGCGAAGTCGAATCCCACGTACAGCGGGCTGTCGCCCTTGAGGAAGATGCCGTTCGCGATGCCCACGGCGTCCCACGCCAGGAAGAAGACGGTGCCGATCCCGACGGCGGCGAGCGTGCGGCCGGCGGCGACAGGCAGGGCGAGGCGCCAGCGCAGGTCGATGATCACGATGCCCGCGAGCGAGAGGAGGATCGCGAGGAGATACAGTCCCGGCACGTCAGGCCTTCGCCGGGACCGGCTCGGCGATCGGTCCGGGGGACCGGTCGCCGCGGAGCCGCTTCACCACGAGCTCGGCCGAGATCAGGCACATCGGCAGGCCGATGCCCGGAAGCGCCGAGCCTCCGGCGTACATGAGCCGGTCGACGCGCTTCGAGGCGTTGCGCGGTCGGAAGACGGCGCTCTGACCCAGGGTGTGCGCGAGGCCCAGGGCGTTGCCCCGCCATGCGTTGAGGTCGGACGCGAAGTCGCCGGGAGCGATCGTGCGGCGGACGACGATGCGGTCGGCGAGATCGGGGATGCCGCACCACGACGAGAGCTGCCGGATGACGGCGTCGGCGGCCTTCTCGATGCGCGGGTCGCCGTCGCCGTCTTCGCCGCCGTGTCCGAGCGACGGGTCCGCGGGGACGGGGACGAGCACGAACAGGTTCTCGTGGCCGGGAGGGGCGACCGTCGCATCCGACGCGCTGGGCCGGCAGACGTAGAGGGACGCCGGATCGGGGATGCCGGGCTGCGCTCCGAAGATCAGGTCGAAGTTCGAGCGCCAGTCCTCGGTGAACAGCAGCGTGTGATGCGCGAGCTCGGAAAGCTCACCGCGGACGCCGAGGAGCAGCAGGAGGGCGCCGGGGCTGGGCGTGCGCTTCTGCCACCACGACTCGGGGTAGGTCTGAAGCCCCCTCGGCACGAGGGCCGTCTCGGTGTGATGCAGATCGGCGGTCGAGACGACGAGGTCGGCATCGACCGAGCGTCCGTCGGAGAGACGGATGCCGGTGGCCCGCGCGGTCTTCGAGGCATCCGTCGTCTCGATCTGCACGACCTTCGCGCCGGTCTCGATCTCGACGCCCCGGGCGCGGGCGAGGCGCTCGATCGCCCCGATGATCTCGGTGAAGCCTCCGCGCGGGTAGAGGACGCCCTCGTCGAGGTCGAGGTGACTCATGAGGTGGTAGAGACTCGGCACCCCGTACGGCGAGCCGCCCAGGAAGACCGCGGGGTAGCCGAGGATCTGCCGCAGCCGCTGATCGGCGAAGCGCTGCTCGATGTAGGACGCGAGCGGCCGCGTGAGCAGCGGCGCCAGGCGGGGCAGCCGGCGGAGGAGCTCGGGGTCGCGCAGGCCCGCGGTCGTCTCGTACGGGTCGTACAGGAAGCGCGTGACGGAGAGGTCGTAGGCGTCGGCGGCGGAGTCGAGGTAGGCCGCGAGCTTCGCGCCCGCGCCCGGCTCGACACTCTCGAAGAGAGCGGTCGCCTCCTCGCGCCCCGACACGACGTCCATCGGCTCAGGGCGCCCTTCGGTGTACACCCGGTAGGCGGGGTGGAGCGGCACGAGGTCGAGCTCGTCGCTCGCGGTCGTGCCGAGGAGCCGGAAGAAGTGCTCGAACACCTCGGGCATCAGGTACCAGCTCGGCCCGGTGTCGAACCGGAAGCCGTCGCGCTCCCACGAGCCCGCCCGGCCGCCCAGCTCGTCGCGGCCCTCGAAGACGCGTACGCGCCACCCCTCCGACGCCAGGAGCGCCGCCGTGGCGAGGCCGGCGATTCCGCCGCCGACGACGACGGCGGTCCCCGCGCGGCGGGGTGATTCGACCCGGTTCATGCGCGAGCGCTCCGGGGTGAGAAGCCGAGCCATGCTCGGGCGGCGACGAGGGCCTTGACGGGGTTGGGCACGCGCACACGGGCCTCCGGCTCGGGCTCGCCGTGCAGGCGCACGGCGAGGGCGGCGAACAGATCATGGGCGGCTGTCACGGCGCGGCGGCAGTCAGCCGGAAGCAGCGGAATGACCTCCGCGGCGGCGTCGAGGTCGGCGTCGATGCGGGCGAGCACCTCCTCGCGCGTGGACGCGCCGAGATAGTCCCGCCCGAGGGCGCCCGCGTCGTGGTCGGCGTCGCGGAGGAAGTTGACGTCCTGGAAGGCGGCGCCGAGCCGCCGTGCTCCGTCGACGAGGCGGGGCTCCGGCTGGCGCGGGGCCCCCTCACCGGCGTTGACGAACGCCTGCAGGCACATGAGCCCGACGACCTCCGCCGAGCCGTAGACGTACGCGTCGTGCGATGCGCCGTCGTGCTGGGCCGTGGTGAGGTCGGTGCGCATCGAGGTGAAGAAGGGGCGCACGAGGTCTCCGCCGATGCCGCACTCGCGCGCGGTGCGCGCGAACGCGTGCACGACGAGGTTGGCGCTGAAGCCCCGGTCGATCGCGTCCAGGGTCTCGGTCTCGAGGTCGTCCAGCACCCGCCGCTCGGTCTCGGCGTCCAGACCCGCCGACCGCGCGGGCCCGTCGACGATCTCGTCGGCGACGCGCACGAGCGCGTAGATGTTGCGCACGTGGGAGCGAACGCGAGGGCCGAGCATGCGGCTGGCGAGGCCGAACGATGTCGAATAGGCCGCGATCACGGCAGCCGCGGCATCCTCGGCCGTCCTGTCGTACAGCGCGAGCCCGGTGACCTCGTCATCGCGCCGGCCGGTCACGGGATCCTCCGGGCGATCTCGCCGGCGATGGTGCTGACCAGGCGCGCCGCGTCGGCGGGCAGAGCGGGGTCGGAGGCCGCGATCCGGGCCTCGCCCAGCGCCTCGTCCACGAGGGCGACCAAGCGGGTGCGGGCACCGCTCTCGTCGAGCGCGAGCTGCGCCTCGCGGACGGCGATGGGTCCGGTGTGCGCGACCGAGATCGCCTCGTTGACGCGGGACCACGCATCCGACTCCCGGGCGAAGCCGATGAGGGGCGTGCGCTTGGCCTCGCGGAGGTCGCCGCCCGATTCGCGCCCCGCCTGGTCGGCGGTCCCGAAGGCCCCGATCAGGTCGTCGGCCAGCTGGAAGGCCAGGCCCAGATGGCGGCCGGCCTCCGCGAGCGCCGCGATCGCCTCAGCGGGTGCTCCGGCGAGCACGGCGCCCGCCGAGAGCGGAGCCGTGAACGAGTAGACGGCTGTCTTGTCGTGGGCGGCGGCCAGGAGCGCCTCGGAGTCGGCGTAGTCCGCCGAGACGGCGTTCTCGACGTCGGCGAGCTCCCCGGCGGCCGAGATGAAGACCGCGTCATCGACGAGACCGAGCAGCGCCTCCCGCTGCGAGGGCGTCGCGTCCGCCATCGCGACGAGGCGGCAGGCCTCGTGCAGCAGCAGATCGCCGGCGAGGATCGCGGCGGCGTCTCCGAGGAGGGCGGCGCCCGCGGCATCCGCGCCCCGCGCGCGGCCGCGAAGGCGGAACTCACCGGCGACGTTCGGGATGCCCCGGCGCACCGTGTCGTGGTCGATCACGTCGTCGTGCACGACGAAGGCGGTGTGCAGCAGCTCGAACGCGGCGGCCACCGGGTACAGCCCGCGAGCGTCCGCGACCGACCCGCCGAAGGCCTCGAAGGCCGCGGCGACCAGCGCGGGACGGAATCGCTTGCCTCCCGCCGTGGCGCGCGCGATGGCGGCGCCCAATTCGCTGAAGCCGCCGCCCAGGGCGTCGGCACGATCTCGGATGCGCGAGACGGCGTCGTCGATGGCGTCGTCGATGGCAGCGGCGGGGGCCGGCGCGAGGGCGATCATGAGGCTCGTCGTCGTTCGCGCGGCTGCGTCGTGTCGAACAGATGCAGCTGCTCGGCCTGCAGGACGAGCCACGGGCTGAAGGCCCACGGCGTCGAGTCGAGGGATGCCGCGAGATCGGCCGGGTCGACCCAGCGCGCGTCGACGACCTCGAGCGGGTTCAGCACGGGCTCGTCGTTCGTGCGGGCCGTGTAGACCGGGCACAGCTCGTGCTCTACGATCCCGTTGGCGTCGACGGCGCGGTATCGGAAGAGCGGAAGGGCGAGCTCGATCTCGGAGAGGGTGATGCCCAGCTCGTACTCCGCTCGCCGGCGGACGGCCGTGATGACCGGCTCGGCGGGGCGGGGGTGGCCGCAGAACGAGTTGGTCCAGACCCCGGGCCAGGTGGTCTTCCCCAGCGCACGGCGTGTCACGAGCACCTGGCCCTCGTCGTTGACGACGTGGCAGGAGAATGCGAGGTGGAGGGCGGTGTCGGTACCGTGGACGCTGCTCTTGAGCGCGGTGCCGATCTCTCGCCCGTCATCGTCCAGGAGGACGACGTGATCGATATCGGCCATGTGTATCCTCCGTAATTTCGCTAGGTAATCTAGCGATCTCGTTTCGTCGATGATACATAGGGTGCGGAGGTGTGTCCACAGATGCAGCAGCGGTGGATCCCGAAGACGGGCCGCGACCATGCGGTGATGGATGTTCTCAAGGGTATCCGAGCCCTGGGCGACGCCCTGGACCGCATGCACAGCGGCATGAAGGGCGACATGGACATGAACGCCTCGGATGTCGCGGCCCTGCGCATGCTCATCGTCCGAGAGCAGCGCGGTGAGACGGTGAGTCCGCGCGACCTCGCCCGGCACCTGCGCATCTCGACGGCGTCCACCACGAAGCTCCTCGATCGCCTGACGGCGTCGGGGCACCTCGAGCGGCGTCCTCATCCGCACGATCGCCGGTCGCGCATCGTCGCCCTGACGCAGGCCTCGCGCGATGAGTTCCACCGGCACTTCAGCGAGCGACTGCGAGCTATGAGGGGCGTCGCGGAGGAGTTCGCCGATGACGAGCTGGAGACCATCGCGAGATTCCTGTTCCGGCTCAGCGACGCCGTCGATCCCGGCCGATGACCCGCGGGACCGCCTGAAGTGCGGTGCAAAGGGCCGGTCGCGCCATCGAAATAAAGAAGGCGCCCCCTGGCGGGGACGCCCTCTTCTGCTTGTTGCGGGGACAGGATTTGGCCACGCCGCCCCTCCACGAGCCGCTCCGCGACTCGCGGAGCCTCTGCGGCGCGGGACCGCCTGAAGTGCGGTGCAAAGGGCCGGTCGCGCTGACGAAGTGAAGAAGGCGCCCCCTGGCGGGGACGCCTTCTTCATTTCGTTGCGGGGACAGGATTTGAACCTGCGACCTCTGGGTTATGAGCCCAGCGAGCTACCGAGCTGCTCCACCCCGCGGCACAATGAAAAGCCTAGCACGGTTCCAAGGCGCCGCCCGACACGAGCCCGGCTCGCTTGCCGCGCGCGGCCCGATCGGACCAGGATGAATCCATGCCGCCGGACGCCCCCACCGCACGCCGCGACGACCGCCGCGACGACGTTCGGGACGGCCGTGACGAGACGCCGAACGAGCGCGCGGATCGCAACTGGGGAGAGGTCCTCCAGGAGCTCCGCGTCCTCCAGACCGGCACGCAGATCCTCACAGGATTCCTGCTGGCGCTGGCCTTCCAGCCGGCCTTCGGGGATCTGACCGGCGACCAGCGGACCTTCTATCTCGTGCTCGTCGTCCTCGCCGGGCTGAGCACGATCTTCGCGCTCGCGCCCGTCGCCCTCCATCGCATCCTCTTCCGCCAGCGGCTGAAGCGGAGGGTCGTCGCGTACGGCCACGTCGCCCTCTCCGCGGCGCTCTTCACGGTCGCGGCGCTCGTCGTCGGTGTCGTCGCCTTCGTCTTCGACATCGTCGTCAGCGACACCGCCGCCACCGTCGTCGCGGTGATCCTGGGGACGATCCTGGTCGTGCTCTGGATCGTCGTCCCGACCGTTCTGCGCATCCGCGGGCGCAGGGAGGAGATGCGATGACCCTCGCCGTCGCCGTCGCACAGTTCTCCCCGACGGCGGATGCCTCCGCCAACGTCGATCTGATCACCGAGCTCATCCAGACCGCTGCCGACCGCGGCGCGGGCGTCGTGGTGTTCCCCGAGTACTCGAGCTACTTCATCGACCCGTTCGACGAGTCCCTCGCCGTGCATGCCCAGGATGTGGACGGGCCCTTCACGCACGCGCTCACGCGCTTGGCCGCCGAGCACGGCCTCGTCGTCGTGGCGGGGCTTCTGGAGCGGGCCGGAGACGGGCGCCGGGTGCGCAACACCGTGGTCGCCGTGGACGCGTCGGGCGTCGTCGCGCGATACCGGAAGCTTCACCTCTACGACGCGTTCGGACAGCGCGAGTCCGACTGGGTCGAGCGCGGCGAGCTCGCTGATCCGGAGACGTTCGAGGTGGACGGGCTCCGCTTCGGGCTCATGACCTGCTACGACCTGCGCTTCCCGGAGGTCGGCCGACTGCTCGTGGATGCCGGGGCCGAGGTGTTCCTCGTGCCGTCCGAGTGGGTGCGCGGACCGCTCAAGGAGCACCACTGGCGCACGCTCGTCCAGGCGCGCGCGATCGAGAACACCGTCTTCGTGGCGGCCGCGGACCATCCGCCGCCGCTCGGGGTGGGCCTGTCGATGATCGTCGACCCGCAGGGCATGCAGATCGCGGCGGTCGGCACCGCCACCGATGTCGCCGTCGGCCATCTCGATCCCGACGCCGTCGAGCGGGTGCGCCGGGTCAATCCGTCGCTGGCCCTGCGCCGGCTGCGTGTCGCGCCGAGGGACTGACGCGGGACGTCAGCGCGAAAGGGCCGCGAGGCGGGATGCCGCCTCGTCGAGCACCTCGACCCGCTTGCAGGCGGCGAACCGCACGAGTGTCGCATAGTCGGCTCGATGCTCGGGGGTCGCGAACGCGGGGAGCGGGATCGCGACGACGCCGGCGCGACGGGGAAGCGTGCGGCAGAAGTCGGCGGCATCCGTCGCTCCGAGGGGAGCGGCATCCGCCACCGTGAAGTACGACCCGGACGGCACCGACACCTCGAAGCCGGCCGCCCGCAGTCCGCGTCCGAGGAGGTCGCGCTTGTCGCGCAGCGCGTCGGCGATGCCGTGGAAGTAGTGGTCGGGGAGGCGGAGCCCGGTCGCGATGGCGGGCTGGAAGGGCGCGCCGTTGACGTAGGTCAGCCACTGCTTGATCGCGAGGACGGCGTCGATGAGGATGGCGGGCCCGGTCGCCCACCCGATCTTCCACCCCGTGGTCGAGAAGGTCTTCCCGCCCGACGAGATCGCGATCGTCCGGTCCCATGCGCCGGGAAGGGTCGCCAGCGGCACGTGCGGCCCGTCGAACGCGAGATGCTCGTACACCTCGTCCGTCACGAGGATCGCATCGTGCCGATCGGCCAGCTCGACCAGGAGCGTCCGGACGTCGGCCGTGAAGACCGCACCGGTCGGATTGTGCGGGTCGTTGACGAGGATCACCCGCGTCCGATCGGTGACGGCATCCCGCAGGCGGTCGAGGTCCGGCTGGAAATCGGGCCACTGCAGCGGCACCGTCACCAATCGCGCCCCGGTGAGCGCGACGACGGCGGCGTACTCGTCGTAATACGGCTCGAACACGACGATCTCGTCATCCGGACCCTCCACGAGGGCCAGCAGCGCGGCGGCGATCGCCTCCGTCGCCCCGGCCGTCACGAGCACGTTGCGCGCGGGATCCAGCGTGAGCCCGTAGAAGCGCCGCTGGTGCTCGGCCACGGCAGCGAGGAGGTCCGGAATGCCCCGCCCCGGCGGGTACTGGTTGACGCCGTTCGCGATGGCTGCCCTGGCCGTCTCGAGCACTTCGAACGGTCCGTCCTCGTCCGGGAAGCCCTGACCCAGGTTCACGGCCCCCGTTTCGGCCGCGAGCGCACTCATCTCGGCGAAGATGGTGGGACGAACCGTCCCGTCTGATCCGACGAGCCCCGCACCCGTGACCACGCGGCGCCAAGCGCCTGGAATCTCTCGCATCGGGTTCACGCTACTCGCAAAGTCGAGTCCCAACGCGGGCATAAGAAATGCACAGACTCGCAGGGCACAGTGAGAGCACTTGTCCACAAGGAGCATCCATGAGCGACACCACGGGCGACCGCCCCGCCGACCACAACCCCGAGAACGCCGTTCCGCAGACCCCGCCTGCTCCGCCCGCGCCGCAGCAGCCGCAGCAGCAGCAGCAGCCGGCGTACCCCGCGTCCCCCGCGGCGCCCCAGCAGCAGCAGCCCCAGGCCCCCGCCGGATGGCAGGCGCCCGGGCAGCAGCAGCAGCGTCCCGCGTACCCCGGCTACCCGCAGCAGTACGGCGTCCCGCATCCCCAGGCCTACGCCGGTCAGCCCGGACAGCAGGGTCAGCCGGCGCACCCCGCGCACCCCGGTCAGCCGTACGCCTCGTCGTTCGGCCCGGGAGCCCACCAGACGCAGCCCACGGCTCCCCTCGGCGCTCCGGTCACCGGCGCCGTGCCCACCACGACCGCGACCAAGCAGAAGTCCGGCGCCGGCAAGGTCGTGGGGCTCATCGTCGCCGCCGCGATCGTCGGAGGTGCCGCGGGCCTCGGCGGCGCGTACGCCGGCGTGAACGTCTTCGGCACGGACGGGTCCAACCCCGCGGCCGGCCCGACCACCGTCACGGTCAACGACACCGACTCGGTCAACCAGACCACCGGCATCGCCGCCAAGGTGCTCCCGAGCGTCGTCACGATCGCGGCCACGAGCAGCTCCGGCGGCGGCACCGGATCGGGTGTCGTCCTCACCGAGGACGGATACGTCGTGACGAACACCCACGTCGTGACCCTCGACGGCGCGACCGCCGACGCCGAGATCAAGGTCACGACCTCCGACGGGAAGGTGTACAAGGCCGAGATCGTGGGCACCGACCCGACGTACGACCTCGCCGTCATCAAGCTCGTGGACGCGGAGGGCCTCACGCCCGTCGAGTTCGCCGACTCGTCCAAGCTCAACGTCGGCGACGAGACGGTCGCCATCGGCGCGCCTCTCGGGCTGTCGAACACGGTCACGACCGGCATCATCAGCGCTCTCAACCGCTCGATCCAGATCGCCTCGTCGGCCGCCCCCGACGGCGACTCCGACAACGGCGGCGAGACCCCCGACCAGGGCGGGCAGAGCCCCTTCCAGTTCGACTTCGGACAGGGCCAGACCCAGCAGCGTGCGACGGAGTCGATCTCGATCTCGGTGATCCAGACCGACGCCGCGATCAACCCCGGCAACTCCGGCGGCGCGCTCGTCGACGGCGAGGGCAAGCTCATCGGCATCAACGTGGCGATCGCCTCCGCCGGCGGGTCCGCCGGTCAGTCGGGCAACATCGGCGTCGGGTTCTCCATCCCGTCCGAGATCGTCAAGCGCGTGACGAGCGAGATCATCGACACGGGCAAGGCGACGCACGGCCTCCTCGGAGCGAGCGTGCAGGACGCGGCATCCGTCGAGGACGCCACCATCACCGGCGCCTACATCGCCGAGGTCGTCGACGGCGGAGCGGCAGCGGCCGCGGGCCTGGAGAAGGGCGACATCGTGACCGAGTTCAACGGCGTGCCGGTGACCGACGCGACCGACCTCACGGCGCAGGTGCGTGCGGCGGCCGGCGGCAGCGACGCCAAGTTGACGTACGTCCGCGGCGGCGACTCCCAGACCGTCACCGTCACGCTCGGCACGCTCGGCGAGTAACGACTCCAGCAGGCCCTCCCGGGCCGGGACGCCACCCCGCGATAGGCTCGCGGGGTGGCGTCCTTCTCTTTCGGCGCGGGGAACGCGGCGAAGCTGGCTCGCCTTCCGCTCTACGCCGCGGGACGCCTTCTCACCCTGGTCGTGCCCCGCTCCCGGAACCGCTGGGTCTTCGGCTGCGCGATCGGTATCGCCGACGGCGCCCTCGCCCTGTGGGAGGCGGCGGCAGCGGGCGGCGAGCGCGCCGTCTGGCTCGTGGGCGACAGACGGCAGGCGACGGATGCCTCGTCCCGAGGCATCCCGCACGCGCCGAAGCAGTCCCTTCGCGGCCTGTGGCTGACCGCGCGCGCCCGTGTGGTCGTCGTGACCCACGGGTTCGGCGACGTCAACCGCTATGCGACCCACGGCGCTTTCGTCGTCCAGCTGTGGCACGGGATCCCGCTCAAGCGCATCGGCCTCGATTCCCCCGAGACCCTGCGACCGCCCGCTGTCCTCGGCAGCGGCGCGCTCGCCCGACTCGCGCGGCGCGCGCTGCGAGTGCTGTACCGCCGGACCGCGGCCGGCATCCGCGTCGTGCCGGCCGCGTCGCACCTCGTGCGCGGGCGGCTGGAGTCGGCGTTCGGCCTGCCCGATGCGCGGGTGCCGGTGACGGGGGAGCCGCGCGTCGACGTCCTGTCGCGCGGCACCGCGGCGGCGCGCCGGGAGGCCGCCCGGCGCCGCATCGACCACCTCGCGGGTCCGCTGGATCCGACGACGCGGCTCGTGCTGTACGCCCCCACGTGGCGCGACGGCGAAGCCGATCCCGCCGTCCCCTCCGCCTCGGAGTGGCGCGAGGTGGTCGAGGTGCTGAACCGGCGGGACGCCGTCCTCCTCCTGCGCTCGCACCCGCTCGGAGCCGGTGACTACGCCCCGCCGGTCCCGACCGATCGCGTCCGCGGGCTCGGCAGCGACGTCGTGCCCGACGTCACTCCGCTGCTTCCCGGCCTGGATGCCCTCGTCACCGATTACTCGTCGCTCGTCTTCGATGCCTCGCTCGTCCCGCTCCCCGTCGTCTTCCTCGCTCCGGATGTCGAGGCGTACGCCGAGCGGCGCGGCTTCTACGGCACCTATGCCGATGTGGCGGGGGCGGACTGGCCGCGCGACTGGTCTGCAGCAGCCTCGCGCCTGGATGTTCTGCTCGGCGATCGGGCGGCCGCCGCCGAGGCCGTCGATCGCTCCCGCGCCCTCGACGAGCGCGTTCATGCCTACCGGGACGGCGAGAACACCGCGAGGGTGTACCGTGCGATCCTGGCCGGTCTCGGCCGGCACGTGCGACCACCGGCCGCCGGCCGTGAGGAAGGATGACGATGACCGACGCGCGCTTCACGACGGAGCCCGGGGCGGCCCTCGTCCTGTCCGGCGAGGGACCCCGGCCCGCGTCGGTCGAGCTCGTGGGCGCCCGCGCGCGGGTCACCGGCTCGGTGACGGGCCGCGGGAAGACGTGGCGAGCCGTCCTGCCGCTGCGGGCCGCGCGCTGGGGCGGGCCGGAGCTTCCGCTTCCGACCGGCGACTACGCCCTCGTCGTCGAGACGGCGGCCGATGCACCGGCGATCGAGCCACCCGGTCCGCTGCCGCTCGCGCAGCTCGGGACGCTTCGCGCGTCGCTGGAGTCGGCGCTCGTGCGGATCGGGCCGCCCATCGACCCCGCCTACGACTCGGGTGAGGGACAGGCCGCCCTGGAGCGGCGCTATGCGACGCGTCCGGGCGGACTCGAGAACGCGGTGTTCTTCGAGAGCTTCTATGGTCGCAACGCCAGCTGCAACCCGCTCGCGATCGACCGCGAGATCGCGCGCCGCGTGCCGGGCGTGACGCGGTACTGGAGCGTCGTCGACCTCTCGGTGCAGGTTCCCGAGGGCGCCATCCCGGTCGTCGAAGGCAGCCCCGAGTGGTGGAGGGCGCGCGGCTCTGCGCGCCTCCTCGTCGTCAACGACTGGCTGCGCCGCCGCTTCGCCCGGCGTCCCGGACAGATCGTGCTGCAGACCTGGCACGGCACGCCGCTCAAACGGCTCGCGTTGCACCGGCCCGGCTTCGACCCCCGCCGCATGGCCGCCGTCGTGCGGGAGTCTCGCCGGTGGAACGTGCTTCTCGCCCAGAACCCCTATGCCGCGCGAATCCTCGGCAAGGCGTACGCCTTCCTCACGCGACCGGTCTGGGTGGAGGGCTATCCCCGTAACGACATCCTCAGCGGCGGCGGCGGCGACGCGGCGGCGACGCGGCGCGCGCTCGGCATCCGCCCCGACGACCGCGTCATCCTGTATGCGCCGACGTGGCGCGACGACCGCGACGAGATCGTCGACTTCGTCGACCCGGCAGAGCTGGCCGCCGAGACGGACGCCGTGGTGCTCGTGCGGGGGCACTCCCGCACGCTTCTTCCGGGAAAGGATGCCGCCGGCCCCCGGGTCGTCGACGTCACGGGCTTCCCCGACACGTCCCTCCTGCTCCTGGCCGCCGACGCGCTCGTGACCGACTACTCGTCGGTCATGTTCGACTTCTCGGTGACCGGCAAGCCCATGTACTTCCTCGTTCCCGACATGGAGCACTACCGCGGCGAGCTGCGGGGGTTCTACTTCGACCTGGTGGCGCACGCACCCGGGCCCGTCGTGCGCACGCAGGCCGAGCTCGTGACGCAGCTGCGCTCGGGCGACCCCGCCCGGTACGCGGCGCAGTACGCCCAGTGGCGGCAGAAGTTCAACCCTCGCGATGACGGGCGAGCCGCCGAGCGGGTCGTCGACCGCATCCTCGACCAGGGCTTCATCGACCGCGGCGTCGGGTAGGCGGCTACGGCAGCGGCGTGTTCCGGTCGCCGAGCCGCGATGTGTCGACGGTGTCGTGCGCGCCTCGGGCGACGCCGGCGATGAACCCTGCGCCCCACGACAGGTGCATCGTCGGCAGCACGGCGGCGGTCCAGAGCTTGTCGCGCCATCCCCTGCCTCCGCCCGGGCCGATCGTCCAGGCGAGCACGAGCACGACATAGGCGATGACGGGGAGGTAGACGACGGATGCCGCGACCGACCACCACCCGACGAGCACCCCCGCGACCTGGAGCACGGCGACGACGATGCTCAGGACGAGAGCCACGAGGAGAGCGGGTGGCGCGAAGAACCGGAGGGAGTTGCCGCGGCCGAAGCGTCGCACGAGCTCTCCGCGCCACCGGCCGGTCGCACGGAACTGCCGTGCGAGCCGGGTCCAGCTCTCACGCGGCCAGTAGGTCACCGACAGCGCAGGGTCGAACCAGACGCGGTAGCCCGCCCGGCGGATGCGGAGGTTGAGCTCCCAGTCCTCGCCGCGGCGGATCGTCTCGTCGAACAGGCCCACCTCCTCCAGCACCGACCTGCGCATCACGCCGAGGTACGCCGATTCGGCCGCGCCCTCCTCGCGACCGCCGTGGTACGCCCCGCCGCCGAGGCCGATCGGGGAGTTGTAGGCTCGCGCGACGGAGCGCTGGAAGGGCGTGCGACCCTCCGCGCGCATGACGCCTCCCACGTTGGCGGCGCGCACGCGGGCGAGGGTCGCAAGCGCCCGCCGGGTGTAGCCCGGCTGGAGCTCGGAGTGGGCGTCGACCCGCACGACGGTGGGGTAGCGCCCCGCCCGGATCGCGAGGTTCAGGCCCACCGGGATGTCGGCGGCCGGGTTGTCGACGAGGACGATCCGCGGGTCGGACCCGGCCAGCCGCTGCGCGAGCGCAGTGGTGCCGTCGGTCGACGGCCCCAGTGCGAGGATGAGCTCGGCCGGTCCGTCGACCTCCTGCGCGAGCACCGTCTCGACGGCCCGCTGCAGGTACCCGCGCTCGTTCAGCACCGGCATCACGAACGTCACGCCCGCGTCGTCGGGGACGACCGGCGCGTCTCTGCGCCCGGGCTCTGTCGACTGCATCCGTCGATCATGGCATGCGGGCCCGCCGGTAGGCTGAAGGGGTGGGACTGGTCTCGGATGCGCGCACGGCCACGGCACTCCTCGGCAAGGCCCTCGCCAATCGGACCGCGGTCCGCGACGTCCGGCGCACCCTTGCGGTGCGGCCAGAGCATCCCGAGCACCACTACCAGGTCGCCGTGTACTTCGCCGACGGCGCCGTCAACATGTACCAGATGCGGCAGTGGTATCAGCCTCTCGCCGAGCTCTCGAAGATCTGGCCGGTCGTGATCCTCAGCCGATCCGCCACGGGCGCCCGCGCGCTCCTGGCGGAGGAGGCTCCGCCCGTCGCCTTCCTCCCCACGGTGCGGGACCTCGAGGCGTTCCTCGCGACGCAGGACATCCGCGTCGTGCTCTACGTCAACCAGAACGCCAGGAACTTCCAGATGTTCCGGTACGGGCGCCGGTGGCACGTCTTCATCAATCACGGCGAGTCCGACAAGATGTACATGACCACGAACCAGTACAAGGCGTATGACTACGCCTTCATCGCGGGGGACGCCGCGCGGGAGCGGCTCTCGCGGGTGCTGTGGGACTACGACCTCGACGCTCGGACGATCCCGATCGGCCGGCCGCAGGCGGATCACTACTCCGGGGCGCTCCCGTACACGCCCGACGACCGGACCGTCGTGCTGTACGCGCCGACCTGGGAGGGCGACCGCCCGTCGGCCCATTACGGATCCGTCCGCAGCCACGGCGAGCACCTCGTGAAGGCGCTGCTCGCGACACGGCGCCACCGGGTCGTCTACCGGCCGCATCCCCGATCCGGCGTCGTCGATCCCGAGTATGGCGCTGCCAACCAGCGGATCATCGCGGCCCTCGCCGCCGCCAACCGCACCGACCCGGGCGCCGAGCACGTGTACGACGACGGCCCGGAGCTCGGATGGCAGCTCGCCGCCGCCGACGTCGCGGTCGTCGACATCTCGGCGATGGTCTACGACCGCCTGGCGGCGGGCAGGCCGCTGCTGGTCACGCGGCCGTCCGACCCCGAGGCGATCGTCGACACGCACGGCTACCTGTCGGCATGCGAGTGGCTGGATGCCGCGGATGCCCCGGCCATCGTCGAGGAGACCGAGCGCGTCATCCGCGACCCGGACGCCGAGGCCAGACTCCTCGAGTGGGTCGGGCACTACTTCGGCGACACGACGCCCGGTGCTGCGACGCGGCGCTTCCACGAGGCGGTCGCGCGGCTCATGGCGGAATGGGACCTGTGGCACGCCCGCTCCGCGGACGACGAGCCCGACGACGACGTCGACACCGAGGCCGAACTGGACGACTGAGCCGTATCCCTCAGCCGACCGCGGCGGGGCGTTCGACGAGCCGCTCGATCGCACGCAGGGGGATGGTCACCCAGGTCGGGCGGTTGCGGGACTCGTAGATCGCCTCGTAGACCGCCTTGTCGAGTTCGAGAGCGCTGAGCAGGTCGCTCTGCTCGTCGAGGTCGACCCCCGAGACGCGCGCATACCCCTCCACGAATCCCTGCCGCGCGGCCCGCACCCATTCCCGCACGTCGGTGGGGGAGCGGTCCGGCTGGTCGAGGCGGATCGAACCCGCGACGTAGTCGAAGGAGCGGAGCATCCCCGCGACGTCGCGCAGCGCCAGATCGGGACGCGTCCGCTCCGCCATGGGACGCAGCGGCTCGCCCTCGAAGTCCAGCAGCACCCATCCGCGCTCGGGATGCTGAAGCACCTGACCGAGGTGGTAGTCGCCGTGGATGCGCTGCAGCGGCGGCCACGCCGCATCCATCGCCCGCGCGTAGACCTCGGCGATCGCCCCTTCGCGCTCTGCGATGGCCGGGACCTCCGCCATCGCGATGGCCAGACGCCGTCGCCACGTCGCCTCGGTCGCCGCGCGATCGGGTCCGGCGGCCTCGTGCGTGGGGAACAGCTGGGCGAGCGAGACGTGCACGTTGGCCGTGGCCTCGCCGAGGGCGCGGGCGCGGCTCGAGAAGTCCTCGCCCTCCGCCGCCGCACGCAGCGCCACGCGCCACGCATCCTCGACGCCCGGCAGGAACTCCTGCGCGAAGGCGAGCGAGCCGCGCGCCGAGCCGTGCTTCGAGCCGTGCTCCGCAGCCCCGTCGGGCCACTCGCCGTCGACCGAGCCGATAGCGGGAGGCACGTGGGGCGAGCCCGCCGCCGCGAGAGCCGTCGTCAGTTCGATGTCGGGGTTGAGGCCGGGGTGCAGCTGCCGGAACACCTTGCAGATGATGGGAGTGGAGCCGTCGTCCGCGCGGTAGATGAGCGAGGTGTTGGACTGCTCCCCGGCGAGCACCGTCGCCGTGCGGGGGGTGTCGAGATCGAGGTCGTGCGAGGGATGGCCGGCCACCGATGTGCGCGGTCCCCCCGCCTCGCCGCCCGTGCCGATGAGCCGCAGGAGCGCGGCGGAGTACGCCGGGTCGAAGGGCCCGTCGATGAAGGTGGTGCCCGGCTCCGGGCTGCCGATGATGTGGCCGGCGTCGGCGTCGACCGCCGAGGTCGCGCGCGCGACGACGGGCACCTGGTAGAGCACGACGGGGAGGGCGCCTTCATCGGCGACGAGGAAGGTGCGCACGGTGCAGTCGTCGGCGGGCAGGTCCCACCACGCGACCAGGCGCAGGCTCGGTACCCGCGCCTTCGCGGCGTACCAGCGCTGGCGCGGCATCCACGCGGCGAGGCATGCCAACGTGCTGTCCATACAGCGACACTATTGCGCCACCGGGGCGAGCGTCACCTCCGCGAGCCGGGGCTTGATGCCCGGAGCCGAGATGGCTACCCTTCCGCGTCGGCCGCCGCACCGTCCTCGCGGTCGTCGGCCGTCCTCGCGGGGCCGCCTTCCGGCGGAGGTATCACGGGGATCGCGATCGACCCCGCCGCCGGGAACAGGTCGACGCCGGCGGCGTCGGGCGACGAGGCGTCGGTCAGCATCTCGGCCGCGGACTCGGGCCGGTGCGGCTCGGAGGGGAGCCCCGCCCACTCCTCGTTCTCCTCGGGTCGCTGAGTGAAAAGTCCCACGGACTCACTCCTCTCCTGCGGTGATCTCGCCGGGCTTCTTCCGGCGCGTGAGCGCGTCGCCGACGCGCTTGCCCGCGCTTCCCGCGGCCTGCACGCTCCGCGTGACCCCGCCGACGACCGCGCCACCGGCGCGGCGGATGCCGCGCCCCGCCGCGTACTCCATGCGCGTCGCGCCCGGGCGCGGCTCGAGCTCCTCGGGGAGGCGGACGGGCGGAAGTCCGAAGGCGTGCCGCGAGCTGACCAGCACGCGCCGCCCCAGGATGTTGTTCCCGGCGCCCCCGACCGCGGCTCCGATGCCGAAGGGCAGGGCCTTGCCGATCCAGGAGGCACCGCCGCGCACGGCGAAGTGCCGCATGAAGACGTTCTTCAGCTGATCGACGAGGGGCCCGACCGCGGCGCGCGGGATGGTCTTGGTCACCATCTCGCCCCAGTACTTGTCGCGGGTCACGCCGCGGCCCGCCGCCTGCCTGGCCAGCTGCGACACGAGATCCACGCCCTCCTTGCCGAGCATGAGGGTGAGCACCAGCGCACGGGCGCGGTCGGGGTTGTCGATCGGGATGCCGTGCACCTCCGCGACCGACTGTGCGAAGAGAGCGGTCGCCTCGAGGAAGCCGAGGGTCTCCACGCCGCTGAGGGTCAAGGTCACGCCCGTGCCGATCCCCGGCACGACCGCCGTGGCGCCGACCGCTGCGCCTCCGGTCGTCACGGCGGCGAGATAGCGGCGCTCGAGGATCCGCACGATCTCGGCGGTGGAGGCGTTCGGATGCCGCAGCCGGATGCTCCGCAGATGCGCGAGCACCACGGGCCGCTGGATCGCCAGTACCCGATCGAGCGCCCGGATCGAGCGAGGATGCTCCTCCGAGCCCACGGGCGGGAGCCCGCCGTCCCAGGGGGCGCCGTCGGGGAGCGAATGGATGCGGTGCACCTTGTCGGCCATCAGGCCGATCCTACGAGGGTCGGCTGAGCCGATCCTGGGGCTTGACGAGTGTCAGACGAACAGGTTGGCGCGCTCGAGGTCCTCGGCGAAGTCCACCTCGACGGCGTACAGGTCCGAGATGTCCAGCGGAAGGAGGCGAACCCCGTCCTCGGCGATCGCGAGCTCGAGCCCGCGCTCGAAGTAGTCCTGGTCGTCGACGCGCGTGAGGTGGCGGATGAACGCCTTCTTGTCGGCGCTGGAGATGTAGTTGATGCCCACGGCCTCGCCGATGCCGCCGACGACGGTCTTCGACAGCTCCTTGATGGAGCCGTCCTGCGACACGGTGTACTTGACCTCTTCGTCGCTGACCTTGGAGGTGTTCACCGTCACGAACGACTGGTCGCGCTCGATGAGCGCGATGGCACGACCGAGGACCCGCGGGTCGAAGACGACGTCGCCGTTCATCCAGAGCACGCCGCCGCGCCCCGTCGTGGAAAGCGCGCGCAGAAGGCTCTTCGAAGTGTTCGTCTGGTCGTAGCGGTCGTTGTAGACGTAGTCGACGTGAGGGAACGCCTCGACGATCGTCTCGGCGCGGTAGCCGACGACCGTCGTGATGCGCGCTTCGGCGCCGAAGGCCGCGCGGATGTTGTCGTGCTGCTGCTGCATGATGCTGCGGCCGTCGCCGAGCTCGGTGAGCGGTTTGGGCAGGCTGCGGCCGAGCCGCGAGCCCATGCCGGCGGCCAGGATGACGGTCTGAAGAGTCAAGGTCTGCTCCTGAAGTGCGATTGTCCACGGTCGATTAACCGAATCGACACTCCGTCGTGCCTGGTACATGGTAGCGAGGACGCCTGGGAGGGTGCATAATGCTGGGCCGCCGTTGTCGTTTCGTGACACAACTCCTGGGAGTCGGCGGGGTGGTTCCGCGGCGTCTCATCGGTCGCGTTCGGACCGGGGCTTGATACGTTTGACCGGTGACAGCCTCCATGCCGGTGCCACGCGACGCCTTCCCGGATGAGCCGGATGGCGCGACCGGCGAGGCCCGGGACGCTCCGGTCGTGCCGCTGCCCGCGAGCGGCGACGGACCGCGGCCGCGCCCGTCGGGACGCGGCAAGAAGCCGCGCCGGCCGTCACGTCAGCGGAACGGGAAGCCCGCTCCTCCCGCGGCTGTCGCCACAGACCCCGGGCCCCCGCCCCCACTGCCCGCGGACCTCGTGGACGCCTCCGTCCCGCGGCGGGCGCCCGCGGACATCCACATCCCGCCCAAACCGCCCCTTCCCGCGCCGCCCCGCGTCGACCTCACGCCCTCGGAGCCCGACGCGGCGACCCCGCTGATCGAGGAGGAGGCGTACGAGCCCGTCGAAGCGGAGCCGGATGTCCAGCCGGAGGCGGAGGGGGACGTGCAGCCGGATGTTCAGCCGGCTGTGCAGCCCGAGGAGGAGCCCGGAGTCCCCGCGCCCGCAGATCTCGAGATGGCCGACCCGTTCGCGGCGTCCGTGGTCCTCGGCGACAGCTCGGAGACGGCGACGGCAGCCCTCGCGCTTCGCGGCGTGACGAAGGCGTTCGGCGATACCCGTGCCGTCGACGGCATCGACCTGACGGTTCCCGCCGGCACCTTCTACGGGCTCGTCGGCCCGAACGGCGCGGGAAAGACGACGACGCTCTCGCTCATCGCGGGTCTTCTGCGACCGGATAAGGGCGCCATCCGCGTCGCGGGTGTGGATGCCGCATCCGATCCGGTGGGAGCCAAGCGGCTCATGGGCGTCCTTCCCGACCGCCTGCGCACCTTCGATCGCCTGACGGGCCGCCAGCTGCTCTACTACTACGGCGTTCTGCGGGGTCTGCCGGCAGCGACGGTCGAGAGCCGGATGGGCGACCTCGCCCGGGCCTTCGACCTCACGGACGCGCTCGGTCGTTCGGTGTCGGACTACTCGGCCGGCATGCTCAAGAAGGTCATGCTCGCCGGGGCGCTCATCCACTCGCCACGTCTGCTCGTGCTCGACGAGCCGTTCGAGGCCGTCGACCCCGTCTCGAGCGCCGTGATCCTCGACATCCTGTCCGCCTATGTCGCGCACGGCGGCACTGTCATCCTCTCCAGCCACGGCATGGAGTTCGTCGAAAGGGTGTGCTCGCGCGTCGCGGTCATGGTCGCCGGTCAGGTGCTCGCCGAGGGAACCGTCGAGGAGGTGCGCGGCGAGCTGACGCTCGAGCAGCGCTTCATCGAGCTCGCGGGCGGCCTGAGCGACGTGGAGGGCCTCGAGTGGCTGCACACGTTCTCCGACTGAGGCTCGCGATCCTCCTCGGGACGCTGCGCGGCGACGCACGACACGTCGCGCGTGTGGTCACGGGGCTGGTGATCCTGGTCGTCGCCACGGCGATCGGCTGCTGGGGCATCCTCTCCCTTCGAGACTCGCCCGGCGCCGCGGTCCTGGCGGTCACGGTGCTGGGGGGCTCCGGGGTGACTCTCGGCTACGCGCTCGCCCCGCTCTTCGGTGCGGCGACCGACCCGCTCGACCCGCGGCGCTTCTCGGTCTTCGGGCCGGCGCCGGCGAGGCTCGCCGGGATCCTCGGCGCGGTGGGCTTCGTCAGCGTGCCGACCCTCGTCCTCGCGACGCTGTGCACGTGCGTGGCCGTGGTGTGGACGGCGCACGGCGTTGCCTGGCCCGCCGCGGCCCTCGGCGCCCTGCTCCAGGTCGTCACGTGCGTTCTCCTCGCCCGCGTCGGGATGGCCGTGACGTCGATGTTCCTCGACGACCGGCGGTCACGTGAGCTCTCGGGGCTGTTCGCGCTCGTGATCGTCGTCGTGGTGGTCCCGGTCGGCGTCTTCCTGTCGTCGCTCGAGTGGGACGGCGTCGTCCCCACGCAGCTCACCGAGGCGGTGCGGCTTCTGGCGCTGACCCCGCTCGGCGCCGCGGCGGCCTTTCCCGGGCTCCTCGCGGCCGGCTCCCCGGAAGCGGCACTGAGCCTGCTCGTGTCGCTGGCGACGATCGTCGCTCTGGGGCTGCTCTGGGTGTGGGCCGTGCATCGCGTCCTCACCACGACGGAGCGTCCCATGGCGACCCGCGAGCGCGGAGGACTCGGCTGGTTCGCCGTCGCGCCCGGGACGCCCGCCGGTGCGGTCGCGGCGCGGAGCCTCCTCTACTGGTTCGGCGATCGGCGGTATCTGGCCAACATCGTCGTCATCCCGATCGCCGCCGCGCTCACGATGGTGCCGCTCCTGGTCGCAGGCGTTCCGCCGGCGATCGTGGCGCTCGTTCCCGTGCCTCTCGCGGCGCTCTTCTTCGGATGGCTGCCGCACAACGACGTCGCGTACGACTCCACGGCCGTGTGGATGCACATCGCGAGCGGGATCCGCGGCGCGTCGGACCGGATCGGACGCCTGGTGCCCGTGCTGCTGCTCGGGATCCCGGTCCTCGCGCTCGCGATACCGTTCGCCATCTCGGTGCACGGCCGGTGGGCGGTGCTGCCCGCCATGGTGGGCGTGTGCGCCTGCCTCTTCCTCTCGGGCCTGGGCCTGTCGAGCATCTCGTCGGCGGCCTGGCCGTACGCGGTCACGCGCCCCGGTGAGAGCCCGTTCCAGCAGCCTCCGCGCACCGGCTCGGGCAGTGCGATCACCCAGACGTTCGTCATGGTGGGCGCCGTGGTCCTCAGCGCCCCTGCGCTCTGGTGGGCGTGGCTCGCGCTGACGCGTGACGTCTTCTACGCCGAGATGGCCCTGTGGGGCGGCCTCGCGATCGGTCTCGTCGTGCTCCTCATCGGGATCGCGATCGGATCTCTTGTGTTCTCGCGGCGCAGCGGCCGGATCATGGAGTTCGCGGAGTCGACCTGACCCGCGGCGGAGCGGGAAGCGGCGTCCGCCACCCGCCCTCGGCAGGACCCGGGCGGTAGACTGGCCGACTATGAGCACCCCCGTCGAAGGCCCGGGCCAGGAGGGGACCGGCGGTCTCGCCACCCTCGACCGAGAGCTCGAAGAGCTCATCCGTGAGGAGTCGATCGAGCCGGGCGACCACGAGCGCTTCTCGCACTATGTGAAGAAGGACAAGATCCTCGAGTCCGCCATCACGGGCAAGCCCGTCCGCGCACTGTGCGGCAAGAAGTGGACACCGGGTCGCGACCCGGAGAAGTTCCCCGTCTGCCCCACGTGCAAAGAGATCTACGAGTCGCTGCAGGGCTGACCCGGCTCAGACTTCGGCGTCGACGTAGACCGTCGGGAGAGCCGGGTCGGACCGGCTGAGCGCGAGGCCGCGCACCGGCAGCTCTTCGCGTACGCGCGCATGGTGCTCGCGCGCCGCCTCGACTCCGTCGAAGCCCTCGAAAGCGGTGTCGATCTCCCCGTCCACGACGAGCGGCACCTGCAGCGCGCGGGCGTCGGGATGCTGTGCCGCCGTCTCGACCGCCTCGAAGCCGTCCGACACCGCGATGAGCTCGCTCGTGGCCACGCCGCGCTCGAGGGTCCGGAAAGCCGCCTTGCGACCGCCCTTCGAGCCCTTGTCGGTCGAGGCCTTCGCCACCGCCACCCACGATCCGTCCGAGGCCTGGCGCGCGACGAGCTTGTACACCATGCCGGCCGTCGGGGTCCCCGACCCCGTGACGACCGACGTGCCGACGCCGTAGGAGTCGACGGGGGATGCCGCGAGCGCGGCGATGGCGTACTCGTCGAGGTCGCTCGTGACGGTGATCCTCGTCCCGGTCGCGCCGAGCTGGTCCAGGAGCTCGCGCACCTCGGCGGCGACGGTCGGAAGGTCGCCGGAGTCGATGCGGACGCCCCCGAGCTCCGGTCCGGCGACACGGATCGCCGTCTCGACCCCCTGGCGGATGTCGTACGTGTCGACCAGGAGCGTCGTCCCCGTGCCGAGGGTGGCGACCTGCGCGCGGAAAGCGTCCTCTTCGGTGTCGTGCAGGAGAGTCCAGGCGTGCGCGGCCGTCCCCATCGTCGGGATGCCCCAGCGCCGCCCCGCCTCCAGGTTCGAGGTCGCGCTGAAGCCCGCGATGTAGGCGGCGCGGGCCGCGGCGACGGCTGACTCCTCGCCGGCCCGCCGGGAGCCCATCTCGGCCAGCGGTCGATCGGCGGCGGCGACGCTCATGCGCGCCGCGGCCGTCGCGATGGCCGAGTCGTGGTTGAGCACGCTCAGCGCGAGGGTCTCGAGCACGACCGCCTCGGCGAACGTCCCCTCGACGGTCAGGAGCGGAGAACCGGGGAAGTAGAGCTCGCCTTCGCGGTAGCCGGTGATCGACCCGGTGAAGCGGTAGTCGGCGAGGAAGTCGAGGGTCGCGGCATCCACCACTCTCTCGTCGCAGAGGAAGCGCAGCTCGTCGTCACCGAAACGGAAGTCCCGGATGAGGGAGAGGAGCCGTCCGGTGCCGGCCACGACTCCGAAGCGCCGCGCGCCCGGCAGCCGCCGGCCGAACAGCTCGAACACGCAACGGCGCTGTGCCGTCCCGTCGCGGAGGGCGGCGTCGAGCATCGTCAGCTCGTACCGGTCGGTGTGCAGCGCGGTGCTGGCCATGCGGTCAGCCTATCCAGCACTCCGAAACCCCTGGCGTAGGCTGGACGATCGTGAACGACGCTCCGATCGGCATCTTCGACTCCGGAGTCGGCGGTCTCACGGTCGCCCGGGCGATCTCGGCTCAGCTTCCGCGCGAGTCGATGCTCTACATCGGCGACACCGCGCACTCGCCGTACGGGCCCAAGCCGATCGCCGACGTGCGCCGCTACGCGCTGGAGGTGCTCGACACGCTCGTCGCCGAAGGCGTGAAGATGCTCGTCATCGCCTGCAACACGGCCTCGTCCGCGATGCTGCGCGACGCGCGAGAGCGCTACGACGTCCCGGTCGTCGAGGTGATCGGGCCGGCCGTGCGCACGGCCATGTCGACGACGCGCAACGGCCGGATCGGGGTCATCGGCACCGAGGGCACGATCGGCTCGCGCGCCTACCAGGACATGCTCGAGGTCAACGAGCGCCTCGAGGTGTTCGCGCGGGCCTGCCCGCGGTTCGTCGAGTTCGTCGAGGCCGGTGTGACCGACTCCGCCGAGGTGCTCGCCGTCGCCGAGGAGTACCTCGCGCCGCTGCGCCACGCGGACGTCGACACGCTCGTCCTCGGCTGCACCCACTACCCCTTCCTCGAGGGCGCGATCAGCTACGTCATGGGCCCCGAGGTCTCGCTGGTGTCGAGCGACACCGAGACCGCGAAGGACGTCTATCGGCAGCTCGTCTCGCGCGATCTGCTGGCGGGCCGGGATGCCGCGCCCCGCCACGTCTACGAAGCCACCGGCGACTCCGCCGACGACTTCCTCCGCCTCGCGCACCGCCTGATGGGTCGCGAGGTCACCGACGTCCGCCTCGTGCAGACCGGTGCCATCCATGTCCTGAAGGGATTCGAATGACCGAGATCGTGCGTGCCGACGGCCGCTCCGTCGACCAGCTGCGACCTGTCCTCATCGAGCGGGGGTGGTCGAGCCAGGCAGAGGGGTCGGCACTCATCTCCTTCGGCGACACCAAGGTGCTGTGCACGGCCTCATTCACGAACGGCGTCCCGCGCTGGCTCACCGGCAAGGGCAAGGGCTGGATCACGGCCGAGTACGCGATGCTGCCGCGCGCGACCAACGAGCGCAACGACCGCGAGTCGGTGAAGGGACGCATCGGCGGGCGCACGCACGAGATCTCCCGGCTCATCGGACGCGCGCTGCGGTCGGTGGTCGACATGAAGGCACTGGGTGAGAACACCATCGTGATCGACTGCGACGTCCTGCAGGCCGACGGCGGCACGCGGACCGCCGCGATCACGGGCGCCTACGTCGCGCTCGCCGACGCGATCGAGTGGGCGCGCGGCAAGAGATTCGTCGGTCAGAAGTCGCAGGTGCTCATCGACTCCGTCGCCGCCGTCTCGGTCGGCATCATCGACGGCGAGCCGATGCTCGACCTCGCATACGTCGAGGACGTCCGGGCCGAGACCGACATGAACGTCGTCGTGACGGGACGGGGCCTGTTCGTCGAGGTGCAGGGCACCGCCGAGGGCGCGCCCTTCGACAAGCGCGAGCTCGACCAGCTGCTCGAGCTGGGGGTCGCCGGCTGCGCCGAACTGCGCGACCTGCAGGCCGCCGCTCTCGCTTCGGCGCCGGAGGCCTGACCCGTGCCGAAGGTCGTCCTCGCGACGCACAATCCGCACAAGGTGGAGGAGTTCCAGGCGATCGTCGCCGCCGCCCGCCCCGACCTCGAGGTCGTCGGCTACGACGGCCCGGAACCGGTCGAGGACGGCACGAGCTTCGCCGAGAACGCTCTCACAAAGGCGCGCGCCGCGGCCTCCCATACGGGTCTGCCGGCGCTCGCCGACGACTCCGGCATCTGCGTCGACGTCCTCGGAGGCTCTCCCGGCGTCTTCTCGGCGTACTGGGCGGGGCACGCGAAGGATGCCGCTGCCAACCTCCGGCTGCTGCTCGACCAGCTCTCCGACATCCGCGATCCGCATCGCACGGCGCAGTTCGTCTCGACGATCGCGCTGGTCCTGCCCGGCGCACCGGCGGGCCCGGAGACCCGCGAGCACGTCGTCGAGGGCGTCTGGCCCGGCCGCCTCGCCTTCGCGCCGTCGGGCTCGGGCGGGTTCGGCTACGACCCGATCTTCGTCCCCGACGAGCAGCCGTCGTCGGTCGAGCGGAGCGTGGGGGAGTGGTCGCCGGAGGAGAAGAACGCGGCATCCCACCGCTCGCGCGCGTTCCGCGCGCTCGCGCCGCTCCTCGCGACGCTCTGAGCCTGAGAATCACACTCATTCCCGGGTTCGCCCGTGCGCACCGGAGCCGCTCCGCCCGGTCGTAGCCTGGGGCCATGCACGATCACGCGCGCGGCACCGGCAGCGGCCGAGGCGCCACGACGGGGATACGCGGTGCGGGTTCGCGCCGCCTGCTCGCGATATCGCTCGGCATCACGGCGATCGTCATGGTCGTCCAGGTCGTCGGGTCGCTCCTCTCCGGATCACTCGCCCTCCTCGCCGACGCGGCGCACATGTTCACGGACGCCGCGGCCCTCGGGATCGCGCTGATCGCTTCGGCCGTCGCGGCCCGCCCCGCCGACGATCGGCGCACGTTCGGCTATCAGCGCGCGGAGGTGCTCGGCGCCCTCGTCAACGCGGTCATCCTCCTCGTGCTGTCGGTGTGGGTCGCCGTCGAGGCGATCCAGCGGCTCGTCGATCCGGGTGAGGCCGAGATCGCGGGGGGCCTCATGCTCGCCGTCGCCATCATCGGCCTCGTCGCCAACGCGCTCGCGATGTGGCTCCTCAGCGCCGCGCAGCGCACGAGCATCAACGTCCGCGGCGCCTACCTCGAGGTGCTCGGCGATCTCCTGGGCTCCGCCGCCGTCATCGTGGCGGCGGTTGTCATCCTCGCGACGGGGTGGGTGCAAGCCGACGCGGTCGCCTCCCTCCTCATCGCCGCGATGATCGTCCCGCGCGCCATCGGGCTGCTGCGGGAGGTCGTGTCGGTGCTGACGGAGTCCTCCCCCGCGACCGTGCACGTGCGCGAGATCCGGGATCATCTCGAGTCGACGCCGGGGGTCGTCGACGTCCACGACGTGCACGTGTGGCAGCTGACGCGCGGAGCCCCCGTGTTCTCGGCCCACGTCGTCGTCGACCCCGCGACGTTGCGCGACGGACGTTCGGGTGCCCTCCTGGAGGAGCTTCAGGGATGCCTCAGCGCGCACTTCGATGTCGAGCACTCGACATTCCAGCTCGAGCCCGCGGGCCACGTCGAGCACGACGCGCACCGCTGATCAGCTCTCGCGCACCACGTCCGCGGGGCGCTTGTCCGGCCGCAGCCCCCGCCAGCGAGGATGACGCAGGATGCCCGCCGGGGTGAACTCGCCGAACTCCACTTCTCCGACGAGCTCGGGGCGCAGCCACTGCACGCCGCGCGCGTCGAGCGACGGGACGCCGACGAGGGGGTTCTCCTCGGCGTGCAGCGGCGCGAACACGGTGAGCAGGGTCTGAAGGGTCGCATCGCTGAAGCCCGTCCCGACGCGTCCGGCGTACTGGAGGCCGTCGGGGCCGTTGATCCCGAGGAGGAGGGAGCCGAACGTGGAGGCGCGGCCGCCCTGACCCGGCCGGATGCCCGCGATCACGACCTCCTGCGTGCGCGTGAGCTTCACCTTGAGCGAGGACTCGGAGCGGGTGCCGCGGCGGTAGGTCGATCGCGGATCCTTCACGACGATCCCCTCGAGGTCGAAGCGCCGGCTCGCTTCGAGCGCCGCATCCACGTCGTCGAAGACCGGCGGCACCACGATCGACGTCATCGTGTGGCCGGCGAGGTCTTCGAGGATGCGGCGGCGATCGCTGAGGGGAAGGCCCGTGACGTCCCTGCCCCGCGCGACGAGGACGTCGAAGAGGTAGTAGTGCACGGGCGTGCGTTTGGCGAGGCGCGCGATGTCGCCGACCCCCACCAGGTTCATGCGGGTCTGCAGGAGGGCGAAGCTGGGCCGGCCGTTGTCGAGCGCGACCAGCTCCCCGTCGACGACGCACGGCTCATCGCCGAGTCCGGGATCGCCTCCGGTGATCTCGGGGTACTTCGCGGTGCTCTCGTTGCCGCTGCGGGCCCAGAGGCGCAGCGACGCGCCGTCCCACACGCCGACCGCCCGGATGCCGTCCCACTTCGCCTCCGCCCAGGCCGGTTCGCCCCATTGCCGGGCGTCGGCGCGGGCGCGTTCGGGCGAGGCCGTCGTGGAGAGCATGGGCCGCAGGTCCGCGGGAGCGGGCGGCCACGGCGCCTCCGGCGCGGAATCGAGCAGCTCGGCGACGGTCCGGTTCGACGGCTGCTCCGGCGGGTCCGCGGGTCTCGGGGGAGGCGAGGCCGAACGCCGCCGGCGGGCGCCCCGCCGCGGTTCGTCGGCCTGCGGCGAGGGCTCGACCGGGATGCCGTCCGGCTGCACGCGGCCCTCGGCATCCGTCTTCATGCGGTGAAGCAGCCAGCTCGACTTCTGTCCCTTCCCCTCCGTGCGGATGAACGCGAGGCGCACGCGCCCGAGCGGGCCGCCCGGTCGTCCTTCCGCCGTGAAGATGATCTCGTCGTCGCGCCACTTCTCCAGCTCGTAGCGGCCGTCGTCCCAGATCGTCACGGTTCCGCCGCCGTACTCGCCCAGGGGGATGGTGCCCTCGAACGAGGCGTACTCCATCGGGTGGTCCTCGGTCTGGATCGCCAGGTTGTTGCGCCGGTACGAGTGCGGCACGCCCCGCGGCACGGCCCAGCTGACCAGGACTCCGTCGCGCTCGAGCCGGAAGTCCCAGTGAAGCGCGGTCGCATGGTGCTCCTGGATGACGAACGACGGCAGCTCGTCGGCGGCGCGGACGGCGGCGGCCGGGTTCGACGGCACCGGTTCTGGTGTGCGCTCGGCGGACCGCATGGAGATGTACGTGCTGAGCGGCCCCTCGCCGGCGTCGCGGCCACCCGAGTGGAATCCGAGCGGCGCGAGCGGGTCGCCCATCTCATCGACCCGGACGAGGACCTCGTCGAACAGGAGGTGACGCAGCCCGGGGTCGTCCAGCTCGTCCCACGTCCGCGGCACGGCGACGGTCGGATGCGACCGCCCGCGCAGCGAGTACGGTGCGATCGTCGTCTTCGACCCGTTGTTCTGGCTCCAGTCGATGAGCACCCGACCTCCGCGGAGCGACTTCTTCATACTGCTCACGACGAGGTCGGGGTGATCGGCCTCGATGGCGCGGGCGAGCTCGTGCGCCAGCGCGGACGCGGCTTCGCTCGACTGGCCGGGGGGCAGGGCCGAGTAGAGCTGGATGCCCTTGCTGCCGCTCGTGACGGGGTACGGCTCGAGCCCCATGGGAGTGAGGATGTCGCGTGCCCAGCGGGCCACCTGCGCGCACTCGGGAAGACCGACTCCCGGACCCGGATCCAGATCCAGCACGAGCCGGTCCGCGTCGCCGCGATCGCCCGTCGGGGTGAACCGCCACTGGGGGACGTGGAGCTCGAGGCTCGCGACCTGTGCGAGGTAGACGATCGTCGGCACGTCGCCGGCGATCGGATAGTCCTTCGGGCCGCCCGAGTGGGGGATCGGGAGGCGGCGGATCCACTCCGGGGCGCCCCGCTCGAGATCCTTGGCGAAGAACGGCTGTCCGGGGTGCGCGTTCGTGCCGACTCCGTCGGGCCATCGTTTGCGGGTGACGGGACGACCGACGATGTGCGGGATCATCGTCGGCGCGATGCGGGTGTAGTAGTCGATGACCTCGGCCTTGGTCGTCCCCGTCTCGGGGTAAAGGACCTTCGTCAGGTTCGTCAGGCGCAGGCGCCGCCCGCCGATCCTCACGAGCTGGTCATCGCCGGGCATGGCACCCATCCTGCCCGCCCTGACCGGTCAAGCCCTAGCCGTGACGGCTGTGGCCGGTGTGTACTGGTGTGATGAGAGCGATCTGGAAGGGCGCCCTGACCTTCGGCCTCGTCAACGTGCCCGTGAAGGTCTACGCCGCGACGGAGGACCACGACGTCTCGCTGCATCAGGTGCACAACAAGGACGGCGGCCGCATCCGCTATCAGCGGGTGTGCGAAATCGACGGCGAGGTCGTGCCGTACCAGGACATCGACAAGGCCTTCGACGACGGCGACAAGACCGTGGTGCTGACCAAGGACGATCTGGCGTCGCTCCCCGCCGAGCGCAGCCGGGAGATCGACGTCGTCGAGTTCGTGCCGAGCGAGCAGGTCGACCTCCTCACCCTCGACCGCGCGTACTACCTCGAGCCGGACTCGGCGTCGCCCAAGGCCTATGTCCTGCTGCGCAAGACCCTCGAGCAGACCGACCGCACCGCGATCGTGCGCTTCTCCCTGCGGCAGAAGACGCGACTCGCGGCGCTGCGGGTGCGAGGGGACGTGCTCGTGCTGCAGACGCTCCTGTGGGCCGACGAGGTGCGCGAGGCGAACTTCCCGGCGCTGGATGAGAGCGTGCGGATCTCGGCGAAGGAGCTCGAGCTCTCGGCATCCCTCGTCGAGAGCTTCGCGAGCGACTTCGACCCCGAGGAGTTCACCGACGAGTACCAGGCCGAGCTGCGCACCCTGATCCAGGCCAAGCTCGAGAAGGGCGACGCGGTCGACACCGCGGAGACGTTCGGCGAGCAGGAGGAGGACGCGGGCGGCGAGGTGATCGACCTCATGGCCGCGCTGCGCGCCTCGGTCGAGCGTTCGCGCGCGGCGCGCGCCGGCGGGGCGGACGAGAAGACGAAGGATGCCGCGCCCGAGAAATCGGCCAGGTCGAAATCGCCCTCCGGCTCCGGGTCGAAGACGGCGCCGAAGGCGAAGGCGAAGGCGAAGTCCTCGAAGCCGGCGGAGAAGAAGCGAGCCTCGAAGGCGTCCTGAGCGCGATCAGCCCTGCGAGGGCGGGGGAGAGCCGTCGCCGTGGCGGGGCTCCTGCCGATGGTCGCGCAGCGGGTCGTGGCGGCGCTCGCCCCGGTGCTGGTCCGGGTGCTGGTGCTCGGGCCCGCGGTCGAACACCTCGGGGTCGAGCACGAGCTGGCGAGCCTCCTCGGCGTCGGTCACGACATCCTCACCCGCGGCCTCCTCCCGGCGCGCCTTCGAGCGCTCGCGGAAGTAGTGCCACAGCGTCACGAGGAGCGTGCCGCCCACCGCGACCAGGAGGATCAGGTCGATGTACTCGGCGACCAGTTCGCCCACCACGGGGATGAAGCCGATCGCATAGCCGAACATCGTCAGGCCGAAGCCCCACAGGACGGCGCCGACGAAGTTGTAGAGCGTATAGCGGCCCTTGTGCATCTTGCCCACGCCCGCCGCGACCGGCGCGAAGGTCCGGACGATGGGAACGAACCGGGCGACGATGATCGTGAGGCCTCCGTACTTCACGAAGAACGCGTTGGTGCGCTCGACGTTCTTCACGCTGAAGAGCCCCGATTCCTTCCGCTCGAAGACCGCCGGCCCGCCCTTGTACCCGATGAAGTAGCCGACCTCGCCGCCGATGAAGGCCGAGAGGCCGATGAGCAGCGCGACCCACCAGACGCTGACGCCGAAGACGCCGTTGGGCGCGGCCTCGGACGGATGCGAGAGCAGCCCCGAGATGATGAGGAGGGTGTCGCCGGGGAGGAGGAAGCCGATGAGGAGGCCCGTCTCGGCGAAGACGATGAAGCACACCACGAGAAGGGCCCAGGGACCGGCCGCGGCGATGATCGTCTCAGGGTCGAGCCAGGGGATGAGCGCGATGTGCTGCACGAAGGGTCCCGTCGGTCGGAATGGTCGGCGGTCGGATGCCGGGTGCGAGCCGAGGATCCGGCGACGCCGTGCGGAAGGTGGGACTTGAACCCACACGCCCGGAGGCACAGGAACCTAAATCCTGCGTGTCTGCCAATTCCACCACTCCCGCGAGTGCGTTCAGTCTACTGAGCGACCTGGACGGCGGCTGAGGGGTCCGCCGCCTCGTGCACTCGCCGCGGCGCCACCGGCCCCGACCGGTCCGCGAGGTCCGTCGCGCTCGTGTGGAGGGTTCGCTCAGCGCCGGTCGTGGCGGATGCCGAACAGGAAGTACGCGGCAGGCCCGATCCAGTTGATGAACAGCGCGGGCACCCACGCCAGCTTGGGGCCGCGCACCTCATCGGGGTCGCGCTGGGCGAGGTCCCACGCCGCGAGCGCCGCGAACGCGAACTGGACGAGGCCGAGGACGACGCCGCCGATGCGCAGCGGCACCTTCGCCAAGCCGAGCGATGCCGCCGCGCCCGCCGCCTGCTGCAGCGCGCCGGACGCCGCGCTCGAGCCGGGCTGCGGCGTCACGCGAGGTGAAGGAGAGGCGAGGTTCTTCGTGTACGAGGTCATGGCTGTTCCTTCCACGGTCTCGACCATCGTGTCACTGGTCCGCCGCCGTCGGCAGGGGTTGCCTGCGCCGGGTCGGATGTGCGCTGTGGATAACTTCGGTGCGGCGCGGGCGCCCCTTGCGAGGATTCTCCGGTGTCTCTCCCCGTCGCCGCCCGGCCCGCCGCCGTCGTGGCGGAGCGCGTGCGCGAGCGGCTGCGCGCGGAGCACGCCGATCCGGCGCGCGACCCCGAGTTCGCGGCCAGCGTCGCGCGGGCGGAGGTGCGCCGGCACAACGACTTCGCCCTCGCCCGTGGGCTTCCGCCGGTCGACGACGAGGCCGGATGCGTCCGCGAAGTGCTGGCGACCGTCACCGGCTACGGGCCGCTGCAGGTTCACCTGGACGACCCCACCGTCGAGGAGCTGTGGCTGAACGCTCCGGACCGGATCTTCATCGCGCGCGGCGGGGTCGCCGAGCGGGTGCCGATCGTCCTCAGCGACACGCAGGTACGGGATCTCGTCGAGCGGATGCTCCACGCCACGGGCCGGCGGGTGGACCTCAGCCAGCCGTTCGTGGACGCGTCGCTGCCGGACGGCAGCCGCCTCCACGTCGTGATCCCCGACATCACACGTCGGCACTGGGCGGTCAACATCCGCAAGTTCCTGCCCGCGTACCGGAGCCTCGATCAGCTCGTGGCGGTCGGCTCCCTCCGGCCTTCGGGTGCGGAGCTCCTCCGCGCGGCGATGGCGGAGGGCCGCAGCATCCTCGTGTCGGGCGCGACCCACGCCGGGAAGACGACGCTCCTCAGCGCTCTCATCGCCGCGGCGCCGCGGCACCATCGCATCGTCACCGTCGAGGAGACCTTCGAGCTGGCGGTGGATGCTCCCGACCTCGTCGCGCTGCAGGGGCGTCAGCCGAGCCTCGAGGGCACGGGTGAGGTGACGCTCCGGCGCCTCGTCAAGGAGGCCCTGCGCATGCGCCCCGACCGTCTCGTCGTCGGAGAGGTGCGCGACGCGGAAGCGCTCGACCTGCTCCTCGCCCTGAACACGGGGGTCCCCGGGGCCGCCACGATCCACGCCAACTCGGCGCGAGAAGCCCTCGGCAAGCTGGCGGCCCTGCCGCTGCTGGCCGGGCGCAACATCGACGCGGGATTCGTGCAGCCGGCGGTCGCGGCATCCGTCCACCTGGTGGTCCACTGCGAGCGGGATGACTCGGGCCACCGCCGGGTCGTCGAGATCGTCGCGCCGACCGGTGTCGGGCCGACGGGGATCGAGGCGCGCACGGTCTATCGCGGGGACCGGGGATGACGGTCGTGTGGGGCGCCGTCCTGGCGGCAGGGATCCTCCTCACCGTGTCTCCGTGGGTCTGGCCCGCGCGCGGCGACCGGGCCCCGGCGCGGGCGAACGGTGCGCTGGAGCGGCTGCTCGAAGCGGCGGGGCTCGGCGCCGCGCCGCCCGGCCTCGTCATCGGCGCATCGGTCGGCTGCGCCGTCCTCGCGGCCGCTGTCGCCTGGCTCCTCGTGCCCGTCCTCGCGATCGTCGCCGTAGCCGCCGTGGCAGGGGCGCTCGCGCCCTTCGGCTACCTGCGTGCGCGGAGGGCTCGACTCGTGCGCACGCGGCGCGCGCTCTGGCCCGACGTCTGCGACCTCCTCATCGCGTCGGTGCGAGCGGGGATGTCGCTGCCCGACTCGGTCGCGGCGCTCTCCGACGCCGCTCCCGCGCCGTTGCGGCCAGCCTTCGCGTCGTACAGCCGGGACCTCGCCGCGTCGGGGCACTTCGATTCCAGCATCCGGCGCCTGAAGGCCTCTCTGGGCGACCCGGTGGCCGACCGGATCGTCGAGACACTTCGCATGGCCCGGCAGGTGGGCGGCACCGAGCTCACGCCGGTGCTGCGCGCGCTCGCAGCGTCGGTCCGGGCCGATGCCGCGCTGCGCGCCGAGGTGGAGGCTCGTCAGTCCTGGATCCGCGGGGCCGCCGTGCTGGGCGTGGCGGCGCCGTGGGCGATCCTCGCGATGCTCGCGCTGCGACCGGAAGGGGCGGAGGCCTACGCGAGCCCGGAGGGCGTCGCGCTGGTCGTGGTCGGTGCGGCCGTGTCGTTCGTCGCCTATCGCCTCATGCTGCGCCTCGGCCGGCTGCCCGAGCCACGGAGGTGGTTCGGATGATGCTCGTCGTCCCCACCGACGCGGCGCTGGCGGTCGTGCTCGGCGCGGCCTTCGGAGCGGGCGTGTGGCTGCTGGTGTCGGTGACTCCCCGCTGGGGTGCTCCGACACTCGCCCGTCGGATCGCACCGTATATCCGCGACGTCACCGATCCCCGCGGGCTCACGCCGCTCGCCGGGTTCCGCGCCACCGACGCACATGCCTTCTGGCGGACCGGCCTCGATCGCATCGCCCGGGGCATGGGAGGCTCCGAGTCGGTGACGCGCCGGCTGCGACAGGCAGGCCGGACGGCGGATGCCGCCTCCTTCCGCGCACGCCAGCTCGCGTGGGCCGTGGCCGGGGTGGCGGCCGGCGGGACCCTCGTCGTCCTCTTGGTGCTCCTCGGGCGAGGGTCGGGGGCGCTCGCGATCCTCCCACCGGTCACCGGGTTCGCCGCCGCAGCCCTCTTCGATCTCTCGCTGACCCGCGCGGCGGCGGGCCGTGTGAGCAGGATCGAGGAAGAGCTGCCCACGGTGCTCGAGTTCCTCGCTCTCTGCCTCTCAGCGGGGGAGAACATCCTCGACTCGGTGCGCCGGGTGTCGGAGGTCGGCGCGGGCGAGCTCACGAGCGAGCTGCGCGGCGTCGTGGTGGCGGTCGGCACGGGGTCCTCCCTGTCCGAGTCGCTCGCACGGCTGGCCGCGGGGCTCGAGATCCCGCCGCTGTCGCGCGCCGTCGATCAGCTCGTCGCCGCGCTGGATCGGGGCGCGCCGCTCGCGCACGTGCTGCACGCGCAGGCGCTCGACGCCCGCGAGGACGCCAAGCGGCGCCTCATCGAGCGCGCGGGCCGGAAGGAGATCTACATGCTCGTCCCGCTCGTCTTCCTCATCCTGCCCCTCAGCGTGCTGTTCGCGGTGTTCCCGGGGATCTTCATGCTTCGACTCGGAATCGGCTGACCGCAGCCGGAAGGAGAATCCATGTTCCGCTCTCTCTCGCAGCGCCTCCGCGCGCGTTTCATCCTCGCCCTCGGCGACGAGCGCGGCGACGTGCCCGGATGGGTGCTCATCACCCTCATGACCGCCGGGCTCGTCGTCGTGATCTGGGCGCTCGCGGGTCCGGCGCTCGCCGACCTCTTCCAGCAGGCCATCGAGCGCGTCTCGGGCTTCTGACGTGACGCCCCGGGCCGTCCGCCTGCGAGAGCGGCTCGGCGCCGTGCTCGGGGACGAGACCGGCGCGAGCCCCGTCGAGTTCGTGCTCGTCGGAACGCTCCTGACCGTGCTGACCCTCGGCGTGCTGCAGCTCGGACTGGCTGTCTACGTGCGCAACGTCGTGCACGACGCCGCGGTGGAGGGCGCGTACCATGCGGCGCTCGCCGACACCTCCCTCGCGGAAGGCGCACGGCGCACGGCCGAGATCGTCGGCCGCACGGTGGGGGGAGCGTACGCCGCCGAGGTCTCGGCGCAGGAGACGCAGGAGCTGGGGCATCCGTCCGTCGAAGTGACGGTGCGGTGCCCCTTCCCGCTCGTCGGGCTCCTTGGCATGCCGCGGATGCTGGAGGTGAGCGCGCGTGCTCCGCTCGAGTCGTTCGGCTGACCCCGCGGCCATCGACGACCCTGAGCGCGGCTCCGCACCGCTCGAGTTCATCCTCGTCGGCCTGCTTCTTCTCGTCCCGCTCGTCTACGTCGTCGTCGCCCTCGGGCTCATCCAGGGGCACGCGCTCGGCGCCGAGGCGGGCGCGCGGCATGTCGCCCGCGCGATCTCGACCGCTGCGGGGGAGGCCGACGCCCGCGAGCGGGCGCAGCGCACCCTCGCGGCCGTGATCGACGAGTACGGCCTGGACGAGGCATCCGTCGATCTGGAGATGTCCTGCGCTCCCGCCGGTAGCGCCTGTCCGCAGCCCGGAGCGACGCTCGTCGTCACGCTGCGGACGCGGGTCGCGCTGCCGCTCGTGCCGCCTGTTCTCGGCCTCGACGACCTCGCGAGCATCCCCGTCGAGGCATCGGCCGCGCAGAAGGTCTCGCGCTTCTGGGGTGCGGGGTGACACGGCAGCGGAGGCCGACCCGGCCGAGGGACGACGAGGGCAGCGTGCTGCTGCTCACTCTCGGCTATGCCGCGCTGGCGCTCGTCGCGGTGTTCCTCTGCGTGGATGCCACGAGTCTCTACCTGACGCAGAAGCGGCTCGATTCGCTGGCGGATGCCGCGGCCCTCGCGGGCGCCGACGGATTCACGCTGTCGGTCGTCGACGGCGAGCCCCGCGCCGAGCTCACCTCCGATCAGGTGCGCGCGCAGGCTCAGGCGCTCCTGGGCGACGTCGGCCGGGACGCCCGGCTCCTGTCGGCGATGACTCCCGACGGGGTCTCAGCGCGCGTGACGGTCGCGGGAACCTGGCACCCTCCGGTCGCGACGATCTTCGTCCCCGACGGGGTCGCGCTGCAGGCGACGGCGACGAGCCGGACCGCCCTGCGCTGACCCCGCCGGGCGACATGGGGAGTCGCCGGGCCGAATATGGGGAGGAAGTCCCGATGTGGGGAAAGGGGCTGGAATCGACGATGGATCCACTCCGGTGAACACCGGCCCCTTCCAGAAACGGATCCCTCATGAAGACCTTCCTCATCGAACGCGAAGTGCCCGGCGCTTCGAAGCTCAGCCGCGAAGAGCTCGCCGAGATCTCGAAGACCTCGAACGCGGCGGTCGACTCGCTCGGCATCCCGTTTACGTGGGTCACCACCTACGTCGCCGGCGACAAGCTCTACTGCCTGCATCGCACCGACAGTGCCGAGAGCGTGCGCGAGCACGCGCGGCGCGGCGGGTTCCCCGCCGACCTCGTCAACGAGGTCGTCGCCGAATTCGGTCCGCAGACGGCCGAGGAGGCGGCATGAGCGCGCTGTCGCCGTTCGCCTCGCCCGGTGCCCGAGCCGAGCACTACCTCGTCGGGTTCGGGCGCCTCACCGATGGACTCGGGCGTGTGCTGCGGGAGCGCCTGGGGCGGCTCCGCCACAGCCGGGCCCCGATCACGCGAGAGCTTCTCACGGTGCGACGGGAAGGCGAGCGGATGCGCGATGTCGTGTGGGCGCGCGCCGAGCGCACGCGCCTTCTCGCCGGCCGACCCGCCGTCTGAGCGTGCTGAGGCGAACCGTCGCCGACACGGAACAGCCCCATGGCGCCTACCATGTCGCCATGGGGCTGTTCGAGCGGGAGCTCGAGGCGGCCGAGCTCCGGAAGGAGCTGAGGAGCCTGCGGGAGGGCGGTCGCGCCGTCACCGTGACCGGAGATGCCGGTTCCGGCAAGACGGCGCTGCTCGCCGCCGTGCTCGGGCCCGAGCCGACCGGCCTCACGGGCGATGCGTCGACGACGGGACCGCGTGTGCTGCGAGGCCTGTGCGACCCGTTGGGGACTCCGCGCCCCCTCGGTCCGATCCGCGACCTCCTCGGACGCCGGTCCACGAGCGATGTCACGTCCGATGTCGAGGCGAGACTGCTCGAGCTGGTGGGTCCGGAGCCGACCGCAGTCATCATCGAGGATGCCCAGTGGATCGACGCGGCGTCGGTGGAGGCTCTGCGCTTCCTCGTCCGGCGGATCGAGCGACTGCCCTTGCTCCTGGTGATCACGTACCGCGACGCCGACGTCTCGCTCGGCCACGCTCTCCTTCCGCTCCTCGGCGAGATCGCGCGCAGCGAACACGCGACGCAGATCACGCTCGGACCGCTGTCCGCCGAGGCCGTGCGTGCGATCGTCGGCGATTCCGGCCTCGACGCGGATCGTGTCCACGAGCTGACCGGCGGCAACCCCTTCTTCGTGACCGAGATCGCGCGGCACCCCGGCGAGCGCCTGCCTCCGACGGTCCGTGACGCCGTCATCGCGAGCACCTTCGGGCTCGCGCGGGACGACATCGAGCTGCTTCAGCTGATCGCCGCCGCGCCGGATGCCCTCGACGATCGGCTGCTGCCGCACCTCCACATCGACGTTCCGACGCTCCGACGCCTCGAATCCACCGGGCTCCTCGTGCGCACCCGCCGCGGAGTGGCCTTCCGTCACGAGCTCGCGCGTCTCGCCATCGTCGAGGGGACCGCCGCCGGGACGAGGCGGATGCATCACGCCGCGATCCTGGAGGCGTTCGTCGCACTCGGCTCGTCCGACCATGCCGTCCCGCGCACCACGCCGTCGCAGCCGGCGACGAGGACGCCAGCATCCGTTACGCGCGGATGGCCGCTGAGGACTCGGCGAGGGCGGGATCGCACTCCGAGGCGGTCGCCTTCCTCACGCTGGCCCTGGAGAGGCTCGTCGCGCCGGTCGCGGAGAGAGCCGAGCTGCTCGAGCTCCTGAGCACGGAGCAGTACATGATCAGCCGGCTCCCCGAGGCGCGGGAGTCGGCTCGTGCGGCGCTGATCATCCGCGAGCGGCTGGGAGACCCCGACGGCATCGCTGCCGCGCACGATCGCCAGGCCATCGTGGACTACTACTCCGCGCGTCGCCGGGACGCCGAGGAGCAGGCCGATCTCGCCGTGCACGCCGGTGCCGGCACGCGCGCGGCGGTGTCGGCGGAGGCGACGCGCGCATACCTCGCGTATCGCCGCCAGGATCTCAGTTCGGCACGTGCCATCGCCGCGGTCGCCTGGAAGATGGCCGAGGCCGCGCCCGAGCGCGAGACGGATGCCGCGCGGCGGCGACTCGCGATCACCGAGGCTGCGTCGGATCTCGTCGAGGGGACCACGTCGAGCCGCGCGCAGCTGCTCGTGCAGGCGTCCGCGGCCATGCAGGTCTCACTCGACGAGATCGGCACGACGGCCTATTCCAATCTCTCGGCGATCGACATCGAGAACCGCCGCCTCCCCGAGGCCGAGGCCGTGCTCGCCGCGTCGATCCCGCTGACCATCGAGCGCGACATCCCGATCTGCCGCCAGTGGCAGACCGGCATGCGGGCGCGGCTGCACTTCCTGCGGGGACGCTGGACGGCGTCGGGGGAGGATGCCGAGACGGTGATCGCCGAGCACGGCGCTCCTCTCGCACTCATCTGGCCGCACGTGCTCTCGGCCCTGCTGACCCTCCGCCGAGGCGGCGACCCGGGGCTGGTCGACCGCCACCTCGACCTCGCCTGGACGCACGCGCGCGAACTCGACGAATCGCCCCTGCTGCTCGCCGTCCTGGCGGCGTACGCCGAACGCGCCTGGCACACGGGGGAGCGGCATCCCCTGCTCGCCGACGCGCCGGTGCAGGTAGCCCGCGCCGCGGCCGTCCCCGGCAACGCATGGGCGATCGGGGACCTGCTCGTCTGGCTGCGGCGCATCGGCGTCGCCCTCGATGCACCACAGGTCGCCGAGCCGCATCGGCTCGAGCTCGACGGTCGGCATGAGGAGGCGTCCGCGCGATGGCTCCGTCTCGGCACGCCCTACGACTCCGCAATGGCGGGGCTTCACGCCGCACGCGCCGACGCGGCGGTCGCCGCGCTCGCGAACCTCCAGCAGCTGGACGTGGAAGGCACGGCTGCGCGAGCCCGGGCGATGGTGGCCGATCGCGGCATCCGTTCCCTCCCTGCCCAACCACGACGGACGACCCGCGCGAATCCCGCGGGCCTGACGAATCGTCAGCTCGACGTCGCCCGCCTCGTCGCGCAAGGTCTCACGAACGCGGAACTGGCCGAGCGCCTCTACATCTCTCCGAAGACGGCCGATCACCACGTCTCGGCTGTGCTCTCGAAGCTCGGGCTCTCCAGCCGCCGCGAGGTGGCGCGCTCGGCGAGTGAGTTCGGACTCGTGTGATCAGCTTCCCCTCGCTCCGCGGGCGTGCGGGACGAATCTCGGCACGAAGACCGCGAAGAGGGCCGCGCCGGCGAATCCGATCAGACCGATGACGCCGGTTGCCAGAGCGAGGGACGAGATCGCGGCGATGCCCGAGACGAGGAGCGGCGAGAGCGCACCTCCGGCATCGGTGAGTGTGCGCCACGAACCGAGGAACGGCGCCGGGTCCGATTCGGGGGCGACGTCGGCTCCGAGCGTGAGGAGGATGCCGCTGGAGAGGCCGTTGCCGACGCCGAGCACCGCCGCGAACATCGCGAACCACATCGCCGAGGAGTCGAGGTCGTGCGTGAGGGCGAGGGCGACGATCCCCGAACCCATCAGAATCATCGCCGGAAGCGCGGCCCACAGCCGGCCGAAGCGATCCATGACCTGGCCGCTGGCGTAGAAGAGGGCGAAGTCGATGGCGCCGGAGATGCCCACGACGAGGGCGATCGTCTGGGCGTCGAGCCCGATCGAGACGCCCCACAGCGGCAGCACGACCTGTCGCGCCGATCGCACGGCGGCAAGCGTCGCCGCGGCGAGTCCCAGGCGGCCGAGCACGCCGCGGAAGCGCCACATCGTACGGAACACTCCCGCCGACCGCGGATCGTGAGCCGCTCGAAGGGCCGACGCCGGGATGGAGCCCGAGACGGGCTCGCCGGTGTCCTCGCCCGTCAGCGGCTCGTCGAGCGGGGCGACCTGCTGCTCGGGGTCAGGCCCGAACAGCACGAGCAGCACGCAGGCCACGAGGCATCCGCCGAAGAACCAGATCGCTGCGTGCTCGTCGCCGAACACGGCGAGGAGAGCGGCCGCGATGAACGGCCCGATGAACATCCCGAGGCGGAAGGTGCCGCCGAGCAGCGACAGCGCTCGCGCGCGGAAGGCCAGCGGCACGCGCGTCGTCATGAACGAGTGGCGCGCAAGACCGAACGCGGCGGCACAGAAGCCGATCAGGAAGACGGATGCCGCGAACACCCCGAGCACCGGAGCGAAGGCGAGCGCGACGACTCCGATGAACGCGATGCCGCCGGCGACCGCCATCGTCAGGCGCTCGCCGATGCGAGCGACCGCCCAGCCCGCGGGGAGGTTGCCGCAGAGCTGCCCCACGACGAGCGCCGCGGCGACGAGCGCGGCCGTCGCGACATCCGCGCCGAGCTGCGCGGCGATGACGGGGATGAGGGGGATGACGGCGCCCTCGCCGAGCGCGAAAAGCACCGTCGGCCCGTAGATCATGGGTCCGAACCGCCAGAGCACATTCCGCGCGCGGGGCGGCTCGGCGCTGTCGGTCATCGCTTCCACGTTAGTCTGGAGTGTCATGCTCGAACTCGATCTCTCCGCCGACATCGAAGCGCTCCGCTCCACGTTCGCCGATATCAAGGCCGTCGTGGATGTCGACGCGCTCAGCTCCGACATCTCCCGGCTGAGCGAGGAGGCAGGCGCCCCCGACCTCTGGGACGACGTCGAGAAGGCGCAGAAGGTGACCAGTGCGCTCAGCCACCGCCAGGCCGAGCTCAAGCGCATCAGCGACATCGAGCAGCGGCTCGACGATCTGGACGTGCTCGTCGAGCTCGCGAACGAGATGGACGACGAGGACTCCGCCGAGGAGGCGCGCCGCGAGCTCGCCGAGCTCGAGGACATCGTGGGTCAGCTCGAGGTGCAGACGCTGCTCGACGGCGAGTACGACGACCGTGCCGCGGTCGTGACCATCCGCTCGGGGGCGGGCGGTGACGACGCCACGGACTTCGCCGAGATGCTCATGCGCATGTACCTGCGGTGGGCCGAGCGTCACAAGTACCCGGTCAAGGTGATGGACACCTCGTACGCGGAGGGCGCCGGCATCAAGTCAGCGACGTTCGAGATCGACGCCCCATACGCGTACGGCACCCTCTCCGTCGAGGCGGGCACGCACCGTCTCGCCCGGATCAGCCCCTTCGGATCCGCCGACAAGCGTCAGACCTCGTTCGCGGCGGTCGAGGTCATCCCCGTCATGGAGGAGGCCGTCGAGGTCGACATCCCCGAGGGCGACCTGCGCGTGGACGTGTTCCGCTCCTCCGGCCCCGGCGGTCAGTCGGTCAACACCACCGACTCCGCGGTGCGGCTGACGCACATGCCGACGGGGATCGTCGTGTCGATGCAGAACGAGAAGTCGCAGATCCAGAACCGCGCCGCCGCGATGCGCGTCCTGCAGACGCGCCTGCTGCTGCTCAAGCGCGAGGAGGAGGCGGCGAAGAAGAAGGAGCTCGCGGGCACGATCACGGCGAGCTGGGGCGACCAGATGCGGTCCTACTTCCTCTACGGCCAGCAGCTCGTCAAGGATCTGCGTACCGGGTACGAGGTCGGCAATCCCGCTCCCGTGTTCGACGGAGACCTCGACGGCTTCATCGCGGCCGGGATCCGCTGGCGCAAGCGCAAGGACGACGAGGACTGACCCCGGGCCCGACGGCGCGCGGGTGCCCTCAGAACTGCGCAGCGACGATCGCGCCGATGGCACAGGCGATGGCGCCCGGTGCGCGCGAGGGAGCCGTGGGAAGGATCGACGTGTCGGCGACGCGCAGCCCGTCCACGCCGCGCACCCTCCCCGCGCCGTCGACGACCGCACCCGGGTCGCCGGAGGGCCCCATGGGCGCCGTGCCGCACGTGTGCGCCGCGCTGCCGAGGTGCGCCGCGATCCAGGCGTCGAGACGGCCGTCGTCCCGCAGCGTCGCATCGTCGAGGTCCGCGAGCCGCTCGACCAGAGGAGCGAACGCCGGCGAGGCGACGAGGCGGGCCGCCGCACGGACGCCCGTACGCAGCGCGGCGCGGTCGCGCTCGTCGGCGAGATACCGGTAGTCGATCGCCATCGGCGCGAAGGGATGCGCCGCCGTCGGGGCGACGGATCCCCGGGACACCGGGCGCTGAAGGCCGACGAGAAGGCCGAACCGGGACGACGGGCCCGCAGGAACCTCGGGCGGGCGAAGGCAGACCAGGAGCTCCAGGTCGTCGCCCGGCTCGCCGTCCGCTCCGAGCGGAAGCGCGAGGGGGAACGCCCCCTCGGCCGAATCGCGCCCGGCATCCCGCTCCGCGAGCAGGTCCGTCGGAATCCATTCGACCCACACGGTCGGATGATCGCTGAACGCCGATCCCACGCCCGGCAGATCGACGCGCGTCTGGATCCCGTGGCTCTCCAGCAGCGGGGCGGGACCGATGCCCGAGGCGAGAAGCAGCCGCGCGGAGCCGAACGCTCCTGCGCTCAGGACCACCTCGTCCGTGGGAAGGGTCTCCTGCGAGCCGTCGGCATGCGCCACCTCGACACCGACGGCGCGACCCGCCTCGACGACGATCCGCGCCGCGCGGCTGCCGGTGCGCACCTCGACGGGCGCTCCGTCGAGGAACGCCTCGGCCGCGGTCCACGGAAGTCCGTCGTGCACGACCGTCCCGAGGGGGAGCAGTGCCGATCCGAAGCCTTCGGCGACGGATGCCTCCGCGAACGCGACAGCGATGGGATGGGTCCTCGGGGCGGGGCGTGCGCCGAGCGCACGGCCGACGCGCTCGATCGCGGCGCGCACGCGGGCGGGCTCCCAGGCCTCGCCTCCAGCGAGGTGCCATGACCGCAGATCCGCGCCGACCGGCGCGGCGAAGTAGCCGCCGTTGGGCAGGGACGATCCCCCGACGACCCGGCCGGGGGATGCCTGCCAGCCTCGGTCGCCCGTCAGCCTTGCCGGCAGCGACCAGCGCAGGTCGGGAGCCACGGCGACCTCGTCGGGCGTCCGGGCGCGGAGCAGGTCGTGCCGCGGCATCCGTCGTCCCGCCTCCAGGACGGTGACGCGGGCACGGCCGGCGATGTCGGCGGCGAACACGCACCCCGCACTGCCGGCGCCGATCACGATCACGCGAGGGCTCACGAGAGCTCGCCTCGCCCGTTCATGTCTCCAGCCTGGCACACGCCCGACGGCGGAGATGGATGCTGCGCCCGCGGGTGTCGCTCGGACACGCGGCGTCCGGCGCGCTTAGGCTCGAGAAGCCATGATCCGGTTCGAGAACGTCACGAAGCGCTTCCGCGGCACCGCGAAACCCGCCCTGCACGACATCGATTTCGAGGTCACGCGGGGGGAGTTCCTCTTCCTCGTCGGACCGTCGGGGTCGGGCAAGTCCTCGTGCCTGCGGCTCATCCTGCGCGAGGAGACCCCGTCCGACGGGCGCGTCGTCGTGCTCGGCCGCGATCTGAAGACGCTGCCCAATCGCAAGGTGCCCTACCTGCGGCGGCACATCGGGGCGGTGTTCCAGGACTTCCGGCTGCTGCCGACCAAGACGGTCTTCCAGAACGTCGCGTTCACGCTGCAGGTCATCGGCTCCTCCTCCGCCTTCGTGCAGCAGGCCGTCCCCGAGGTGCTCGCACTCGTCGGCCTCAAGGGGAAGGAGAAGCGGTTCCCGCACGAACTGTCGGGCGGCGAGCAGCAGCGCGTGGCGATCGCCCGTGCTCTGGTCAACCGCCCGCAGGTGCTCCTCGCCGACGAGCCCACCGGGAACCTGGACCCGGCCACGTCCGTCGACATCATGCAGCTCCTGGCCCGCATCAACGCCGGCGGCACGACGGTCATCATGGCCACGCATGAGGCGGGCTTCGTCGATCAGATGCAGCGCCGCGTCATCGAGCTGCAGAACGGCGAGATGGTGCGCGACGAGCGGCACGGCGGGTACGGCGACACCTCGAGCCTGCCGAGCCTCGCCCCCGAGCCCGAGAAGGGCGCGGCCGCGGTCGCCGCCCTCACCGCCGTCCTCGAGCTGCACCGCGAGATCGTGGAGACCGGCACGGTGGACTCGGAGGCCGTGGATGCCGCGGTCGCGGCGGCGGCAGCATCCGCCGAGCTGGTCGTCGAGGACGAAGCCATCGTCGCCAGCGAGCTGGCTCGAGAGGAGGCCGTCGAGGCTCTCATCGAGGCGAGGATCGACGAGGCGCCGCCGATCATCGTCCCCGACTCGGGCGACGAGGCGGCCGTCGCCGTGACGCCCCGGGCGGGGGACGCCGTCGCCGAGACCTCCCCGAGCGATGCAGCCACCGGCGCGTCGTCCGGTGCCCGCGAGGAGCCGGCGCGACCGCGAACCGCTCCCATCCCGACCGTGGAGGAGCTGGAGCTCGATGTCGCCGAGCTGGGCCTCGCAGACAGGCTCGGGCTCGGCGAGGTCGATCCCGATGACCAGGTGGGGCCGACGTCGTGAGGATGGGACTCGTCCTCGGGGAGGCGCTGAACGGCCTGCGCCGCAACGTCTCGATGGTCATCTCGGTCATCCTGGTCACGTTCGTCTCGCTCACGTTCGTCGGTGCCGCGATCCTCATGCAGATGCAGATCGGCACGATGCGCGACTTCTGGGTGGACCGCGCGCAGGTCGCGATCTACATGTGCACGTCCGTGTCGCAGACGGCGACGTGCACGGAGGGCGCTGCGACGGAGGACCAGCTGACCGAGGTGCGCGCGCGCCTGGACGGCGCCGCCCTCGCCCCGCTCATCCGCACGTACGACTTCGTGAATCACGATCAGGCGTATCAGGAGCTTCTCGACCTCGTCGGCGAGGAGGCGGCCAGCGTGGTGACGCCCGATCAGGTCAACGAGACCTTCCGCGTCAACCTCGTCGACCAGCGGCAGTCCGCCGTCATCATCGAGGCCTTCCGGGGGATGAGCGGCGTCGAAGAGGTCAAAGACCAGTTGCAGTACCTCGAGCCCCTGTTCTCGGCTCTCACGGTCGCGACCTACATCGCCGTCGGCATCGCGGCGCTCATGCTCGTGGCCGCCGTGCTGCTCATAGCGACGACGATCCGGCTCTCGGCGTATGCGCGAAGGCGAGAGCTCGGCATCATGCGGCTCGTCGGAGCGTCGAACGGCTTCATCCAGACTCCGTTCATCCTCGAGGGCGTGTTCGCGGCGCTGATCGGGTCGGTCCTCGCCAGCGGCGCGGTGCTCCTCGGCGTGCACTTCGGCGTGAACCAGTACCTCCGCAATCGCGTCGACTTCGTCACGACGTGGGTGGGGATCGACGACGCGTGGACCGTCATCCCGATCCTCATCGTCATCGGTATCGCCCTCGCCGCGGTCTCGGCGGGCTTCGCGATCCGCCGGTGGCTGCGGGCCTGAGATAGACTGGCGGGCCGTCCAGCCATCTTCGAAAGCTCAGGAACGTCATGCCCAGGGAACGCGGTGAGAAGGTCATCGCGACCAACCGTCGCGCGCGTCACGAGTACGCCATCGAGAAGACCTACGAGGCCGGCCTCGTGCTGACCGGCACAGAGGTGAAGTCGCTGCGCGAGGGGCGCGCGAACCTCAGCGACGGGTACGCGTACATCGACGGCGGCGAGGCCTTCCTCGACGCCGTCCACATCCCCGAGTACTCGCAGGGCCACTGGACCAACCACTCCGCCAAGCGGACGCGCAAGCTCCTCCTCCACAAGGACGAGATCATCAAGCTCTCGCACGCGGTCGCGGCGGGCGGCTACACCCTTGTGCCGCTGCGCCTGTACTTCTCCGACGGCCGCGCGAAGGTCGAGATCGCCGTTGCCAAGGGCAAGCGGGAGTTCGAGAAGCGCCAGACGATCCGAGAGCGCGAGGACAAGCGCGAGGCCGAACGGGCGATGCGCTCGCGCAATCGCCTTGGCGAATAGGCTCCATCAGAGTCTCCCGGCGTTACTCGCCCGCGATCGCCGGTCGGCGTCAGAAGCGAGGCGGGTCGCTCTCCCCAAGCCTGCTCCAGGTCGCGGGATCTCGGAAGTCCATCCCCGGTGGATGCGCCGCGGGCGTGAAGCGCACGACCGGCTCGGAATGATCGCGATAGACGCGGCCCGTGGGGCTGGTCCACTCGAGCACCCCGCCGCTCGACTGGCGGACCCTCCACGCCGAGTTGTGCTTGAGGACGTGGTGGCGCTTGCACAGATGGGCGAGGTTGCGGCAGTCGGTCGGACCGCCCAGCGCCGCGTCGACCGTGTGATCGATGTCGCACCGCCACACCGGCTGCCGACATCCGGGGAAGCGGCACCGCTCGTCCCGAACCGCCAGGAACCTCTCCATCGCCTTGCAGGGGCGGTAGGTGTCGACCGCCATGACCGCCCCGGTGACCGGTGACGTCATGACGCGCTCCCACGTCGGCGCGCCGGCTGCGAGTCGGCGCGCGGTATCGGGATCGATGGGCCCGTGCCCGGCGAGGATGGCCGGCTCATCGCCGGAGCCGATCGCCGTCAAGACGGGAAGGGGAATCTGAACCCGCGCCGTGATCGCGTCCCGTCCGTCTCCTGCGCGGCACGACTGCGGGCTGCCGGTGAGGAGGAGATCGGTGAGGACGTCGACGCGCAGCTGATCCATGGTGCGATGGTCCGCGTCCGACTCGTCCGCCGCGTCCGTCCCGTCGTCGTCGCTTGGATCATCCGCATCCGCCCGTCGCGCTTCGATGACGCAGCGAGCGTCCGACGTGAGCCGGTCGTGGATCGCATGGATGAGGACGGCGGCCGCGGTGACATGGAGATCCGCCATGCCGTCGCTTCCGTCGATCACCCGCACACGGCGCTCCGCGATCGCGCGGTCGTGGCGCTCCTGCATCGTACGGGGGTGAGCCCGCGCGGCGAGGATCTGCACGATCGGTCGCAGGCGTCCCGGAGTCGTCGTCTCGGCGCGCCCGACGGCCGTCTCGACGTAGACGGACCGGGCCGAGGCATCCTCGATCTGAAAACCGGCATCGTGGATGACGGCGACGTGGGCACGCGAGATGCGCGCTGCCGCCAGAGCGTCGACGAGCCCGCCGAAGCGCGAGCAGAGGTCGGATGCTTCGTCGAGCTGGCGCTGCACGGTCCGCTCGCTGACTCGCGCCGCCGCGGCGAGCTCGGCGACCATCGACCGCGCCGGCAAGTCGGACTTCATCGAGGCGCGCGTCGTCAGCCGTGCGCGCTGCTCCTCCACGAGGGCCGCGGCGGCGGCGAGCGTCCGGATCTCGTCGGCCTCCTGGGCGGCGCGACGATCGCGCCCCGCCACGAACGCCGCGACGAGGACGGACGTCGCCGCTTCGTCGCGCGCGCGCTGCTCGAAGGAGTCAGGGAGAGGCTGAGGGATCACGGAGACCTGTTCGCTCGATCGGGGGTGATCGAAATCCGACGTGCGCGGAATCCCGCGCATCTCCAACCCCTGCTCAGCGTGCCTCGTCCGATATCAGCCGTGTCGAATCTCTGACTCCAGTATCGCACAAATGTTCGATTCAGGCAAGAGACGCGCGACGTCACGTCGCCGTGAAGCGCCCCTCGACGGCGGCGGTCACCAGGATGTCGTCGGGCTGGAGCTCGACGGTCGGTCCGCCGCCGGAGTCCGCAGCGAAGGATGCCTTCATCATGCGCGCCATGGGAGCCGGTGCGGGATCGCGGGGGTTGAGCAGCCCGACGTCGGCGATCTCGACCGGCGTCACCGTCGATAAGCTGATCGCCTCGGCGTAAGCCGTAGCCCGCTCGACGGCGACGCGCACCGCCTCGGCCGCGACATCCGCCTCGGCCTGCTTGGCGGTCGCACGCGTGAGCTGCCAATCCACGCCGTCCACCTGGATCCCATCGCGTTCTGAGACGTCGGTGACCCACCACGAGAGGGCCGCGAAGTCCGTGAACGCGGCGGTGAACTCGACCGATGCGTAGTGCACGAGCGCGAGCTGCTTGCCCTCGTTGTTCCAGGGGCGATTCGCCCACACCGCGACGCGCTGGCTCGACCACTCCCGGACGCTGCCCTGCTCCTTCCGCGCGGCGAGGTCGGTGCGAAGAGGCTCGGCCAGGGCCGCGATGCGCTCGACGACCCTTCCACGCTCGGGCCCCTCCGCGCGCACCGAGAGTCGGACCACCCCCTCCTCGGGCGCGACCCTGGCCTCGTGCTCCCCGCGTACGGTGATGACGACTTCGCTCATGGTCGCGACTCTACGCGGAGCCGGCCGGGCCGGGAATTCCGGATGCAGAGGATCCGTTGTATTCTGGTGTGCTCCGGATGCCGCGGCATCCGAGGCGTGACAACTCCACAGCGTGACAACGGCCGCTTCGAGAGAAGCACCACCTCGATTCGAGGCACGGGGATGATCGGTTTCGACATCGCCTGCGAATCTGCGTGAAGCGGGCCGAGGATGCAGGGTTATCTCGCAAACGCCCCCTGCAAACCAATAACTGCCGAACACAAGCAGTCCGAGTTCGCCCTCGCAGCCTGAGCTGCGAGCCCGACTCCGTCAATCCGTGACTGATCCCGTCACGGTCCTTGGCGTCATCTAGGGATCTCGCTGCGTGACGGCGCCTGAGCGTCACGCGGGACTCTTCTCAGGCTGGGCCCGTCGACTTAGGTGTCTGTGACAAAGGTCGGGGCCGAGCAGAACGCTTCCACAGACTGCGCCCGGAGAAACCGCCGTTACTCAGCGATGGACGGGGGTTCGATTCCCCCCATCTCCACCAGCCGTTGTCACTGGAAGCCCCGCGATCCGCGTAGCGATGGATCCCGGGGCTTTCGTCTGTCTGGCGCTGAGGCGCCTCGAATCCGCTCGCCCGCGATCGGCCCACATGCCCGGGGCAGGCCGCGATCATCGCGACCACAGGCGAGCGACATTGCATCGAGCCCGCCACTCGCGGCGCGGAGCAGGATTCGTTCAGTCGTCCCACTCGTCGCGCAGCTCCTTCTTCAGCACCGCGACTTGGACGACGAGTGCGCCGAGGAGTTCCTCGCGGTTGAGCGCACTCGTGGTGCGGTATCCCCAGGCGATTCGGCCGTCCTTGTCCAGGCTCTTCACCAGAACGAACGCCTCGATCGCGGTGTCGCCGGGTTCGAGAGGGTGGATCTCCAGTCCGGCGAGCACTCCACCGATCGGGACCCGGGTCTCGCCGGGATCCGGTTGGCCGGAATGACTTCCCATCCGATCAGCAAACCACAGCGGGTGGGCGGCGGATACGGATCCTCCAGCCCGATAGGCGAGGAGCCCGCCGGGGAGCTCGATCGAGGACTGAGACGTGGGAGCACGCCTCCTGGGCTTTCACCGCCGCCCGCGGCTTCGGCGACGGGATCCCACCAGCACGGTCCCCCCGGCGAGAAGGCCGAGAGCAAGGGTGAAGGCAACCCACGGTGCCGCGGCCAGCCCCGTGACGGGAAGCCCACCCGCGGGGACCGGCGGAGCCGCCGGCGGCGTCGGAGGCATCGGCGGCGCCTGGAGTCTGACGCTCGACTCGCCGGAGTCGACCGTCTGCCCTTCCACGCCGCCGTATGCCGAGGCCGTGGCGGTATCGCCGATCCGACCCCGTTGATACGCTGCGGGCGACACGATCATGCCAGCGTGGCAGGTCATCGATGATCCGGGCGCCAGCGTGGTGCCGGGGCACTGCACCGGCGATGACAGCACGTCCTCGGGGAACTCCTGCGCATCCTGGACCGACACCTCTGTCAGCGTGAGCGTCCCGGTGTTGGTGACGGTGAAGTCGAAGACGACCACCTGTCCGGCGCCGGTGAGGCTGCTGGCGTTCGCCGTCTTGACGATGCTGAGCGAGCGCGTCTGAGCGCTCACCGGGATAGTCAGCTCGTCGGCCTCCGACTGCACGGGTGCCGCGCCCGGCGGCGTGCCGAACGCGATAGCCCTGTCACTGACCCGGCCCTCGTCGAGATCGGCCTGTGTCACGGTGTAGGCCGCGGTGCAGGTCGTCGACGCCCCGGGGAGGAGCGTGGTCTCGGGGCACACAGGGGCGGAGTCGAGGTCGCCCGCCGGCGCCGCCTGGACGTCGACGACCTCGATGCCGGTGAGGGAGAGGGTTCCCGTGTTCGTGACCTGCAAGGAGTACGACACTACCTGGCCCAGCCGCGTGATCTCCTCGGTGTCCGCGGATTTAGCGAGCGAAAGGGATGCCGTCTGCTGCGTCACCGGGACGGACAGCCCGTCCGTCGACTCCACCGGAACCGCACCGTTCGGCGGCGAGCCGTACGCGGTCGCGGTGTCGTCGACTCGGCCGTTGTCGATGTCGGCCTGGGTCACGGTGTACTTCGCCATGCAGGTCGTGGATTCGTCGGGCGCCAGCACAACGGCCTCGCAGACCGGCACTGCGTCGAGCGAGCCCGCCGGAGGCGCCTGAACGTCGTCGACTGCGACATCCGTCAGCGTCAGGTCGCCGGTGTTCGTGACAGCGAACGAATACGTCACGACCTGTCCGAGGGTGGTGATCTCGTCCGTGTCGGCGGACTTGTCGAGTGAGATCGACGGCACCTGCCCGGTGACGACGATCGACAGCGTGTCGGATGCCGACGCGACCGGTCCGCCGTCGTCCGGCGGCGTGCCCTGCGCGACCGCGGTGTCGTCGACGCGGCCGTGGTCGATGTCCGCCTGCGTGACCACGTAGGTCGCGGTGCATGTCGTCGAATCGCCGGGGCTGAGCACGGCGACGGGGCACGTGACGGGCTCGCTGAGCGGTCCCGCGGGCGGGGTCTGGTCGTCGGTGACACCCACGTCGCGCAGTGTGACCTGGCCCGAATTCGCGACGAGGAACGAGTACGTGACGAGCTGCCCCACGTGGTCGATCTCCTGCACGTCCGCACTCTTCTCAAGGGTGATCGCGCGCGTCACGACGATCGGAACAACGGCCGTCCGCGGCGGGGAGACGACGGGACCGGTGGGCGCATCCGCGCGTGCGGTAGCGGTGTCGGCGACTGTGCCGGCGTCCAGATCCGCTTGGGTGACGGTGTACGTCCCCGCGCAGTCGACGAACGAGCCCGGCGCCAGGGGGCCGGGCGGGCATGTCGGCCCACTGGTGAGGGGGCCCGCCGGAGCAGCCTGCTCATCGGCGACCGTGACGTTCTCAACCGCCACGTTGCCTGTGTTCGTGACCCGGAAGTTGTAGGTGATGACGTCGCCGATGGCGGTGATCGGGCCGATGGGCGATATCACCGACTTAGCCAGGTCGATGGAGGGGTTCTGCGCGACCGGGACGCTGACAGAGCGCTCCGGGGAGGCGATCTCGTCGCCCGCGGGGGAGTCGGCGTGTGCCGTGGCGGTGTCGTTGATGGTGCCGGCGTCCACATCGGCTTGAGTGACCGTGTACGTTGCCGTGCAGTCCACCGCGGCGCCCGGCAGAACCGCCCCGGCCGGACACGTCGGTCCGCTGGTCAGGGCGCCCGCCGGCGCGATCTGCTGATCGCTGACGGTCACGCCGCGCACCGAGACGTTGCCGGTGTTGGTGACGCGGAAGTTGTACGTGATCACCTCGCCGACCGTGGTCGCCGGTCCCGCGGGCGAGACGACCGACTTCAGGAGGTCGATCGAAGGCGCAGGCAGGCTCGGCAGACTCACCGAACTCGGTTCCGATTCGACGGTGCCGGTGGGGGAGTCGGCAACCGCGGTCGCGGTGTTGTCGGTGCGGCCGCGCTCCACGTCGGCCTGGGTGATGGTGTAGGTGGCAGTGCACGTGGTCTGAGCTCCCGGGGCGAGCGTCCCGACACCGGGCGGGCAGGTGACCGCGGAGAGGGAACCCGAGCCGGTGAAATCGCCCTCCGACACGGACGCGCCTGTCAGCGTGGTGTTGCCGGTGTTCGTCACGACGAACGAGTACGTCACCTGCTGCCCGGCTGCGTAGTCGGCGGCGCCGGCGGGTTCGGCCGATTTCACCAGAGAGATGCGAGATGTCTGCGCGACGGGAACGCTGACCGAGCGCTCGTCGGAGATGACCCTGCCGGCGGGCGAATCCGCATTCGCGGCGGCCGTGTCGCCGATGGTGCCGGCGTCGAGGTCGGCCTGGGTGACGGCGTAGGTCGCGGTGCAGTCGGCGAACGCCCCTGGTGCCACGACTCCGGCCGGGCACGTCGGTCCGCTCGTGAGCTCGCCGGCGGGGGGCGCCTGCTGATCCGCGACGCCTATGTCGTACACCGAGACGTTTCCGGTGTTGGTCACACGGAAGTTGTACGTGATCACGTCACCGACTTCTGTGACCGGGCCGGCGGGAGAGGTGACCGACTTCGTCAGGTCGATCGACGCCGCCTGGGCCACAAGGACGGTAGCCGAGCGATGGGGCGACTGCACAGTGCCATTCGACGGACTGACGCCGGCTGCGGTGGCGGTGTCTTCGATGGAGCCGTTGTCGAGGTCGGCTTGCGTGACCGTGTAGGTCGCGGTGCAGTCTACGAACGCCCCCGGCGCGAGGGTCGCGGCCGGGCACGTGGGTCCAGTGGTCAGCGGACCCGCCGGAGGAGTCTGCTGGTCCGACACCGAAATGCCGTGGAGGGTCACGTTCCCGGTGTTGCTGACGCGGAATCTGTAGCTGACGACATCGCCGACCGCGGTGACCGGGCCGGCGGGCGCCGTGACGGACTTGACCAGGTCGACGGCGGGCGACTGGGCGACCGGCACGCTGGCCGTGCGCTGTCCGGACGTGACGGGGCCGGCGGGGGAATCGGCGCGGGCCGTGGCCGTGTCGTTGATCGCGCCGGCATCGAGGTCGGCTTGTGTCACCGTGTACGTCCCGGTGCAGTTCATCGAAGCTCCGGGCGCAAGGGTTCCGGCCGGGCAGGTCGGTCCGCTGGTGAGCCCACCGGCCGGGGCGGCCTGCTGATCGGTCACGGTGACGTTCTGGACCGACACATTGCCGGTGTTGGTTACGCGGAAACCGTAGGTGATCACGTCACCGATCGCCGTGACGGGGCCGGTCGGCGATGTGACCGACTTGACCAGGTCGATGGACGGCGACTGAGCCACCGGGACACTGGCGGAGCGTTGCGGGGAGGTCGTCCTCACGTTCGTCGGGCTGAGGGCGGACGCGGTGGCCGTGTCGTTGACGCTTCCGGCGTCGAGGTCCGCCTGCCGAACGGTGTAGGTGGCAGTGCAGTCGACGAACGCTCCCGGTGCAACCGTTCCGGCGGGGCACGTCGGACCGCTGGTCAGCGGGCCGGCTGGGGCGATCTGCTGGTCCGTCACCGAGACGCCGTGAAGTGTCACGTTCCCGGTGTTGGTGACGCGGAAGTTGTACGCGATCACCTCGCCCACCGAGGAGACGGACCCGTTGAGGCTCGTCTTCACCAGATCCACGGCCGGCGCCGCCGGAGCAGACACCAGCGCTGTGGAGGGGCTCGAGGTGAGGGGCTCGCCGCCCGGGTTGGTGACGGCGTTCGCGACGGCTGTGTCGGAGATGGACCCGTTGTCCACATCCGCCTGAGTGACGGTGTACGTCGCGGTGAACCGCGCCGTCTGCCCGGCGGCCAGCAGCGGCAGGACGGTACCGGAGCACGCAGCGGCCGGCGAAGTGAGGGATGTGCACGTGATCGGGCTGAGCGACGCCGCGAGAGAGGGCGCGATCTGTGTGTCGGCCACCGAGACGTTCGCCACACTGACCCTCCCCTGATTCGCGACGGTGAAGGTGTAGGTGACGGTGTCACCGGCCCGCGATACCGACGACGAGGAGGCCTGCTTGAGGATCGTGATGCCAGGGATCTGCGTATACGGGTTGTTGGTGACGACCGGGTTCGCCGGGGCGCTCGAACTGTAGAGCTCCGCCTGGTTGACGTAGATGTTGCCGAGTTGAGTTCCGTTGTTCGCCTGCATCGGGATCGTCGCTGTCACGGTGTCGCCGCTGTTCAGGAACCCGCTCGACGAGAAGAAGACGCCCGTGACCTGTGACCAGTCGGCGATCGCCGCCGCTGGTACCCAGATGCTGCTGCCCGTGCCGGGGTTCTCATTGGACGGGTCGCCCGGGTTCTGCTCGATCGACGTCGGGCTGGCGGTCGTGTAGTACCAGGTGCCGGCGGCCGCGCCCGTCGAGGTGCTGCCCGCAGCGTAGACCGGCTGTGCCAACGCTCCGGTGAGGACGTTGCTCCCCGCGAAGTTGGATGACCCCGTCAGCCGTTCCGAGCTGGCGCCGCTCGACCCGTCGCTGTTGTACGGGAGCACGTCGATGATCTGCGGCGCTGCGAACGCCACGGGGCTGTTGTTGGTCCAGCGCAGCCCCCAACTGTACGTCTCTCCGGAGGAGATGACGGGCTTGCTCACAGACTTGCTGATGGCGAGGCGGCCGGCACCGCCGACCGCGATCGTCGAAGTGTTGCTGGCGACAGCCGCGGGAGCCTCGTTCGAGGTCACCCGCGCCGAGTTGCTGATCTGGATGCCGGGGTTGACGGTCGAGAGGATGTCGGTGCACATCGTCACGGCCGGGAGGTTCTGCGGCAGGGTTGCGTTCACGACGTAGGTCTCGGAGTACGTGAAGGTCACGGTGTTGGTCACGAGGTTGAGCGCGGCGGTCACTCCGGGCGGGAGACTCGCGTTCGTGCATGCCGCGTTGAAGACGGTGTTCGCCGGAACGACGTCAGTGATCGTGACGCCGCTGATCTGTCGCTGGGCGACCCCCTGGGTGACTCGCGGTGTGATCTGCCACTGCACCTGGCTGCCCGGCTGGTACGAGACGCCGGTGTTCACGCTTTTGACCAGTCCCAGCTGATATGCCAGGTACGAGACGGTCGCGGTCTGGGTGGTGACGGGCGCGGCGGTGTTCTGCGGTGTGTCCCAGGAGCCGACGTTCGGGATATTGGCCCCCTGCGGGATCGGCGCCCCGGCGTTCGGGCCCCCGTTGTACGAGGCGCGGACGGCGAAGTTGAGAGTCAGGTAGCCGAAGAATCCGGCGGGGATCTGCGGTGTCGGCATGAAGCCCGGGATGGGGGCGAGGCGCACAACGTTCACGACGTCGCGCCAATTCGCACCGAACGCCGTCGCCGGCGTCGGTGTGAAGTCCGCATCGAGCGTGCGGCAGCCGAGTGCGCCCGCCTGCTGCTCCGCGTTGGAGTACTGGTAGACCGGCGCGGCGTATCCGTTGCCCACCGTGGGGGTGCCGACCTGGGAATTCACGGTGTTGGGTGCGACGCCGTACTCGATCCGGAAGCCGGTGGGCACCGCGATGGCGAGGGACCCGTTTCCGTTGTTGGTCGGTCGGGTCATGCCGGCGCTGTTCAGGCTCAGAGTCGAGACGTCGAAGTAGTCGCAGATCAGCGCGTCGTAGTCGGGGGACGGCCCGATGTTCCGGTAGCCGACGAAAGCCAGGATCGTCGCTCCAGCGTTCGTGTATCGCCCGTTGCCGCTGAACCCGGTGTCCGGCACCCCTCCTGTGCCGTAGCTGGGGTTGCCGTACGCATACGACTTGCTCCCCGTCACGTTCTTGGGAAGCACCTGCTTGTAGTACACCTTCGCGGTCTGACTGGAGTAGGACGGGTCGAGAGGCCCGCGGTCCCATGATCCGACGTTGGGGATGTACGCTCCGTTCGGGATGATCTGGCCGGCGTGCGGTCCGCCGTTGTACACGCTCTGGACATCGAAGTTCAGGTAGAACTGCACGGTCGTCCCCGCGGGCGCGGCCGGCGTCGTCGGGAATCCCGGGATCGGCGCGATCCGCACGATGTTCACCCGCTGCCGCCAGTCCGGGCCGAACGCTGCAGGGTCGGTGTTCCATGTACCGGTATACCGGCTGCAGTTGCTGCCGATCGTGTTCTGGTCCGTATTGCTGTAGGCGTAGACCGGATCCTGCGGGTACGTGGCGTTGGTCGCGGGCGGACCCACCTGCACATCGATCGTGTTCGGGGCGATCCCGTACTCCACCCGGAAGCCGGCGGGGAGGTTTCCCGTGACGACCGGGTTGGTCGCCGTCAACAGCATCGTGGACACGTCGAAGTAGTCGCACATCGAAAAGTTCGGGTCGGGGATCGAGGCGGTGTTGACGTACTGCAGGTGCGCCTGCACGTTCGGCTCGCCGGGCCCGACGAAGTAGCCGTCGGTCGTCGAGGTGCCGTTGATCTCGTAGCGCTTGAAGGCCTGGATGGGCGACGGGAAGCTCTGCGCGACGGCGAAGCTCGACGAGACGCAGCGCTGCCCGCCCATCACGCCGTTGCCGTTGTTGAGCTGACCAGCCGCGTCGCGCTTGCCGTCGACGCCGTTCCCCAGGCAGTTCTGGAAGTTCACCGTACCTGTCGGCGGGGGATCCCCAGGCTGCCAGGCCGGGTTCGCGGCCCGGTTGACGTCGGCGGCCGGAACGAAGACGACGAGCTGTGTGGCGTAGTTGTTGGTACCGGTGTTGAAGCAGACGATTCCGCCCAGATTCACGCACTGCTGGCCGCTGGGCGCGTAGTTCGTGAAGGTGAGGTTCCAGGGCGAGGCGGCGGAGGCAGTCTGGTTTATGGGACAGTTCTGAACAGGGGTGAGGTTCTGGTTGTACCAGACGCTGGGGCCCGTGCATCCAGTGACGACAGCGTTCGGGAACTGGGGGATGCCGGCATCGGGGATCGTCAGCGGGGTGGCCAGTGTGGCTGATCCGACGGCCGTCTGCGGGTACCCGCGGATCAGGTAGGTGATCTGATACCCGAGCTGCGGCTGACCGTTGACCGTGTACGTGCCTGCCCCAGCGTTCGAGACGACGGTCTTGTCGGTGTTGTAGTTCGGGGCACCGCTGATCGTGATGGGGGGATTCGTGGCGACGTTCGATGTGACCGCTGTGCCGTCGCCCGCCCTCGCCACCATGGTGGTGACGAATGAGGAACCGTTCGGCGAGGCTGCGCTGGGCACGACGATGGGCTTGATCGCGATGATCTGCGCGGAGTTCACCGCGCCGAGATTGCACACCAGCGTGAGGTTGCCGGTGATGCTCGAGGAAGGGGTGACACCCGTGGTCTGACAGCCCTGGGGGAAGGAGGGCATCGTCAGCACGGCGCCGCCCTGGGGTGTGAAGGTGAAGGTCGCGATCAGATTGTTGACCGTCTGGCCGGTGCCGAGGTTGGACACCGAGACGGCGAAAGCCTGCGAGACGCTGCTCAGTGTGCTCGTGACGCAGCCTCCCCTGTCGGTCTGCGCAACCAGTTCCCCCGACCCGTTCGCGCAGTTGTATCCCGGTTGAGCGAGCGGCTGAGCGTTCAGCGTCGCGATCGGCTGGAGGCCTGCATCCAGGTTCGTGACCTGGGCCGCACCCGCGATCGTCACCGTCTGCGACACGCCCTGGTAGGGGTCCGTGCTGGATGCCGGGGTTCCCGTCGAGACGAACCTGTTCGAGCCGCCGGTCAGGGCGTTCGGGAACTTGAGGAAGGACGGGGCCGTCACCAGCACGTTGTATGAGCCGTCGGCGACGTTGGCGAAGGTGTACCGGCCACTGGCGTCGGTGATCGTCGTCGCAACCACCGCGTTCGTTGCAGGAGTGACCAGCTGAACCGTGACGCCGGACTTGGGGATGGCCCCGGTCGCCGGCCGCGTCTGATCGAGGGCCGTATCGGCCCAAGCGATCCCCGTGATGGCGCTGCCCGGCCCTGCCACCGCCGGGACCGGCACGACGAGCGCGAGCAGGGCGACGAGGACCACGAACACGGCAACCCGAGAGCTCCGGACCCGGGGCGCGGTGCCGTGCCCCGCGTGGCGGGCGGGCCGCATCATCGCCCGACTCCGCGGAGCACGCAGCGCATCCCGGCGGCGGGCGTGAGGTCGGCGCGGATCTCCCACTCGACGCTCTCGCCTGCGGGCAGGTCGACGGTCGTGTCACCCGTACCCAGCACCGTCGCCTGGTCCGTCGTGAAGAAGACGGTGATGGTGTAGGCGGTGTCTCCTCCGGCGGGGTTCTGAGCGGTGCCCGATGCCCTCCAGCCTTCGCCGGCCTGCTCGCAGGCGCTGATCTCGACGTTCCCCCGCAGTTCAGGGATGTTCGGCACGTCGGTGGGGACGTTCGCATCCGGCTGGATCCCTCCCGCCGGGGCCGGTGTCGCGGTGGCGGAGGGGGCTGCCGAGGACGAGGGAGCGGCGCATCCGGCGAACAGGACGGGCGCGAGCACGAGCGCGCCGAGGACCGGCACGACGCGCCGGCGGGAGACCGTTCGCAAGCGAACTGCGGATACCCCGGATGTCGCCGTCGCGCTTCGGATTCGTCCGAGCACGGACGCCTCCCCCTACTCGCTCCCCCAGAGCTGCAGGTGCCGCACCGTCATGAAGCCCGGTGGACCCGCTCACCGTAGCGGCGCGTCGAGTGAGCGGTCAAGTGCAAAGGGGGGGAGCGCGATCACCTGCCGAGGACGTCAGAGTCCTCCTCCAGCTCGAGCGTCGCCAGAACGGCAAGCAGCAGGGCCCCCAACCCGATGATCGCAAGCCCAGCCATCAGCCAGTTCACACCGCCGGGTACCCAGGACAACCCCTGCGTCTGCACTCCGATGATGCTCATCGCCAGCCCCACCAGAGCTGCGGCGACGACCACGAGCGTCGCCCGCCTGAACCACTTCCGCCTGCGCAGGTCCAGATGCAGTGACCGCTGTTCCAAGACCACGGTGATCAACACAAGGGGATACACCGCGGCTAACACAGCGCATGTGTCCTGCGACATGGCGAAACTCTATCGTCGGACACCGCCCTCGCCGCTCGAACGCGGATTCAGCGGGCAGCACTCGGACGCGGACCGGGAGACTCCAAGACGAGGAAGCAGCCCTCGAGAGACGATTCCCTTTCGGGAGCGCCCCATTGCCGCGTGGCACACCTGCGGCTACGGTGAGGGCGTCGACCCTCGCCACCCAGGTCCGGGGGTTTGTCATGCACAGTTCCACTCGCCGTCCCGCCCGCGCTGTCGTGAGCCTCGCGCTCAGCGCCATCGTCGCGGTCGCGACGATCGCGGTCTCCACGCCCGCGTCCGGTGCGGTCACGACCGTTGAGGCGGGCAGGCCCGCGCCGCCGAGTCCGTCGGTCTCGACGGGTTACGGCGGAGCCGTGGCATCCGTCGACGCGGAAGCGAGCGCCGCGGGGCTCGAAGTCCTGCGCAAGGGCGGGAACGCCGCCGACGCGGCGGTGGCCACCGCCGCCGTCCTCGGCGTCACGGAGCCGTACAGCGCGGGCATCGGCGGCGGCGGGTACTTCGTCTACTTCGATGCCGCGACGGGAGAGGTGTCCACGCTCGACGGACGGGAGACCGCGCCGGCCGGCATGACCGAGACGTCGTTCATCAACGGAGCGACGGGTCTGCCGTACGCCTTCGCGGATGCCGTATCGTCCGGGCTCGCGGTGGGGGTGCCCGGGACGCTCGCCACGTGGGAGGCGGCGCTCGACCGATTCGGCACCGAGTCGCTCAAGGACATGCTCAAGCCGGCGATCCTCGTCGCGACGCGGGGCTTCCGCGTGGATCAGACCTTCGTAGATCAGACGGCGGCGAACCAGGCGCGATTCGCTCAGTTCTCCGCGACGGCCGACCTCTTCCTCCCCGGGGGCGCACCGCCCGCGGTCGGATCGACCTTCAAGAATCCGGACCTCGCGAAGACGCTCCGCGAGATCGCCCTGCGCGGCACCGGCGCCTTCTACGACGGCGCGATCGCCGACGAGATCGCGAAGACGGTCCAGCGTCCGCCCACGGCTCCCGGTGCCGTGCTTCCGGCATATCCCGGCACGATGACGGCCGCCGACATCGCCGACTACTCGGTTCTCGAGCAGGAGCCGACCCACGTGGAGTATCACGGGCTCGACGTGTTCGGCATGGCGCCCTCTTCGTCGGGCGGAACGACCGTCGGCGAGTCGCTGAACATCCTCGAGAACTTCGAGCTCTCCGCGGCGGACACCGCGCGAAGCCTCCACTTGTACCTCGAGGCGACCGCTCACGCGTTCGCCGACCGCGGCGCCTACGTCGGCGACCCGGCATATGTCGACGTGCCCACCGAGACGCTTCTCAGCCAGGAGTTCGCCGACGCGCGTGCCTGCGTCATCGACCCCGATCAAGCCGCGCCGAAGCCGGTGGACCCCGCCCCGCTCGATGCGGCGGGCTGCGCCGCAGCGGCGGCTGCGCAGGCGCCGGACACCGAGAACATCTCCACCACGCACCTCTCCGTGGTCGACAAGTGGGGCAACGCCGTGGCCTACACCCTCACGATCGAGCAGACCGGCGGCTCGGGCATCACGGTGCCCGGCCGCGGGTTCCTGCTCAACAACGAGCTCACGGACTTCAACTTCGCCCCCGCAAGCCCTCTCCGTCCCGACCCGAACCTCCCCGCTGCGGGCAAGCGGCCGCGCTCGTCGATGTCGCCGACGATCGTGCTCGACGGGGGCGACGTCCGCTACGTGGTGGGGTCGCCGGGCGGTTCGATGATCATCACGACGGTGACGCAGGTGCTCGTCAACCGGATCGACCTCGGGATGACGCTCGCGCAGGCCGTCGCGGCGCCGCGCGCGTCGCAGCGGAACACCGCTGCCGTCGCGGCCGAGCCCGCCTTCCTCGCGGCCTACGAGACCCAGCTCGCGCCGTTCGGCCATCGGTTCACCACGACGGCCGAGATCGGGGCGGTCGCGGCGATCGAGGTGGGGGAGGACGGCCTGCTGACCGCCGTCGCCGAGCCCGTCCGAAGGGGCGGCGGAACGGGTCTCGTCGTGCAGCCGGCGAAGTAGCGGGCGACTCAGCCCGCCGACCAGACATCTTCGATCGGGAGGTCTCGTCCCAGGAGGTTCGACGCGGCCCGGTGCCCGGAGAAGAGCGCCGCGGGCACCGTGGCCGGGTCGTCCGTCCAGGTCGCCTCGCCGGCAAGGTGCAGCACGCCTCCGAGAGGCGTCGCGAGCGCGTCGTGGTCCGAGGTGGTCGACCCGACGGTCATGTACGCGTAGGAACCGTACGAGTAGGGGTCGTCCTGCCAGTCGGAGACGAGCACGTGCGACGGGTCGGGGATGCCGTCGCCGTAGAGGCGTCGCAGCTGCGCCATGACCGATCCGGCGATGCGCTCCTCGTCCCAGTTGCGCGTCTGGTGGGCCGCCGGTCCCGCCGCGAAGGTCAGGAGGGTGGGCTCGCCGTGCAGGGAAGTGAGGTCGTACCAGGAGTGCCACCACCGGCCCTCCGGGCCCTGCTGCCGGAAGGCGTAGACCCCCTCGTCCCAGAATCGCTCGGGGAATCGCAGCACCACCTTCTCGAACGCGTTCATGCGCAGGCGGCTGAGGGCGCCGGCGACCGGCTCGGGAAGCGGCGGGTCGATCACGAACTCCGCCGACTGCAGCACACCGACCGGGACCGTGACGACTCCGGCCCGCGCCGTGAAGACGCCGTAGTCGGTCGACGCCGCCACGCCCTCCGCAGTCCACGTCAGCCGATCCACCTCGTGCTTCAGCCGCACATCCAGCCCCTCGGCGAGGCGGGCGGGCAGGCGGTCGTAGCCGTCGGGGAAGACCACCTCGTCGCCCTCGATCGAGTCGTCATCGAGACCGTGAGCGGCGAGGTCCTCGATCCAGGCGCCGTACTGCTCCTCAGACCGATGTTCGAGGTACTCCCGCACGCGCTGGGTGCGCTCGTCGTCCCAGCCCTGGGCGACGAGAGCCGCCTCGGTCACATCGCGGTACGAGGCATCCGGAGCCGACTCCGCGACGACCCCCAGCAGCGTCGCGTCGACCGCCCGGATGTCCTCGACGAAAGCCCGGGTCGCGCTGTCCGCCAGGCGACGGCCGTCCGGAGCGAAGTAGGCGATGGGCCTGCTGTCCGGCTGGTACCCCCCGACCGTGAACTCCATCGTCGGCATGCCGAAGGCCTCGGCCGCGGCGGCGACCGGGCTGTCGGTGATGCCGTGGATCCACGACGCTCCCATGTCGGTCACATGCCCCTCGTGGCGGACGGTCCAGATCCGCCCTCCCACGCGGTCGCGCGCCTCGAGCACGACGACCCGCTGCCCATACCGCGTCAGCAGCCGGGCGGCGGTGAGGCCGGCGACGCCGGCACCGACGACGATCGTGTCGAACTGCTCCATCGCGACGCTCCTCACGGGCGCGCTTCGCCCGTCCTCCGACGCTACCCGGCCGACAGGGCACGAGAGTCCCGGCGCGACGGAGCATGTCCGGTCCGCTCAGCTCTGCGCTGAGCGCTCGTGGATGCCGGTCTCGAAGGTCGAGCCGTTCAGGTCGAGGTACAGGCGGCGCTCCGTGATCGACACGGTCATCGTGTTCCGGCGCTCGAGCCGGGCCGTCGCGGCATCGAAGAACCCGGGGTCGAAGCTGTACAGGCGGACCTCGTCGGCCCGGAGGATCTTCTTCCCCGCCCACGGCGCCGCCACCTTCGCCGGGTCGCGATGGGTGTACACCGCGACCCGCTCGGCCTGGAGGCTGCCGGCATGCAGGCGCGCGGCATCCGGAGCGCCGACCTCGATCCAGGCGACCAGCCTCCCCGTCAGGTCCCGCACGAAGACGGCAGGCTCATCCGCGGCCGAGACGCCTTCGCTGAAGGCGATGCCCTCCTCGAACTCGAGGCAGTACGCGAGCACGCGCGTCAGCATGAACGCATCGGTCTCGGACGGATGCCGCGCGACGCGCAGTGCGAGCTCCTCGTAGACGCTCCGATCGACGTCGGCAAGCTGCACCGTGAACGTGTGGACCGTCGCCCCGATCGCCATAGGGTCCGAGCCTAGCGGCGGCGGTGGGGGAAGTTGTGGACGCCGCCGATGTGCCGCACCGTGCGCGCGCGCTCGACGACGATCGCGATCGATCCGATGACCCACAGGGGGAACTGAGTCGCGAACGCCAGGCGGAACGCGTCGAGCGAGTACGTGTCCGGGGTGCCGGCGCCCTGCAGATCGAGCGCGAGGCCGATCAGCAGGATCGCGATGAGCGCGGCGAGGAAGCCGCCGCCGTTGACGATCCCGGTCGCCGTGCTCAGACGGTGGCTCGGGTTGAAGGTGCGGGCGTGGTCGAAGGCGATCATCGACGCGGGCCCGCCCGTCGCGAGCGCGAACATGAGGACCACGAGCAGCCACACCGGCGCAGGCCCCGGCCAGAGGATGACCGCGAGCCACACGAGCGCCTGGAAGGCGACGGTCGGCAGGACGAGCCAGCGGGAGCGCCTCGTGGGATGGCGGCTCGACAGGGCGCCGATGATCGGACCGGAGACGATCCCGAAGATCACGAGCGAGGTCATGACGAGGGAGGCGGCGGCCGGACTCAGGCCCTCGCCCGCCGTGAGGAAGGGGAAGCCCCACAGCAGCATGAAGGCCGTACCGGCGAAGGGCGTGGTGAAGTGCGACCAGAAGCCCAGCCTGGTTGCGGGGTGTCCCCACGACTCCCGGAAGCCCTCCCGCAGATCCGCCGACGATGTGACGACACGGACCGCTCCCGTGTCGGTGTTGACCGACATGTCGACCGGGTCGGACTCGCGCTCGGGCGGGCGGTTGCGGATGACGGCGTATGTCAGGATGCCGAAGAGAACCGCGAGCCCGGCGAGACTGCCGAAGGCCACGCTCCACGACGTCGCGTGCAGGAGGGCGGCGAGCGGGATCACCGCGACGATCTGGCCGAGCTGGCCGATGATCCCGGTCAGCTGCACGAGCACCGGCGCCCGCTGATCCGGGAACCACGTGGCGATGACCCGGAGCACGCTCGGGAACACGGCGGCATCCCCGGCCCCGATCAGGACGCGGGCGAGAATGCCGATGCCGACGACGTCGGCGAAGGCCATGACGCCTTGGCCCACCGCCATGAGGACCATGCCTGTCGCGATGATCGGGCGCGCGCCGAACTTGTCGAGCAGCAGGCCGACCGGGATCTGCATGGCGCCGTACACCGCGAGCTGGATGACCGCGAACATCGAGAGAGCCGACGCGTCGGCATCGAAGCGCACCTGGGCGTCGACACCGACCGACGAGAGCGACGTGCGGTTGACGATCGCGACCACGTAGGCGAGGACCCCGATCGTCCACACGGTCCACGTGCGCCAGCCGGGCGCGTCGAGGGTGGGCGTGCGCGACAAACCGGATCCTGTCCGTCGGTGGGGAAGAACGGATGCCGAGACCCGGCGTCCTCTTCCAGGCTAACCCCGGCGGCGGCGGGCCTCGGTCGGCGTCATCGGCCGCCGGGCGTCAGTGCGCGGCATCCCACCAATCGAGCACGCGCGTCCCGACCAGGGTGAGCCACTTCGAGGGCTGCCCCTCGGGCACGTCGACATCGAACCAGGTGCGACCGGCGAGCGGAGTCGTCTGCAGCCACGTGCCGTCCGGCTGGCGCGCTGCCCGCACGACGTCGATCGCCTCGGTCACGCGGGAGTCGGGCGGAGTTCCCTCGAGCAGCGACACGTCCCGGAAGTGGTCGAGGGCGGCGAGCACGCTGTACCGGTGCCGGTTCGGATAGACGAAGCGCGTCGCGAACTCGCCCACGAGCTCGCCCGTCGACGCGCGGTACATCAGCCGGCGGGTGAGGAGGTACTCCTCACCGCCCTGACGCGCCGCGCGCATCGACGTGTCGCCCGTCATCCGCTCGTACGCGAGCATGCCGCGGCACGCGTTGAGGGTCGAGTGAAAGGACGATCTCACCGAGTCCCCCTCCTCGGCCTCGCAGTTCCAGCCGCCGTCGGCCAGCCGGTGCTCGGGGAACCAGGCGACGAGCCGCGAGACGTCCGCGCCGAGCCACGCGCCGCTCGCGAGCGTATAGGAGTTGATGCACACGTCGACCTCGCCGCCCCAGTACGGCAGATCGTCGTACTCCCATCGGCTGTTCGCGGCGAGCTTCTCGGCGGTGCCCTCCAGCCGTGCCGCGTCGACACCCCACTCCCTGAGATCCTTCAGCGACCACGTCGTCGCCACCCATGGCTGGCCCGGCAGGTCGCGCTCGGGGCTGTCGAAGAAGCCGGCGGGGAAGAACGCGCCGCCCGCCCACTGGCCGTCGGCACCCTGCAGCGAGAGGAGCTCCGCTCCGAAGCCCTCTTCGGCGACGCGGGCTCGCGTTGCCTCCCACGTCGCGGGGGGCGCGCCGGCGAGATCGCGCTCGACCTGCCACCTCAGCGCCGGGTCGGAGTCGAGGAGCCAGTCGAGCACGGGTCGATCGAGGGTCATGCGGGCACGCTACCCACTTCTCCCGACATCGGGCGAGGACTGGATCACATCCCTCCCGAGCGCGCAACCGCTTCGGTCGAAGCATCCGTTCGTCCTAACGTCGCAGGAGAGGACCGGATCAGCGAGGGGCCACCATGTCGCGAAACGTCAGGGAGCTGAACTGCACGCCCGAGGAGGTCTTCCGCGTGCTGGAGGACGGATGGCTCTATCCGTCCTGGGTGGTCGGGGCGTCCCGGATGCGCGAGGTGGGGGACGACTGGCCGCGGACCGGATCGGCGCTGCACCACTCGTTCGGGGTCTGGCCTGTCCTCATCGACGACGCGACCATCGTCGAGGAATGGACGCCGCCGCGGAAGGTGGTGATGCGCGCGCGCGGCTGGCCGATCGGCGAGGCCCGGGTGACACTCGACGTGAAGGACCGCGGGCGGGGGTGTGTCGTGAGGATCCAAGAGGAGGCGGTGTCGGGACCCGGACGGTTCGTCCCCCATGCCGTCCTCGACGTCGCGCTGCGCTGGCGGAACGCCGAGACGCTTCATCGCCTGGCCTACCTCGCAGAGGGGAGGGCCGCGGCCCCGACGGGATTCACGACGGCGGAGCGGGAGCTCGCCGCGTCAGGGCAGGACGAGGAGGTCACCTCGTGAGCGACGGCGGTGCCGGGGACGCCCAACTGGACGCGGTGGTCGTGGGAGCCGGGCCGAACGGACTCGCCGCCGCGGTGACGCTCGCGCGCGCAGGACTGAAGGTGCGCGTCTACGAACGAGCCGACCACGCGGGCGGCGGCGCCGCGACACGCGAGCTGACCCTTCCGGGCTTCCTGCACGACGTGTGCTCGGCCGTGCACCCGCTCGCCTTCGAGTCGCGGTTCTTCCGGGAGTTCGCCCTCGCCCGGCGCGTCCCGTTCGCGACTCCCGAGCTCTCCTTCGCCCAGCCGCTCGAGCGCGGACGTGCCGCGCTGGCGTATCGCGATCTCGCGCGCACCCGCGACGAGCTCGGCGTGGACGGTCGCGCGTACGAAAAGCTGATGAGGCCTCTCGTCGACCACGCGGATCGGGTGGCGGCGTTCACCGGCGCGTCGCTCCTGCGCGTGCCCTCGGCCGTCCGCACGCCTGTGGAGTTCGGACTCCGCGCGCTGGAACAGGGGAGCGCGGCCTGGAACGCGCGCTTCCGCGAGGAGGCCGCTCCCGCCCTGCTCACGGGGGTGGCGGCGCACACGATCCTGCCGCAGCCCAGTCTCGCGGCGGCGGCCGCGGGACTCGCGCTCGGAACGTACGCCCACGCGCGCGGCTGGCCCATCCCGATCGGCGGGAGCCAGAAGATCATCGACGCGATGCTCGACGACCTCCGGGCGCACGGGGGCGAGCTGGTCCTCGATCAGGAGATCGCGAGCCTCGACGAGCTGCCGAGGGTCCGGGCGACGATGATGGACGTCACCCCGCGCGCCCTCATCAGGATCGCGCGCGAGCGGATGCCGGCGGCCTATCGCCGTTCGCTCGAGACGTTCCGGTACGGCGGCGCCGTCGCGAAGGTCGACTTCGCGCTGCGGGAGCCCGTGCCGTGGGCCGATGCCGAGGTGCGGCGGGCGGGGACGGTGCACGTCGGCGGAACGCGCGACGAGGTGGCGTATTCCGAGAACGAGGTGAACGCCGGACGACTCCCGGAGCGTCCCTACGTCCTGGTGTCGCAGCCGACCCTCTTCGACCCGAGCCGCGCGCCGGACGGTCAGCACACGCTGTGGACGTACACGCATGTGCCCGCCGGAAGCACGGCCGATCGGCAGGAGGCGGTCATCCGGCAGATCGAGCGGTTCGCACCCGGCTTCCGGGACACGATCCTCGCGACGCATTCACGCACGGCGGTGGAGGTCGAGCGGCACAACCCGAACTATCCGGGAGGCGACATCGCCGCCGGCGCCCCATCCTTCTGGCAGCTCATCCGACGGCCGGTGCTCAGCACCGACCCCTGGCGGACGCCGATGCGGGGAGTGTATCTCGCCTCGGCATCCGTCGCTCCCGGCCCGGGCGTCCACGGGCTCGCCGGGTGGTTCGCGGCGCTCAGCGCCCTGCGGCACGAGTTCGGCACGCGCACGCTCCCCGACCTCTCGCCCGAGCGGTGGCAGCTCGCAGCGACCGAGTGATGCGCCGGGTCAGGACCGGCCGGGAAGATTCAGGTCGTCGGGGTCGACCTCGACATCGCCGACGTCGTCCGGGCCGCCGGTTCCGGGCGTCACGAGCACCTGGTCGGGATCGATGTCCTCGTCGAGCGAGTCGGGAAGAGGATCCGCCTGCTTGGCCTGGGTCTCGGTCTCGCTCGCGGGGCTGTAGGTCTCGTCTTTGCGGACGGCGTCGCTCTCGGACAGTCCGGAGCCCGCGGGCGGCGAGGCGGGCTCGTCCCGGCCCGACAGGATGCGGTTCTTCTCGTGGTCGCTCATAGCCCGAGGCTAGGCACCGCCCACCACGTGGCGGATCCCCTTGACAGCGATGCTCAGCTCTGCGGCCACTCCACCAGGAGGATGCCCTGCTTGGTGTCGGCGTACTTCACCCAGCCGTCTCCGAAGAGGTAGGTGAGCCCGTACCCCTCTTCATCCACCGACACGGCGGTGTCGGGGTTCTCGGTGACATAGACGCCCTCCGGCGAGTCCTCCCGGCGCCAGCCCTGGCCGACGAGCTCGGACTCGGCCGACTCGGCGAGGTCTTCCGAGATGGGCGCCCAGCCGAAGATCTGGACCTGGTCGCTCGCCGTGGAGAAGTCGCCCCAGATGCACTGAACCCCGTCCGGGATCTCCACGCTGCCGACGAGGAACTGATCGGACAGGGAGGTCCAGCCGAGCGATTCGAAGTCATCGACCGTGGCCGGCGAGATGATGGTCTCGCAGGTGGGCTCCTAGATCTCGATCTCGGCAGAGGCGGAGGCCTCGGGCTCCGGTGCGGGCGTCGAGGGCTCGACCTCGACGGTCTCGGCGGGGGTGGGCCCGGAGTCGGTCGATGCCGGTGCGCACGCGGCCAGAAGGGCCGCGGTCGCAGTGACGGCGACGGTCGTGAGGATCCGGGTCAGAGGTCGGGTCATGGGGAGGTCTCCGAAGGGGCGGGGGAATGGAGGAGGTCGAGGAACGTGCGATGGAGCAGCCCGTTGGTCGCGACGACGGACCGTGCGCTGATCGTGTCCTCGCCGTCGAACGAGGTCACCCGGCCGCCGGCCTCGGTGATGATCGCGACGTGCGACGCGATGTCGTACTCCTTGACGTCGAACTCGCCGACGAACTCGAGGCGCCCCTCGGCGAGGAGCATGTACGGCCACGCGTCGCCATAGCCGCGGTCTCGCCACACCGATGCCGTCAGCCGCTCGAGGGCCTCCAGCTCGCCGGCGTCGCGCCACTGCCCGATGCTCTGGAAGCTCACGCTCGCCTCGACGAGGGAGTCGATTCGCGAGACCGAGAGCCGACGGGCGCCGCCCTCGGGGGTGTTCGTCCAGGCACCGAGCCCGGTCGCCGCCCACCAGCGCCGTCCGATCGAGGGCTGGCTGACCACGCCCACGCGGGGCACGCCGTCGACGCTCAGCGCGATGAGGGTCGACCACATCGGGATGCCCTTGAGGTAGTTCGCGGTGCCGTCGATCGGATCGAGGATCCACTGGCGCGACGTGCTCCCGGCGGAGCCGAACTCCTCGCCGAAGATGCCGTCGCCCGGGCGCTCCGCCTCGATGAGGTCGCGCATGATGCGCTCCGTCGCGAGGTCGGCCTCGGTGACGTGCGAGGAGTCGGCCTTCACCCGCACGTCGAGGTCGGGGGCGTCGAAGCGCTCCATCGAGGTGCTGTCGGCAGCATCCGCGAGCCGCAGCGCGAACGCGAGATCGGAGGTGAGATCCCCTTCGAAGGGCGCGCCGAAGGGCGTCGTGGAGGAGGGGGTCACGCGATCAAGGATACGTGGCTGGGGGATGCCTCGATTTCCGTGTCGCGCGATCGTGATGGTAACGTTGACCCTCGGTTCGCCAGGCGGCGGACTGCGCGCCTCTAGCTCAATCGGCAGAGCAACTGACTCTTAATCAGTGGGTTCAGGGTTCAAGTCCCTGGGGGCGCACCGAAGACAGATGGCCCCGCTCCGCGGGGCCTTCTCTCGTCTGTGGGCTCCGCCGCGCGCGAGCCCGATGCAGGGGGTCGCCGCGAGCGAGCCCGATGCAGGGCGGGGTGGCCGAGCCCGATGCTGGGGCGGAGTTCAGCCGCCGTCCGTGGCGTCCGCAGCGGTGCGCCCCGGCGTGAAGACCCGACGCACGCGGGGGAACGTCGCCGCGGCGACGACGATCGCGAGGGCCGCGCAGGCAGCCGCGGCGAGGTGCGCGCCGCTCGAGCCGGCCTCCGCGGCGGCGAGAGCGCCGGCGCCGGCCTCGATCGCGGCCGCGCGCCGCATCGCATCCACCGCACCGAACACGGCGATGCCGATCGCTCCGCCGATCTGGGCTGTGGACGAGGCCAGCCCCGAACTCACTCCCGCATTCCGTGCCGCCATGCCATCGGCGATGACGAGGGTGGTGGGCGTGAAGCTGAAGGCGACGCCGGTCGCCGCTACGAGCAGCGCCGGGAGCACCCGCCATGCGTAGTGTGAGCCCGTGTCGACGGCGGCGAAGAGGACGTGGGCGAGCACGAGGAGCGCCAGACCCAGGATCGTGACCCACTCCGGTCCGAGACGCGCGAGGAGCCGTGGCAGGAGCAGCGTGCTGACGAGGAACCCCGCCAGGGACGTCGGGAGCATCGCGAGCCCGGCCGCGGCGGGATCGAACAGCAGCACCTGCTGGATGAGAAGCGCCACGAGGACGAAGCACGCGATGCGCGCCGCTCCGCCGAGCATGTTCACGACGATGCCGCCGGCCACGCGCGGCTCTCGCAGCGCCGACGGGGGCAGGACCGGGTCGACTGCCCGGCGCTCGACGAGGACGACCCCGAACCCTCCGACCACGGCGACCGCGCCCGCGAGCACGAGGCCGGGCGATGCGGGCCCGTACGAAGCCGCGCTCAGCACGCCGTAGACGATGGCGACGGCGGTCGCCGTGAGCAGGGCGGCGCCCAGCGCGTCGAACCGGCGGCGCGTGCCGCCGGCATCCGCCGAAAGGAGGAACCACCCCGCCACGCCGACGGCGGCGGCTGCGGCAGCCGTGACGAACATGACGCTCTGCCAGCCGAACCCCGCGGTCAGCACCCCGCCGACGGTCACGCCGGCGGCGCCCCCCGCCGTGGACGCCGCGCCCCACCAGCTCATCGTCCGCGCCCGCTCGGCTCCCGCGAAGCGCGCGAGGATGATCGACATGGCCGCGGGACTCAGCATCGCCGCCCCCGCGCCCTGGATGAGCCGCGCGATGACGAGGATGGTCTCGGTCGTGGCACACCCGCCCAGGACCGAGCCCGCCACGAGCGTCGTCGCGCCGGCGAGGAAGAGACGGCGTCGTCCGAAGACGTCGGCGGCGCGGCCCGACACGAGCAGCAGTCCGCCGAACGCGAGGTAGTAGGCGTTGAGCACCCACGCCGTGCCCACGGCGGTGAGCCCGAGAGTCGCCGCGATCGACGGAAGCGCGACGTTGAGGACGCTGGTGTCGAGCATGACGACGAACTGCGCCGCGACCAGCGTCGAGATGAGAGCGAAGCTGCGACTCCCGGGCATGGGCGATGGCCTCCACGACGATCCGAACCCCGGACACGATACCCAGCCCTCCACCGTCCGGTTCGGCTGCAGCGGCATGCCGGCCCGGGGATGCTCGCGTCGCCTCCCCCCGGAACGGCTTCACGTCCGATCGCCTCCGACTTGCGACCTGCCGCTACATTTCCTATCTTTCTAGTACCTGAATCGGCTTTCAGGTAGACAGCACCCACTCCCTTCCGATGGTGAAAGGCACTCACATGCGGGTTACGAAGAAGTTGCTCCTGGGGTCCATGGCCGCGTCGGCCGCGCTCGTGCTCGCGGCCTGCGCCCCGACCGCGGGAGCCGGCGGGGATCCCGCCGCCTCCGGCGATGCCGGTCCCTCCGAGGTGACGGTCGGCATCGTCACGAGCGAGACGGGTCCGCTCGCCGGATACGGAAAGCAGTACCTCGATGCCTTCAAGGCCGGGCTCGACTACGCGACCGACGGGTCGAACGAGGTCGACGGCACGACGATCACCGTGGAGTACCGCGACGATGCGGGCGACGCCGACAAGGCCGTCACGGCGGTCAAGGAGCTCATCGGCTCCGGCGTCAGCATCATCGCGGGAACGGCTTCCTCGGGCGTCGCCCTCGCCGTCGCCGAGCAGGCCGAGCAGAACAAGGTGCTCTACATCTCCGGCCCCGCCGCGGCCGACGCGATCACCGGCATCAACGACTACACCTTCCGGTCCGGTCGCCAGAGCGCGCAGGACGTTGCGACGGCCGGCACGTTCCTCGACGAGCTCGAGGGTAGGACGGTCACCGTCTTCGCACAGAACAACGCCTTCGGCACGGGCAACGAGGCCGCCGTCAAGGCCATCCTCGGGGCGCAGGGGGCGACCGTGAACTCCGTGCTCGTCCCGGAGGACGCGACCGAGTTCACGCCCTTCGCGCAGCAGGTGCTCGCAGGAAACCCCGACCTCGTGTTCGTCGCGTGGGCCGGGGCCACCTCCGGAGCGATGTGGCAGGCGATGAGCCAGCAGGGAGTGCTCGACGCGATCCCGGTCGTCACCGGTCTCGGCGACTCCGCGACCTTCAGCGCGTACGGCGAGGCGTCCGAGAAGATCAGCTTCCTCAACCACTACTTCCCGGGAGGCCCCGACAACGCGGTGAACGACGCGATGATCGAGGCGATCGAGGCCCAGGGCGGAACACCCGACCTCTTCAGCCCGGACGGCTTCAACGCGGCGATCATGATCGTCCAGGCCGTCGCAGAGGGCAAGGGCGACGTCGACGCGATGATCGCGGCCCTCGAGGGCTTCGAGTTCGACGGCCCCAAGGGCACGATGACCGTCCGCGCGAGCGACCACGCCCTCGTCCAGGAGATGTACCAGGTCAAGCTCGTCGCCGACGGCGGCGGCTTCACGCCGGAGCTCGTCGACACGGTCGCGGCCGACGACGTCGCTCCCGCCGAAGCGCAGTGACCGGGCGGAGCTTCCGGCCATCATGAACGCATCCCACCCGTCCGCGTCGCGCGGATCCGCGCTCCGGGTCGAAGGACTCGGACTGCAGATCGGCGGGGCGACGATCCTCGAGGACGTCGACCTCGACATCCCCGCCGGCTCAGTGGTCGGTGTCATCGGACCGAACGGCGCCGGCAAGACCACCCTCTTCAACGTGATCTCCGGCCTCGTCCGGCCCACGGCCGGCCGCATCGTCCTCGACGACCGCGACATCACCTCGGTGGCGGTCCCCGCGCGGGCGCGGGCGGGACTGGGGCGCACCTTCCAGACCTCGAGCCTCTTCCCGAAGCTCACCGTGCTCGAGAACGTGCGCCTGGCAGCACAGGTCTCGATCGGCGGGGACTACTCGCTCTTCCGCTTCCCACGGAGGACGGATGCCGCGACCCGCCTCGCGCTCGGCAAGCTCGACGCGGTGGGGCTCGCCCACAAGGCGGACTCCCTCGCCGGCGACATCTCGCACGGCGACAAGCGCAAGCTCGAGATCGCGGTGCTCCTGGCGACGGAGGCGAGCCTCGTCCTCCTCGACGAGCCCATGGCGGGCGTCGCCTCCGGCGATGTCGCCGGGCTCGTCGAGAGCATCCGTGTCATGCAGCGCGAGAAGGGCTGCACGGTCCTCATGGTCGAGCACCACATCGACGTGCTGATGGGCCTCGTCGACAAGGTGGCCGTCATGTACTTCGGCACGATCATCGCGTTCGACACCCCGCAGAACGTCATGGCGAATCCGACCGTGCAGAGCGCGTACCTCGGGACCGCCGCGTGATGGACGACGCTGAACGTGCGGCGGCGGGATCGCCGCCCGCACCCCCGATCCTGGAGGTGTCGAACCTGCGCTGCTCGATCGGCGGTCAGCAGGTCGTCGAGGACGTCTCCTTCTCCGTGCCGGCGACGGGCATCACCGCCGTCCTCGGCCGCAACGGCGCCGGCAAGACCTCGACGATCCGCGGCATCCTGGGCCTCATCTCCCGCCGCGGCGAGGTGCGCCTCGCGGGCGACCGGATCGACGGGCTGCCCACGTACCGGGTCGTGCGTCGCGGAGTCGGCTACGTCCCCGAGGACCGCGAGGTCTTCTCGAAGCTCACGGTCGCCGAGAACCTCGCCCTCGCCGAGCGCCAGCGCAATCCGCGCCGAGAGCTGGTGGAGGCGCTCTTCCCCGACCTGGTGGCCCGGCGCGACCAGGCCGCCGGCACACTGTCCGGCGGGCAGCAGCAGATGGTGTCGGTGGCCCGGGCCCTGCTGAACGACAACCGGATCCTCCTCGTGGACGAGCCGACGAAGGGCCTCGCCCCGAAGATCGTGACCGAGGTAGCCGACGCGCTCGCGGAGGCGTCGAAGACCGTGCCGATCCTCCTCGTCGAGCAGAACCTCGACGTGGTGCGGCGGCTTGCGGCGGATGCGATCGTCATCGGCGGCGGCCGGGTCGTCCACACCGGCTCGGCGGAAGCGATCCTCGACGACGAAGACCTCACCCGTCGCCTGTTGGGGGTGCACGTCGACGAGGCTGTCTCCGGTGATGCGCGGACAGACCGGAGGCAGACGACGTGAGCACTCTCGTCCTGACCCTGATCACCGGCGTCGGTCTCGGCGCCCTCTACTTCCTCGTCGCGAGCGGGCTGAGCCTCATCTACGGACTCATGCACGTGCTCAATTTCGCCCACGGGGCGTTCCTGACCCTCAGCGCCTTCCTCGGGTGGGTCGTGGCCCAGGCGCTCGGCACCGACTCATGGTGGTCGTTCCTCGCGTCGATCGCGGTCGGCGCGATCGTCGGCGCCGCCTTCGCCACGCTCACCGAGCTCGTGCTCATCCGGCCGCTCTACGAACGGCACATCGAGCAGGTCCTCGTGACGGTCGGCCTCTCGTTCGCCGCCGTCGCCCTCTTCGAGGGGATCTGGGGAACCGACCCCATCACCGTCTCGGGCCCGAGCTGGCTCAAGCAGACGACCGACGTCCTCGGAGCGCGCATCCCCAATACCTACTGGGTGCTCATGATCGCGGCGGCCCTCGTGCTGCTGGCCCTCGTGCTGTTCCTGCAGAAGACGCGCTACGGCATGGTCATCCGGGCGGGGGTCGAGAACCGCTCGATGGTCACGGCGCTCGGCATCGACGTCCGCCGGTCGTTCACCGTCGTCTTCGCGATCGGCGGGGCGGCGGCCGGGATCGGAGGCGTCCTCGCGATGCACTACTCCACGTTCGTCTCGGCGCACCTCGGATCGACGCTGCTCATCTTCGCGTTCATCGTGACCGTCGTCGGAGGGCTCGGGTCGCTGACGGGTGCGGCCGTGGCATCCGTCCTCGTCGCGGTCCTGCAGCAGTTCGCGAACTTCTACCTCGGCGGAACCGGCGACTTCATCGTCGTCATCCTCCTCGCGGTCGTGCTGCTGGTGCGTCCGTCCGGACTCCTGGGGAGGAAGGCATGACCGCCGTCCGCCGCTTCGTGCCCGCGATGGTGGGCGCCGCGCTGATCGTCTTCATGGCGATCCTGCCCTTGCTCAACCTCTCGCTCCCCGGCATCCTCCCGACGCCGACGTACCTGCCGGGCACTCTCGCGCTGCTGTCGCTGTGCATGGTGTTCGCCGCGCTCGCGCTGTCGTACAACCTGCTGCTCGGAAGCGGGGGGATGCTGTCCTTCGGCCACGCCCTCTACTTCGGCGCGGGCGCCTACGGCCTCGGCATCGCGCTCGAGCACTTCGGAGTGCCGCTGTGGCCGGGCGTCTTCATCGCGCTCCTGGGCGGCATGGTCATCGCGCTGGCGACGGGCGCGGTCGCGATGCGCGTCTCCGGCATCCCGTTCGCGATGGTGACCCTCGCCTTCGCGCAGGCGGGGTCGGTGCTCGTGCGACGCAACTCCGAGGTGACGGGCGGCGAGGAGGGGCTCAGCCTCGACACCGATCAGGTTCCCGACATGCTCGTGGGGGTCGTCAACACCCGCAACCTGTACTGGTTCGCCCTCGCCGTGCTCGTCGTCGTCTATCTCGTGACGCTGTGGGTCGACACCTCCCGGCTCGGGCACCTCGTGCGAGCCACGCGCGAGAACGAGCAGCGCGTGCGCGTGCTCGGGCTCCAGCCCTACCGCGCCAAGCTGATCGTGTTCGTGATCGCTGCCGTGCTCGCGAGCCTCGCCGGCGTCGCGTACATGCTGCTGCAGTCGGGCACGGTCCCGCGTGCCGTATCGGCAGACCTCACGATCACCATCCTCGTCATGGTCGTGCTCGGTGGCGTCGGATTCCGGTGGGGTGCCATTGTGGGCGGTGTGCTCTACACGCTGCTCGATCAGCGGCTGACCGTGCTCGCCGGGTCGGAGGCGATCGCCGGCCTGCCCGGCGTGCTGCGCATCCCGCTGTCGGAGCCGCTGTTCCTGCTCGGAGTCCTGTTCATCCTCGTCGTCATGTTCCTGCCGGGGGGGATCGCCGGGACGATCGACGCGTGGGTGCGCCGCCGGCGCGGCGAGCGTGCGCGTGTCGCACTGCGCGGCATCGACGACGCCGAGTCCCAGGCCGAGACCCGCGCGGACTCCGACCGCGAGGTGCGCGTATGAGCTGGGAGACCCTGCTCGCCGACGAACCGCACACGATCGGCCGGTGGCTGACCGACCGTGCGGAGCAGTCGCCTGCGCGCATCGCGATCGACGACCGCGGCGTGACGACGGACTACGCGACTCTGGCCGCGCGTGCCGCCGGCCTCGCCGACGGTCTGCGCCAAGCGGGCTTCGGTCCCGGACAGCGCCTCGCCACGGTGACGGGCAACTCGACGGACCACGTCGTCGTGCTCTTCGCGTGCGCCCTCGCCGGCGTCGCGCTCGTGCCGCTGTCGTGGCGGCTGACGCCGCGCGAGCTCGCCGACCTGCTCGAGCGGGCCGATCCGGCGCTCCTGCTCGTCGAGGACGAGTACTGCACCCTCGCTTCCGAGGCCCTGCGCGGGATCCCCATCCCGCCGCCGACGGCGGCCCTCGGCAGCGCCGGGGTCGAAGCGGCCGTTCCGCCCGCGCGGGAACCCGTCGTCGCACGTCACGTCCGCGACGACGACCCGCTTCTGGTCGTCTTCACGTCGGGCAGCGAGGCGGCGCCGAAGGGCGTCGTGCTCACGCACGCGAACTGCTTCTGGACCAACCTCGCGCTGGCGCGTGCGCTGCCGCTCGTCCAGGACGACGTCGTCCTCGCGATGCTGCCGCAGTTCCACATCGCCGCATGGAACTGCCAGCCGCTGCTGGCCTGGTGGGTGGGAGCCGCCGTCGTGCTCGAGCGCTCGTTCCAGCCGTCCCGCGCCCTGCAGCTGATCCGCGAGCGGCGCGTGACGGCGATGATGGGCGTCCCCACCCAGTACGCGCTGCTCGCAGGGGAGCGGGAGTGGGCGCGGGCCGACGTCTCGAGCCTCCGGTTGGCGCTCGTCGGCGGAGCCACCATGCCGGTCGAACTGCAGAAGGAGTGGAGCGGGCGCGGTGTTCCGCTCACGCAGGGGTACGGACTCACCGAGGCCGCGCCGAACGTGCTGTACCTTCCCGCCGCGGAAGCCGCGACGCATCCCGGCTCGGTCGGTCGCCCGTATCCGCATGTCTCGGTCGGCGTCGTCGATCCGGTCTCCGAGCTCCCGCTCGAGGGCGAGGCGACGGGCGAGCTCTGGGTGCGCGGTCCGAGCGTGTTCGCGGGGTACCTGCGGGATCCGGATGCCTCGTCCCGCGCGATGTCGGGGGAGTGGCTGCGCACCGGCGATCTCGTTCACCGCGGCCCCGACGGGATGTTCCGCATCGTCGACCGCCTGAAGGACATCTTCATCTCTGGCGGAGAGAACGTCGCACCGGCCGAGGTGGAGCACGCGCTGCTGCTGCACCCGCTCATCGACGCGGCCGCCGTCGTGGGCGTGCCCGACCCGGTGTGGGGAGAGCGCGGCGTCGCCTTCGTCGTTCGGGCGCCGGGCGCGCTCCTTTCCGAGGACGAGGTCCTCGCGCACGCCCGCCGCAATCTGGCGGCGTTCAAGGTTCCCGTACGCGTGGAGTTCGTCGAGACGCTGCCGCGGTCGACGATCGAGAAGCTCGCCCGGTCGCGCCTGCGCGAACGGGCGCTGCACCTGGGGGAAGGAGGGGGACATGCGCGTCCCCGGTGAACTGGTCGACGACACAGCCGAGCTCGTCTCGTCAGCGACGGGCCGGCCGCTGACCAAACGCGGCGAGGCGACCCGCCGCCGATTGCTCGAGGCCGCCGAGGCGGTGTTCGCGGAGCAGGGGTACCACGAGGCATCCATCGTGAAGATCACCGAGCGCGCGGGCATCGGGCTCGGCACGTTCTATCTCTATTTCGACAGCAAGCGGACGATCTTCGAGGCGCTCGTCATCGACCTCAACCGGCGCGTCCGGCACTCGATGTCGGAGGCGATGTCCGGCGCGTCGACGCGGCTCGAGGCGGAGCGCGCCGGGTTCGCGGGCTTCTTCCGCTTCACCGCCGAGCACCCCGCGCTCTACCGTGTCGTGCGCGAGGCCGAGTTCGTCTCGCCCGAGACGCTGCGCCTGCATTACACGCGGATCGTCGAGGGCTACGAGGCGGGTCTGCGCGCGGCGCAGCACGCGGGAGATGTCGATCCCCGCCTGGATCCCGAGGTCGCCGCGTGGGCGCTCATGGGCATGGGCGAGCTCATCGGCATGCGGTTCCTGCTGTGGGAGCGGGATGCCGCGGGCCGGCCCCCGGCGGAACTCGACCCGGCCGTCTTCGATGCGATGGCCCGGTTCATCGCCAATGCACTCGCGCCGCGCGGCGCGGAGAAGGGGGATCCGTCGTGACGGAGCAGGATCTGACGGGGAAGCGCGCGGTCGTGACGGGCGGTGCGAGCGGGATCGGCCTGGCGTGCGCCCGCGAGTTCGCGAGCAGGGGGGCGCACGTCGTGATCGCCGACCGCGATCGGGAGGCCGCCGAGGCCGCGGCATCCGACGTGGGCGGGGAGGCGTGGGTCGTCGACCTCGCCGACACGGCGGCGCTGGAGACCCTCGCTCTCGATGCCGACATCCTCGTCAACAACGCCGGCATCCAGAAGGTCGCACCGATCCACGAGTACGAGCCGGAGACCTTCCGGTTGATCCTGCGGCTCATGCTCGAGTCGCCTTTCCTCCTCATCCGTGCGGCTCTGCCGACCATGTACGAGCGAGGCTGGGGCCGCGTCATCAACATCTCGAGCGCGCACGGGCTTCGTGCGAGCGCCTTCAAGTCCGCCTATGTCTCGGCCAAGCACGGGCTGGAGGGTCTGTCGAAGGTCACCGCGCTCGAGGGCGCACCGCACGGCGTCACCAGCAACTGCATCAATCCGGCCTACGTGCGGACCCCCCTCGTCGAGCAGCAGATCGCCGATCAGGCACAGCTCCACGGCATCCCCGAGTCCGAGGTCGTCGAGAAGATCATGCTGACCGAGACCGCGGTGAAGCGCCTCGTGGAGGCGGACGAGGTCGCGTCGCTCGCAGGCTGGCTCGCCTCCGACAAGGCCGGCATGGTGACGGGCGCCTCGTACACGATCGACGGCGGGTGGACGGCCCGATGACCGGGCACGACTACCGGGCGATCGACGTGCCGGTCTCGGGCGGCTCGCTGAGGGTAGGGGTGTGGGAACCGGAAGAGGATGCCGGGGCCTCCGTGCTCGTCGTGCACGGCGTGACGGCCTCGCATCTGGCCTGGCCTTTCGTCGTCGAGCGCCTCCCGGGCGTGCGCGTCATCGCGCCCGACCTTCGCGGGCGCGGCAGGAGCAACGAGCTCGAGGGGCCCGCCGGGATGGCCGCGCACGCCGCGGATCTCGCCGCCGTGCTCGACCGCCTCGGCATCGAGCGGATCGTCGTGGTCGGCCACTCGATGGGCGCCTTCGTGTCGGTCGTGTTCGCGCACCTGCACCCCGGCCATGTCGCACGACTCGTGCTGATCGACGGGGGGCTGCCGCTCGACGTCCCGGCGGGACTCCCGCCCGACGAGCTCGTCTCGCGCATCCTCGGACCGACCGCCGCGCGCCTCTCGATGCGTTTCGCCGACGCAGGGGAGTACCGCGGCTTCTGGCGCGAGCACCCCGCCTTCCACACGGACTGGACCCCCGAGCTCGAGCGCTACATCGAGTACGACCTCGTGCCCGAGGGCGACGCCTTCCGTCCGGCGACGAGCTACCGGACCACCGTCGAGGACACGATCGACATGAACACGGGCACGGCGCTGCCGGACGCGCTCGCAAGGCTGCGGCATCCCGCGCTCCTGATCACTGCGCCGCGCGGGCTTCTGAATGAGCCGCCGGGGCTGTATCCGCCGGCGTATCTCGCCCGGCTGCTGCCCGCCCACCCGGGGGTCGATCACGTGCGGGTCCACGACCGCAACCACTACACGATCGTGATGTCGGAGCGGGGGGCGGATGCTGTCGCCCCGCTCATCCGGCGCGAACTCGCCGCCGCCGAGACGGTGCCGATCGAGTAGCCGGCGGCGCTCGCCGGCTCGGCGTCGTGAGGGAGCGTCCGGTTCGAGGCGGGTGTGCGGGCGGAGGAGATTCGGCGAGCGCAGGCCGAATCGGCGGCTTGAGGCATCCGCTGCTCGGTTCTCCTCCCCTCCTCGAGCGGACGGGAGGAGGGGACGGCCTCGAACCCGCGAGGAACGTCAGCGCGCCGTCGCCGCGACCCGCGTCGTCAGCTGGTGCGCGTGGGCCAGCAGCGTCCGTCCGAGCTCGGCGATGCGGTCGGGGCCGAACCGGAACTCCACGCCCGTGAGGCTCAGCGCCCACTGCGGATGCCCCTCCCGCGTGAAGACCGCCGCGCCGAGGCCGTACGACCCCTCCACGATGAGGCCCGGATTCAGCGCGTAGCCTCTCGCCTTCGTCTCGCGGAGCCGGGCCCGCAGCCGCGCCTCGGCGTGTGCGGCGCCCCACCGGGTGCCGAGCTCCGGGTGCCGCTCGAAGTACGCGTCCACATCGTGGGGTGGGAGGAAGGCCAGGATCGCCAATCCCGCGGAGGCGACCCCGAGCGGGAACCGGACGCCCTCCGACAGGACGAAGGAGCGGATGGGAAAGCTCCCCTCCTCGCGCAGCAGGCACACCGTCTCGTCGCCGCGCCGCACGGACAGGAACGCGCTCTCCTCCGTCCGCACGGCGAGCGAGCGCACGATGTCTCGCGCGATCGAGGTGATGTCGTAGCGCGCAGCCGCGACCGTCCCCATGAGATAGAGCTCGGGCCCCGGCATCCATCGTCCCGTCCGCTCATCCTGGTCGACGAGGCCCTCGTGGCGCAGCGCCGTGAGCAGGCGGTGCGCCGTCGGGCGCGTGAGCTCGGCCCTGCGGGCGAGCTCCGCGACGGCGAGGCCATCGTCGCCGGCCGCGGTCACGAGGCGGAGGACGCGCGCCGCCCGGGCGACCGACTGGGCGCCGGGCACCGCGCGGTTCGTCGTCGCGTCCACGATATGGACACTACGGTGCGCGGCATCCACATCGCAAGCTGTGCTGCAGCTCGCCCGGAAGGCGCGGAGGAGGATGGGATCCGCCCGCCCACCCGCGGGCGATCGACGCGCGACGAAGGAGTGACACGTGATCGACAAGACCGTCGGGTCTGCGGCGGAGGCCGTCGCCGACATCCCGGACGGCGCGAGCCTCGCCGTCGGAGGCTTCGGCCTCTCCGGCAATCCCATCGCCCTCATCGAGGCGCTGCTCGCGCAGGGGACGACCGATCTCAGCATCGTCAGCAACAACTGCGGAGTGGATGACTGGGGCCTGGGCGTGCTGCTGAACGCCAAGCGCATCCGCAAGATGACCTCCTCCTACGTCGGGGAGAACAAGGAGTTCGAGCGCCAGTTCCTCTCCGGCGAGCTCGAGCTCGAGCTCACGCCGCAGGGGACTCTTGCCGAGAAGCTCCGTGCGGGCGGCTCGGGCATCGCGGCGTTCTACACGCAGACGGGCGTCGGCACGCAGGTGTCGGAGGGCGGCCTGCCCCGCAAGTACGACGGTCAGGGCGGCATCGCGGTCGCCTCGCCCCGAAAGGACGTCCGCACCTTCGACCTGCACGGCGAGCCGCGCGAGTTCGTGCTCGAGGAGTCGATCGTCACCGACTTCGCCCTCGTCCACGCCCTCCGCGGCGATCGTCACGGCAACCTCGTCTTCAACAAGTCCGCGCGCAACTTCAATCCGCTCGCCGCGATGGCGGGACGCATCTGCATCGCCCAGGTCGAGGAGCTCGTCGAGCCCGGCGAGCTCGACCCCGACAGCATCCACCTGCCCGGCATCTACGTGCACCGCATCGTCGAGGTCGGCGCCGACATCGAGAAGCGCATCGAGCGCCGCACCGTCTCCGTGGCCGACGCGCTCAGCCGCGACATCCCCGAAGGAGCATGACCATGGCCCTCACCCGCAGCGAGATGGCTGCCCGCGCCGCACAGGAGCTGGGCGACGGCGCCTACGTGAACCTCGGCATCGGGCTGCCGACCCTCGTGCCGAACTACGTGCCCGAGGGGGTGACCGTCGTGCTGCAGTCCGAGAACGGCATCCTCGGCGTCGGTCCGTACCCGACGGAGGATGCCGTCGATCCCGATCTCATCAACGCGGGGAAGGAGACCGTGACGACCCTGCCGGGAGCGGCGTTCTTCGACTCCGCGACGAGCTTCGGGATGATCCGCGGCGGCAAGATCGACGCCGCGATCCTCGGCGCCATGCAGGTCTCGCAGACGGGCGACCTCGCCAACTGGATGATCCCGGGGAAGATGGTGAAGGGACCCGGCGGCGCCATGGACCTCGTGCACGGGGCGGCCAAGGTCATCGTGCTGATGGAGCACGTAGCGAAGGACGGCTCCGCCAAGATCGTCGACGAGTGCTCGCTGCCGCTGACCGGCAAGGGGGTGGTCGACCGCATCATCACCGACCTCGCCGTCATCGACGTCACCGAGGAGGGTCTCGTGCTCGTCGAGCTCGCGCCCGGCGTCAGCGTGGACGACGTGCTCGCGGCGACGGAGCCCGAGCTCATCGTCCGCGTCGGAGAGAGGATCGAGGCATGAACCAGGACGACATCGTCATCGTCGCCGCCGCGCGCACGCCGCAGGGGCGGCTGAAGGGACAGCTCGCCCCGCTCACGGCGGTGCAGCTCGGATCGATCGCGATCCGGGGCGCGCTCCAGAAGGGCGGCATCCCCGCGGAGGCGGTCGACGCCGTCCTCGTGGGCCAGGTGCTGCCCGCCGGGTCGGGTCAGAACCCCGCACGCCAGGCCGCCGTCGGTGCCGGAATCGGCTGGGATGTGCACGCGAGCTCGGTCAACAAGGTGTGCCTCTCGGGGCTCACCGCCGTCATCGACGCCGCGCGCATGCTCAAGCTCGGCGACGCGACGGTCGTCGTCGCGGCCGGCATGGAGTCCATGACCCGCTCTCCGCACCTCCTGATGGGCTCCCGGGACGGGTGGGCGTACGGCTCGGTGGAGGTGCTCGACCACATGGCGTACGACGGCCTCACCGACGCCTACGACCGGGAGAGCATGGGCGCGTCGACGGAGCGCCACAACGGCGGGCTGGGCATCACTCGAGAGATGCAGGATGCTGTGGCCGCCCGCTCGCACCAGCGCGCCGCCGCAGCGCAGAACGAAGGGGTGTTCGAGGGCGAGATCGTGCCCGTCACGATCCCGCAGCGCAAGGGCGACCCCGTCGTCCTGACGAAGGATGAGGGCATCCGTCCCGACACGACCGTCGAGACCCTCGCCGGTCTTCGGCCGGCCTTCGCGGAGGGCGGCTCGATCACTGCCGGCAATTCGTCGCAGATCTCCGACGGCGCATCCGCCGTCGTCCTCACGACGCGTTCGCACGCCGACGAGCACGGCTGGCCCGTGCTCGCCGTCGTCGGAGCTGCCGGTCAGGTGGCCGGCCCCGACAACTCGCTGCACGCGCAGCCCGCGCGCGCGATCGAGAAGGCCCTCGAGAAGCAGGGCATCCGGACCGCCGACCTCGATATCGTCGAGATCAACGAGGCGTTCGGCGCGGTCGTCGCGCGGTCGCAGGCCGAGCTCGGACTCTCCGACGACGTCGTCAACATCCACGGCGGCGGCATCGCGATCGGCCACCCGATCGGCGCGTCGGGAAACCGGCTCGTGGTCCACGCGGTCCACGAACTCGTGCGACGCGGCACGGGGACGGCGGCGGTCGCGCTGTGCGGCGGCGGAGGCCAGGGCGACGCGCTCATCCTCACCCGCTGAGGATCGAGGAGGGGCGCGGTAGCGTCGAGCGCGTGACGACGATCGCGCCCCTCACCTCCACCGACCACGCCGAGTGGCTCGGGCTCTGGCACGGCTACCTGGCGTTCTACGAGGCATCCATCGCCGACGAGGTCACCGAGTCGACGTTCGCGCGCCTCGTGGCCGGCGACGAGCTTCACGGGGCGATCGCGAGGGATGCCGCCGGCCGAGCCGTCGGGCTCGTGCACTGGCTCGCGCACCCCGCGACGTGGACGACCACGACGTACACCTACCTCGAGGATCTCTTCGTGGACCCGGCCACGCGCGGCGGAGGAGTCGGCCGCGCGCTCATCGAGCACGTGCGCACATGGGCCGAGTCGAGGGGGAGCCACAAGGTGTACTGGCTCACGCACGAGGCGAACACGACGGCCCGCGCGCTCTACGACCGGGTGGCGACGGGCACGGGCTTCGTGCACTACGAGATCACGCTCGGGCGGTGAACCGCCGGAGTCGCTACGCGATGTGCGAATCCCGCAGCTTGCGACGGGTGCGGCGCTCGGCGAGCTGCGCCTGCTTGCCGGCGACGGGCGAGTCGGCATCGATTCCGCGGCCGGTCTCCGCGCGCCGCACGTCGACGATCGCGCCGATCGCGAGAGCGAGGGAGATCGCCCACGAGGCCCAGCCGAGTGCGACCCGCCACGTGAAGGGCGCGTCGTTGCGAAGGGCGCGCAACAGCGTCATTCCACCGGCGATCGCGGTGAGGATGCCCGTGCCGAACAGGTACTTGCGCATGGCGACCACGCTAGCGGGCCGGGGTCGTCTCTCGCACGGGCCGGACGCGGACCTTCCCCCGGCCGAGGAGGTGCCCTAGCATACGCGGGCGCCGGGCGACACGCCCCCCGAGCCGGAGCGAGCCCGCTGTTAGCCTGGCGTCACCCATACGAAACCGGAGCGAATGTGTCACTGGCTGATCTCGTCGTCGTCGCGAACCGACTGCCCGTAGACCGCGTTCCCGACGCCGACAACGGCGACGAGGAGTGGCGCAGGTCTCCGGGCGGCCTCGTCACGGCGCTCGAACCCGTCATGCGGCGCGCGGACGGCGCGTGGGTCGGGTGGCCGGGCAAGCCCGGCATCGAGGTGGAGCCGTTCGAGTTCGAGGGCACGCACCTGGTGCCGGTGGCGCTCAGCGCCGAGGATGTCGAGGACTACTACGAGGGCTTCTCGAACGACACGATCTGGCCGCTCTATCACGACGTCATCGCGGCGCCCCGTTATCGGCGGGTGTGGTGGGACGCGTACGTCCGCGTCAACCGGCGATTCGCGGAGTCGGCTGCCTCCGTCGCGGCGGAAGGAGCGACCGTATGGGTGCAGGACTACCAGCTGCAGCTCGTGCCGCAGCTGCTGCGCGAGGCGCGGCCCGACCTCACCATCGGCTACTTCCATCACATCCCGTTCCCCGCATACGGCCTGTACTCGCAGCTGCCGTGGCGCAGGCAGGTGCTGGAGGGGCTCCTCGGCGCGGACGTGATCGGATTCCAGCGGGTGACGGATGCCTCGAACTTCGCCCGTGCCGTCCGCCGGCAGCTCCGGTACGAGACGCGGGCCTCCGGCATCCGCGTCCCGCAGCCCGACGGCACGACGCGCCTCGCGCTGGCGAAGGCCTTCCCGATCTCGATCGACGCGTCGTCGTACGCGGAACTGGCCGCGCGGCCCGACATCCAGGCCCGTGCGGCCGAGATCCGCGAGGGCCTCGGCAACCCGAAGACGGTTTTCCTGGGCGTCGACCGCCTGGACTACACCAAAGGCATCCGTCATCGCCTGAAGGCCTTCGGTGAGCTCCTGGAAGACGGCCGGCTCTCGGTCGAGGATGCGACCCTCGTGCAGGTCGCGAGCCCCAGCAGGGAGCGCGTCGAGGCCTACATCCAGCTGCGCGACGAGATCGAGCTCACCGTCGGGCGCATCAACGGCGATCACGACACAGTGGGCCACACCGCCATCCGGTATCTCCACCAGGCGTATCCCCGCGAGGAGATGGTCGCCCTCTTCCTGGCAGCCGACATCATGCTGGTCACGGCGCTCCGCGACGGGATGAACCTCGTCGCCAAGGAGTACGTCGCGAGTCGCACAGACAACCGCGGGGTGCTCATCCTCAGCGAGTTCGCGGGCGCGGCGGACGAGCTGGGAAGCGCCATCCGCATCAACCCGCACGACATCGGTGGTCTCAAGGACGCCATGATGCGCGCCGTCGAGATGCCCACCGCCGAGCAGGGCCGCCGGATGCGGGCCCTGCGTCGCAAGGTCACGGAGAACGACATCGCGGCGTGGTCGCGGTCGTTCCTCAGCGCCCTCGACGATGTGCGTCGTGCGAAGGAGGGTGCCGGAGTATGACGGGCAGCGGCGCCGATGCGGCCCTCGACGAGCTCGCGGCCACTCCTCGCCTCCTCGCCGCGCTCGACTTCGACGGCACGCTCTCTCCGCTCGAGAACGAGCCGATGGACGCGCGGATGCTCCCCGCGGCGAGGGATGCCGTGGAGGCGCTCGTCGCCCTTCCCGACACGTTCGTGGCGCTCGTGTCCGGCCGGAGTCTCACGGACCTCCGGGTCATCGCCGAGCACGACGATGACTCCGGCATCCGGCTCGCCGGCTCGCACGGCGCGGAGTTCTGGATCCCCGGCGAAGGACGGGTCGAACCCGCCGACGACGCCGCCGACGTCGAGCTGCGCGACCGCCTGCGTGCGGATGCGGAACGCGTCACGAGCGATCTCGACGGCGTGTGGATCGAGCCGAAGACCTTCGGCTTCGGCGTGCACACCCGCCGGGCCGACCCCGCGGCGGCTCACACCGCCAACCGCCGCGTCGACCGGATCGTCGCTGCGGAGGCGCCGCACTGGCGTCGCCGCACGGGGCACAACATCGTCGAGTTCTCGTTCCGGCACGAGGGCAAGGACTCCGCCGTGGCGGCGCTGCGCGAGCGCACGCGAGCCACGGCGGTGCTGTTCGCCGGCGACGACGTGACCGACGAGGACGCGCTTCGCAGCCTCGCCGCGGGCGACGTGGGCGTGCACGTCGGGACGGGACCCACCGCAGCGCGGGTCCTGGTCGCCGACATCCCCGCGATGGCCGAGTTCCTCGCGGATCTCGCGCGACGGCGGGCGGCCCTGCGCGCGTAGGCTCCCGCGCGTCGGGGGTTCCCAGCGCGGGAATAGACTTCACACCATGCCCCAGCCGCCTGCAGAGCACGAGAACGCGATCGACATCAAACCCCGCAGCCGCGTCGTCACCGACGGCATCGAGGCCACGACGTCGCGCGGCATGCTTCGCGCCGTCGGCATGGGGGACGCGGACTGGGACAAGCCCCAGATCGGCATCGCGTCGAGCTGGAACGAGATCACGCCCTGCAATCTGAGTCTCGACCGCCTCGCGCAGGGCGCGAAGGAAGGCGTCCACGCCGGTGGCGGCTACCCTCTGCAGTTCGGAACGATCTCGGTGTCGGACGGCATCTCGATGGGCCACGAGGGCATGCACTTCTCGCTGGTCTCGCGAGAGGTCATCGCCGACTCGGTGGAGACGGTCATGATGGCCGAGCGGCTCGACGGCTCCGTGCTCCTCGCCGGCTGCGACAAGTCGATCCCCGGCATGCTCATGGCGTCGGCCCGCCTCGACCTGTCGAGCGTCTTCCTCTACGCCGGCTCGATCGCGCCCGGCTGGGTGAAGCTCAGCGACGGAACCGAGAAGGACGTCACGATCATCGACTCGTTCGAGGCCGTGGGCGCGTGCCTCGCCGGGAAGATGAGCGAGGCCGACCTCAAGCGCATCGAGTGCGCCATCGCGCCCGGCGAGGGCGCGTGCGGCGGCATGTACACGGCGAACACGATGGCGTCGGTCGCGGAGGCGCTCGGCCTCTCGCTGCCGGGATCGGCCGCCCCGCCCTCGGCGGATCGGCGCCGCGACTACTTCGCCCACCGCTCCGGCGAGGCCGTCGTGAATCTGCTGAGGCAGGGCATCACGACGCGGGACATCCTCACCAAGGAGGCGTTCGAGAACGCGATCGCCCTCGCGATGGCGCTCGGCGGCTCGACCAACGTCGTGCTGCATCTCCTCGCGATCGCGCGGGAGGCCGACGTCGAGCTGTCGCTCCACGACTTCAACCGCATCGGCGACAAGGTGCCGCACGTCGCGGACATGAAGCCCTTCGGCCGGTACGTCATGAACGACGTCGACCGCCACGGCGGAATCCCCGTCATCCTCAAGGCGATGCTCGACGAGGGGCTCATCCACGGCGACGCCCTCACCGTCACGGGCAGGACGATGGCCGAGAACCTCCGCGCGCTCGACCCCGACCCGGTGGACGGCACGGTCATCCACCGCTTCGACGAGCCGATCCACGAGAAGGGCGGGATCACGATCCTCCACGGCACGATCGCCCCCGAGGGCGCTGTCGTGAAGTCCGCCGGCTTCGACGGCGACGTGTTCGAGGGCCCCGCCCGGGTCTTCGAGCGCGAGCGCGCCGCGATGGATGCGCTCGAGGCCGGGCGGATCGCCGCGGGCGACGTCGTCGTCATCCGATACGAGGGTCCGAAGGGCGGCCCCGGGATGCGGGAGATGCTCGCGATCACGGCCGCCATCAAGGGCGCAGGCCTCGGAAAAGATGTACTACTCTTGACGGACGGACGATTCTCAGGCGGCACAACCGGCCTGTGCATCGGCCACATAGCACCCGAAGCGGTGGACGCCGGTCCCATCGCCTTCGTGCGCGATGGTGATCTGATACGGGTCGATATCGCGGCTCGCACTCTCGACCTACTCGTCGACGAGGCAGAGCTGAGCTCCCGCCGCCAGGGCTGGGAGCCCCTCCCTCCGCGCTATACCCGTGGCGTCCTTGCCAAGTACTCCCGTCTGGTGCGCTCCGCCTCCGAGGGCGCGACCACGGGATAGTCCTCAGCACCCCTGCGTTCGAGCAGCCGCGCCGCCGCTCGCTACGCGACCCATCAGATACGAAGGTCCGATCATGTCCGCCGATTCCGTCACGGCCGTTCCCCGGCCGCCTGCCCGCACCGCGTCCGCGCCTGCGCCCGTGCTCACGGGCGCGGAAGCCGTCGTCAAGTCGCTCGAGATGCTCGGCGTCACCGACGTCTTCGGCCTTCCCGGCGGCGCCATCCTCCCCGTCTACGACCCGCTCATGGACACGTCCGAGATCCGTCACATCCTGGTTCGGCACGAGCAGGGCGCGGGCCACGCCGCCGAGGGCTACGCCGCGGCATCCGGCCGCACCGGCGTCGCGATCGCGACCTCCGGACCCGGTGCCACGAACCTCGTCACCGCGATCGCCGACGCCTACATGGACTCCGTGCCGATCGTCGCGATCACCGGCCAGGTGTTCTCGAACCTCATGGGCACCGACGCGTTCCAGGAGGCCGACATCGTCGGCATCACCATGCCGATCACGAAGCACTCGTTCCTCGTCAAGGACGCCGCGGAGATCCCCGCGGCCATCGCCGCGGCGTACGAGATCGCGAGCACGGGACGGCCGGGCCCGGTGCTCGTGGACATCACGAAGGACGCTCAGCAGGCGCAGGCGCCGTTCGTGTGGCCGCCCAAGATCGACCTCCCCGGCTACCGCCCCGTCACCAAGGCGCACGGCAAGCAGATCCAGGCCGCGGCACAGCTGCTCGCGTCGGCCAAGAAGCCCGTGCTCTACGTGGGCGGCGGCATCATCCGCGCCCACGCCTCGGCCGAGCTCCTGGCACTGGCCGAGACGACGAACGCGCCGGTCGTGACGACCCTCATGGCTCGCGGGGCATTCCCCGACTCGCACCCGCAGCACCTCGGCATGCCGGGCATGCACGGCACCGTCCCCGCGGTGCTCGCGCTCCAGGAGTCCGACCTCCTCGTCGCGCTCGGCGCGCGCTTCGACGACCGCGTCACCGGCAAGGCCGCGCTCTTCGCCCCCGACGCGCAGGTCGTGCACGTCGACATCGACCCGGCGGAGATCTCGAAGATCCGCAGCGCGGACGTCCCGATCGTGGGCGACCTGAAGGAGGTGCTCGTCGACCTCGAGGGCGCCTTCCGCGGCGTCGCCGCCCACCGGGCCGACATCTCGGAGTGGTGGTCGTTCCTCGACGGCCTGCGCGACGAGTTCCCGCTGGGCTACGCGCCGACGAGCGACGGCCTGCTCTCGCCGCAGCACGTCATCTCGCGCATCGGCGCGCTGACCGGGCCGGAGGGCGTCTACGCGGCGGGCGTCGGCCAGCACCAGATGTGGGCCGCGCAGTTCATCAAGTACGAGCGCCCCAACTCGTGGCTCAACTCCGGCGGCGCCGGGACGATGGGCTACGCAGTGCCGGCGGCGATGGGCGCGAAGGTCGCCGAGCCCGACCGCGTGGTCTGGGCGATCGACGGCGACGGGTGCTTCCAGATGACGAACCAGGAACTCGCCACCTGCGCCATCAACAACATCCCGATCAAGGTCGCGATCATCAACAACTCCTCCCTGGGCATGGTGCGTCAGTGGCAGACGCTCTTCTACGACGGCCGCTATTCGCACACGAACCTCAACACGGGCCACGGCACGATCCGCATCCCCGACTTCGTCAAGCTCGCCGAGGCGTACGGCTGTCTCGCGATCCGCGTCGAGAAGGAGGAGGACGTGGATGCCGCGATCCAGACGGCGCTCGAGACGAACGACCGCCCGGTCGTGATCGACTTCGTCGTCAGCGCGGACGCCATGGTGTGGCCGATGGTCCCGCAGGGCGTGAGCAACAGCTACATCCAGTACGCGCGCGACCACGCGCCCGCCTTCGAACAGGAGGACTGAGCCATGCCGAGCCACGTGCTGAGCCTCCTCGTCGAGGACAAGCCGGGTCTGCTGACCCGCGTCGCGGGGCTGTTCGCCCGTCGCGGCTTCAACATCGAGTCGCTCGCGGTGGGCGTGACCGAGGTCCCCGGTCTCTCGCGCATCACGGTGGTCGTCGACGTCGAGGAGCTTCCGCTCGAGCAGGTGACGAAGCAGCTCAACAAGCTCATCAACGTCATCAAGATCGTCGAGCTCGAGCCCGTGGCATCCGTCCAGCGCGAGCACATGCTCGTGAAGGTGCGGGCCGACAACGCGAGCCGCTCCAACATCCTGGAGGTCGTGAACCTCTTCCGCGCCCAGGTCGTGGACTACGCTCCCGAAGCGCTCGTGGTCGAGGTGACCGGCGACAAGGGCAAGGTCGAGGCCTTCCTCCGCGCGCTGGAGCCCTTCGGGATCAAGGAGCTCGCGCAGTCCGGACTGCTCGCGATCGGGCGCGGCGGCAAGAGCATCACCGAGCGCGTCCTGCGCGGCTGACCATATCAACCCCCGGATCCCGAGCTCGTCCACGGGCCGGACCACGACCCCTCGACACGCTCGGGGACCGCAGTAAGGAGACACACATCACCATGGCTGAAATCTTCTACGACGCCGATGCCGACCTCTCGCTCATCCAGGGCAAGAAGGTGGCCATCGTCGGCTACGGCTCGCAGGGTCACGCCCACGCGCAGAACCTGCGCGACTCGGGCGTCGAGGTCGTCATCGCCCTCAAGGAGGGCTCGAAGTCCACCGAGAAGGCCCAGGACGAGGGCTTCGAGGTCAAGAACGTCGCCGACGCGACCGAGTGGGCCGACCTTCTCATGATCCTCGCGCCCGACCAGCACCAGCGCGGGATCTACAACGACTTCATCAAAGACCGGCTCACCCCGGGCAAGACGCTCGCCTTCGCGCACGGCTTCAACATCCGCTTCGGCTACATCCAGGCGCCCGAGGGCGTCGACGTCATCCTGGTCGCCCCCAAGGCGCCGGGCCACACCGTGCGCCGCGAGTACGTCGCAGGCCGCGGCATCCCGGACATCATCGCGGTGGAGCAGGATGCCTCGGGCCAGGCGTGGGACGTCGCGAAGTCGTACGCCAAGGCCATCGGCGGCACGCGCGCCGGCGTCATCAAGACGACCTTCACCGAGGAGACCGAGACGGACCTCTTCGGCGAGCAGGCGGTGCTCTGCGGCGGCATGTCGCACCTCGTGCAGTACGGCTTCGAGACGCTCACCGAGGCGGGCTACCAGCCCGAGATCGCCTACTTCGAAGTGCTCCACGAGCTGAAGCTCATCGTCGACCTCATGTGGGAGGGCGGCATCGCCAAGCAGCGCTGGTCGATCTCGGACACCGCCGAGTACGGCGACTACGTCTCCGGCCCGCGGGTCATCGACCCGCACGTCAAGGAGAACATGCAGGGCGTGCTTGCCGACATCCAGTCGGGCGCCTTCGCTCAGCGCTTCATCGCCGACCAGGACAACGGCGCCGCCGAGTTCACCGAGCTGCGCGAGAAGGAGGCGCAGCACCCGATCGAGGCGGTCGGCAAGGAGCTGCGCGGCCTCTTCGCGTGGAAGCAGAGCGACTCCGACTACACCGAGGGCTCCGCCGCGCGCTGACCTCGCCCCAGACCAGCCGGGCACATCCGCACGGCTTCTTCCGGCCGTCGTCCTCCCCATCCGGGGGGACGGCGGCCGGTCCCTCTCGTCGCGCACCTTGCCGGTCGCCCCTATGCTCGCGAAGGGGGATCGCTCCGATCCGGGGGAAACGGGCAAAGGAGCACTCATGAACGTCGAGCCGTGGACCACGATCGGGCAGGGCGACAGCGGGCCGGTCGTCGCCGGCATCCAGTACCTTCTGCGGGCACGCGGCTTCGGCGTCGATCCCGACGGGATCTTCGGACCGCAGACGCGGGCGCGCGTGGTCGACCTGCAGACCACCGACGGGCTTCCCACGGACGGGATCGTCGGGCCGGTCACATGGCCGAAGCTCGTCATGCAGACAGGTTCCGGGGCAACGGGCGACGCCGTGCGCGCCGTTCAGCAGTTCCGGCTGCTGCGATCGCCGGGCGACACGGCCCTCACCGTGGACGGAGAGTACGGCCCGCGCACCGAGGAGCACGTGGAGTTCTTCCAGGAGTCGTGGGGACTCACGCTGGACGGCATCGCGGGGCGCGAGACGTGGTCGTTCCTGAGCACGGCGTCACCCGGTCCCCGCCCCTGGCCGCTGGTCAAGGAGGGATTCTCGCAGGCGACCAACTGGCGCGTCCTCGCCGCGCAGCACCTTCTTCGTGCGCACGGGGCCTCGATCGTCCCCGACGGCGTCTTCGGACCCGCCAGCGGCGCCGCGGTCTCGGCCTATCAGCAGACGCTGCGCGCGTCGGACATCTCGACGACGCTGGGCCAGCTCGACTGGCCGGCGATCGTCGTCGAGGTCCGCCAAGGCGACGAGGGCGAGGCGGTCAAGGCGCTGCAGACACTGCTCCCCGGCGAGCTGGCGGTCGACGGCGGCTTCGGTTCGATGACGGATGCCGCCGTCAGGGAGTATCAGACGATGTTCGCGCCCCCCGCGGACGGCATCGTCGGACCGGTCACGTGGCAGTCCCTGACGCTGCGCATCTTCGACTGACGGCCCTCACCCGTCCTCTCCTGAACACGTCGGCGTCTGCTCCGCGTCGCCGAAGTACGTGCGCCACTCCGTCGGTGTGAAGTCGCGGCCCACCATGCGGCAGGCGGCATCCACCATCCGATCGGGATCGAGATCCCACAGGAGCACGCCGTCGGCGAGGTCGGTCACCATCCGGGTCCCGCTCGGACTCAGGTACGCGCCCGGACCCACGATGACGCCCGAGGCCGGGAGGGCGGCGAAGCCCCGGTCCGGCTGCACGGTGGTGGTGCCGCCGAGACTGCGCAAAGTCTCGGCGTCGTACAGGGCCACCCCGCCGCTGCCGGTCAGCAGCAGCGTCCTGCCGTCGTCGCTCAACTCGAACTCCGCGCCCGCGGCGATCGGCTTGGGGGCGGTCAGGATCGGCTGGAGGAGGGGCGAGCTCAGACGCAGCCCGTTGGCGCTCGCGCTGACGATCCGCCCGTCGTTCAGGGGGATGGATGCGGTGTCCCCTTCGAGCCCGCGGGCGATCTCCTCACCCGTGCGGAGGTCGTAGACGCCGGTGTAGGACTGCGCTTCGTGACGGTCCCGCCACGTGACGACGGCTCGTTCCTGCCCGGGGATCTCATTGACGGAGAGGAGGTTGAAAGAGTCCGTCAGATCCTTCTCGGCGAAATCGAGTGCGGAGCCCGCGGCCTGCCCCGTCGCCGGGTCGAAGGCCGCGATCCAGTCGTTGTAGAGGACGAAGGAGAGCGGACCGGGGCCTCCAGGCACCGGATAAGTGAGGTCGACCGCGGTGATGGTCTCTCCCTCGATGGCCCAACTGCGGGAGCCGGGCACGTCCGACAGCGGCGGCGTGACGTATCGTTCGCCCCAGCGCGCCACGACGCCTCGACCCACGGCATCGATGTGATGCGCGCTCGGTCCGATGCTCCGATCGGCCTCGAGATCCCACACCGTCTCGTCGAGGACGCTCGGGTCGTACGAGGCGCTCGGGAGGCGGGTCACGATCGCCCCTTCGTCGATGAATCCGTCGACCGCCACCCGGCCGTCGGCGACCCGGGTGGTCAACGGGCCGGTGCCGTCGAGAGGGAAACGCTGCGCGAAGGATCCCGGCCGGTCGCTGACCACGACGAGTGCTCCGTCGGCTGACACCTCCGCCCGACGCAGAGCGGACGCGTGCGACTCGAAGCGCCTCCCGGTCGGCATCCCGTCCTCGAGGCGGCCTTCCCACGAGACCGTCCCGAGGCAGATGAACGACTGCTCGCCGGGGACCGGCACGATCGACTCGCACCGGTCCACGTCTTCGCGGACCCAGAGAGCCGAGCCATCGGCCGGGTCGATGCGGCCGATGCCGTCCCGACCGGAGCCGAGGAGCATCCCCTCCTCGTCGACCGCCAGGCTCCACTGCATGACCTGCTCCGGTCGGTCCCATGACCGCACGAGGTTGCGCGCGGCGGCGTCATAGATGTCGACGCCCCGCTGTCGGGCAACGGCGATCGCGCCGTCGGGCAGAGTCGCGACGCCACCCAGGTGCTCGTCTCCGGGCGGTCCCTCATTCGACACGGCCGACGCGGAGGTCGGCGTCCCGCTTTCCAGGTCCACCCAGATCGGATGCCTCGACCGCGCGTTGCCGACCGCAGCCCACGAGCCGTCGGCATTGAAGGCGGCATCGGAGTCGGCCAGCCAGCGGGTCTCCTGCGTGGGTCCGACCGGCAGCCCGGAGGCGAGATCGAGGAGCGTCACCGAGGTCGTGCAGCAGTCGCCCTCACGGCGGGCGATCCACGCCGGGGTGAGGACGATCGCGGTGCGAGCCGATGGGTCGATGTGCACGGCGCCCGAGCGGGATGTCGGGTTGCTCGGCAGTTCCGCGGAAAGCGTCCGCACCCGCTCGCCCGTCCGGCCATTCCACACCTCCGCGCGGGCTCGGCCGTCGCTCGGGTCGTCGGTGACGGCCAGGATCTCGTCGGTGCCGGGGATGACGGCGGCGGAGAGCCGGACGCCCGCGCCGAACGAGATCTTCGCCGTCGGGCTGTCGGGCGCCGAGAGGACCGTGAAGAGGGCGGCCCGGCCGCGCGGGTCGTCCGGGAAGCGCTCGTGGAGCTCCGCCGCGATCAGCGCGGCGAGATCGCGATCGGAGGAGACGAGCGCAGCGGCACTGGCTGCCAGGGCCTCGATGCGGGCGTCGTCCTCGGCCCTCCGCGCGTCGTCGCCCCGCACGACGGCGATCGCGCCCGACACGAGGGCGACGCACAGGAGGCCGGCCGCCCCGCCGAGCGCCCACCGCAGGCGGCGGTTCTGCCGGCGATCGCCCTCGGCCCGTCGTTCGAGCTCCTGACGCTCGCGGTCGGCGAGCGCGACGGAATCGTCGAGGTATGCGCGCTCCACCCCCGTGAGGTCGGGAGCCGCGCGCTCCCGCCAGTCGAGGGTCGCCTGCAGGCGGGCGCCGTGCAGCAGCTCGTCGGCCGGCCTTCCCGCCGCGTCCCACGCGAGGGCGTCGGCCTCGACGCGACGGAGGAGCCGCATGCCTTCGGCGTCGTCGTCGAGCCACCGGTCCAGGCGCGGCCAGGCGGAGGCGACCGCCTCGTGCGCGATCACGATGCTGTCGCCGTCGATCATGAGCAGTCGCGCGGCGACCAGGTCCTCGACGACGCGCCTGCGCGCGGCATCCTCCAACAGCGACCGCGTCGGCACGCGGCGCCTGCCGGTCACACCGTCCGGGCCGCGATCGACGAGTCGGAGAAGCACCGCGCGGCACACCGGACGGTCGCCCGCCGGAAGGGACTCGTAGCACTCCTCCGCCGACTGCGCGATCGACCCCGCGATTCCCCCCGAGTTCTCGTAGCCGTCGACGGTGAGGGTGGACCCGACGCGGCGCGCCCACGTCTCGACCAGCGCGTGCGAGAGGTGGGGGAGCACGGCGGGCCGGTCCCCGGCATCCCGCATCAGCAGCTCGACCAGTCCGGCTTCAAGGCGCAGCCCCGCCCGCCGCGCCGGCTCCTCGATGGCGGCGCGCAGCCCCTCGGGGGACAGGGCACCCAGCACGAGCACCTCGCGGCCGATCGCCGGACCGACCCTCGGAAGCACGCTCGCGGCATCGAGGCTGTCCGAGCGGATGGTGGTGACCACGGCGCCGCCGGAGTCGAGGTAGTCGCGCAGTGCGGTGGCGAAGCTCTCCGCACCGTCGGAGGGGAGACGGAGCACCTCCTCGAGCTGGTCGACGGCCGCGACGTCCACCGCGACGCCGCCGTAAACCGCCGCACGGAGAGTCGCGATGCCCGCCTCGTCCGGATGCACGACACGCGTGATGCGACCGAGGTCCGCAAGCGCCGCCACGACGCCTGCCCGCAGCACCGAGGACTTGCCCGAGCCCGACGGTCCGGTGATGGTGGCGACCGCCCCGGGCTGCACGCGCTCGACGAGCGTGGCGACCTCGGCTGCCCGACCGAAGAACAGGTCCACGTCGTCGAAGTCGAAGGGGCGCAGGCCGACCCACGGGCAGGCTCCGTCGGCGGCTTCGCTGCGCACGGGCGGCGCGAGCAGCGGATCCTGGCGGAGGATCGCCGTCTCGAGCGCTCGAAGACGCGGTCCGGGGTCGATGCCCAGTTCGACGTCGAGCTGCTCGCGAGCCTGTCGCAGCGCGTTCAAGGCGTCCGCCTGGCGGTTGCTCTGGTACAGGGCCGTGGCGAGGATCGCCCATCGGTCCTCCCGGAGGGGTTCCGCCCGGGCGAGTCGCTCGGCATCCTGCACGACCGACCGCGCATCCCCTGCTGCCAGCCGCATCTCGAGGAGCTCTTCCTCGGCGCTGACGCGGATCTGCTCCAGCCGGGAGCTCTCGGCGACGCCGGGGGGCCACTGGGTCACGTCCGCGAACGCGCGGCCGCGCCAGAGGGCGAGGGCTCGCCGGTACGCGTCGACCGCGCGATCGGGTTCTCCGCGCACGGCCCGCTCCCGGGCCTCGTGCACGAGCTCCTCGAAGCGCACCGCGTCGATCGATGCCGGCTCTCCCGTGAACACATATGCGCCCGAGACCGTCTGGATGGCGTCGTGCCCGAGCCGCGCCCGGATCTCCGCGATGGCGGTCTTCACCTGCTGCCGCCACGTCGCAGGCGGCCGCTCGCCCCATGCGGCATCAGCGAGCTCGCCCGGCTCGACCGGGAGGCCGCGGCGCACGATCAGCGTGGCGAGAATCGCTCGTTCTCGCCGCGGAAGGGGACCGGCGTCGACTTCCAGCGGGCCGAGCACATCGACGGCCATGAACGCAGTGTGACCCTGCCGGAAGCCCCCGTCAATGCATGCCGCGAAGGGGCAGTACCGGCGCAGTACCGGCGCCGGACGGCGACAGTACCGCGGCGCAGGACCCTGAGGTCATGAACACCACACGCAACACCCGCAAGGTCTTCACGGCGGCTGTCATCGTCGCCCTCGTCGGCTCGCTCGCCGCGTGCAGCACCGCCGAGCGGACCGAGTTCGTCCATCCCGTCGCGCACGGCGCCGGCCAGCTGTCGGCCTCCCTGCAGATCGAGCAGCAGATCGATCTCGCGAGAACGTCGCGCACCGCGTCGTCGTCGGTGCAGCTGATCCAGCAGGACATCGCCGCCGAGCGGGAGCGCCTCCACCCGTCGTCGGCGGCCGGTCTGATCCAGGAGGACATCTCGAAGGAGCGCGACCGGCTCGCCGGAGAACGCGCCGGCCGGTGAGGCCGACCGGTCAACCGGCCAGGAAGGGCTCCGTCCGGAAGTCGTCGGCGTCGAGGATCGTCACCGTCGACTCCGGCACTTCGACGAAGGCGCCGGGCAGGTCGCTCAGAGGCTCGGAGACGACCACCCGCGCCTTCGCCCCGAAGACCTCCAGCCGATCGTTCGCGGGATACATCTCCTTCAGCGACGTCATGTCCACCGAATGGAACAGGGTCCGGGACCGGTGCGCCGTCGAGTAGCGGAAGGCCCACAGGGTGCGTCCGTCCGAGACGGCGAACGTACCCTGCACGGCATCGGCGATCCCGTGTCGCTGCGCGACCTCCTCCACGCGGCGGATCGCTCGGCCGAGACCCGCGACCGGATCCTCCTGCAGCCCATGCGTCACGGCGAGGAGGAAGAGCACCTCGGAGTCCGTCGTGCCCCGCACGTGCGGGAAGAGCTCGGGGTCGATCTCCAGCATCAGGTCGCGCCGCATCCGCAAGAAGTGCGCGAGGGCTCCGTTGTGCATGAAGAGCCAGTGCCCGTGCCGGAACGGGTGGCAGTTGGTCTTCTGGATGGGCGGCCCGGCGGCGGCCCGGACGTGGGCGAGGAAGAGCGGGCTCTCGATCGCCTGGGTGAGCTCGCGCAGGTTCTCGTCGTGCCACGCCGGCTCGATGCTGTGGAACAGCGCCGGCGGCGCGCCGGGCGCGGCATCCTTCCCGTACCAGCCGATGCCGAACCCGTCTCCGTTGACGGTCTCGAAACCGAGCGGCGAGTTGAGCGCCTGCGCGACGAGCGAGTGCTTCGTCTCGAGGATCAGCGTGGACGGCTGCAGCGGCTCGCCCGCGTACGCCAGCCAGCGGCACATGCGAATCACCCCCTGTGGCGTCTGCGGCGACGCCTCTCGTGCCGAGAGTAGCGCTGTCCGCCCCTGCGCGCCGCATGGCCGCGGCTACGCTGGGCTGGTGACCTCCGGACGCGACGACGACGCCCTCACGTGGGACGGTGACGACGACCCGACGCTCGAGGTCGGTGCGACCTCCCGGCCGGCCCCGGCTCCGGGGCATGCGACGACGGATGCCTCGTCCTCGCCGGGTTCGGAGACCGTCGTGCTCCCCGAGGGATACACCGCCGTCGGCCGAGGAAGCGAGTCCCTCGCCGGCGCGGGCGAAGGCCGGGGCGCCGGCAGGGATGCGGCCGACGCGGAGATCTCGTCCGGCGCCGCCGACGCAGATGCGCCCGCGTCCATGGGCAATGCCGCGCTCGTCGGCGTGGGGATCTTCGCCGGTGTCTACCTGCTGCTGACGCTCGGCTGGCTGCTCGGGGCTGCCCGGCTTCAGCTGGTCGCTCAGCTGTTCCTCGAGCCGATCGCGTTCCAGGTCACCCTGTGGCTCGCCGTGCTCGCGCTGCCCCTGTGGTTCGCGTCGGTGTTCTGGCTGACGGCGGGCAAGCCCTCGTGGCTGCGCTTCACCCTGCTGGCCGCGGGCGCGGTGCTCCTCGTCCCGTGGCCCTTCGTGCTGGCGGGAGCGTTCCTGTGAGCGCCGTCGCGTCGTCCCGGCGCGGTCCGGTCCTGCCCGTCTGGCTCATCGCGACGATCGCGGGCGTCTTCCTGCTGCTGTACGCCTACGTCGTCTGGACCGCGCTCGCGTTCCTCGTGCAGCAGGCGAGCGGCGTCGAGGGCCTGACCGGGTACGGCTGGTTCGTCCTGCTCCTGCCGATCGTGTTCCCGCTCGTCGTCTTCGGGGGCGCGTTCGCGATCGGTTGGAAGCGCAGCGCCGGACAGTTCGCCCTCGTGCTGCTGACCGGTCTCGGCCTCGTCGCGGCATTCTGGCTGAACATCTTCGCGTATGCCGCGGCATCCAGCGCCCTCTACGGAGGCTGACTCCGGCGGCGTCACACGGTCGGGACGGCTGCCGCCGTCACGGTAGGCTGACACAGCCCGCCCCGACGACGTGCGGCGCGGCATTCCACCGCCTCTGCCCTCGTGCACCGCTTTCGAAGGTCTTCCGCCGTGTCCAAGCCCGTCGTCCTGATCGCCGAAGAACTCTCACCCGCCACGATCGACGCCCTCGGCCCCGATTTCGACGTGCGCAGCGTCGACGGGACCGACCGTCCCGCACTGCTGTCGGCTCTGGCCGACGCGCACGCCGTTCTCATCCGGTCCGCCACCCGGATCGACTCCGAGGCGATCGCCGCCGCCCCCGCGCTCAAGGTCGTCGCGCGCGCCGGCGTCGGACTCGACAACGTCGACATCAAGGCTGCGACATCCGCGGGCGTCATGGTGGTGAACGCGCCGACCTCCAACATCATCTCGGCGGCCGAGCTGACGGTCGGGCACATCCTGAGCCTGGCCCGTCACATCCCGGCAGCCCACGCCTCGCTCGCCGGCGGACAGTGGAAGCGCAGCTCGTTCACGGGCACCGAGCTCTTCGAGAAGACCGTCGGCATCTTCGGTCTCGGCCGGATCGGCGCCCTCGTGGCCGAGCGCCTCAAGGCGTTCGGCGTGCGTGTGGTCGGCTACGACCCCTACGTGACGCCCGCCCGGGCCCAGCAGCTCGGCATCGAGCTGCTGCCCTTCGACGAGGTGCTCGCCCAGAGCGACTTCGTGACGGTGCACATGCCGAAGACGCCCGAGACGACCGGCATGATCTCCGAGCCGCAGCTCAAGATCATGAAGCCGTCGGCATACGTCGTGAACGTCGCTCGAGGGGGACTCATCGACGAGGAAGCGCTCCTCACGGCGCTCGCGAACGGCGAGATCGCCGGCGCGGGCCTCGACGTCTTCACCAGCGAGCCGCCCAAGCCCGACACGGCGGCGGCCCGGCTCGCCGCCCTCCCGAACGTCGTGGTCACGCCGCACCTCGGCGCCAGCACCGACGAGGCGCAGGAGAAGGCCGGCGTCTCGGTGGCGCGGTCGGTGAAGCTCGCCCTGGAGGGCGACCTCGTGCCCGACGCGGTCAACGTGGCAGGCGGCGTCATCGACCCGTTCGTGCGCCCCGGCATCGCGCTCGTCGAGATGCTCGGCCAGTTCTTCACAGGGCTCTCGCACTCGGCCCTCACGAGCCTCGACATCGAGGTGCGCGGCGAGCTGGCCGCGTACGACGTCAGCGTCTACCGCCTCGCGGCGCTCAAGGGCATCTTCACCAACATCGTGAGCGAGAACGTCTCGTACGTGAACGCTCCTCTCTTCGCCGAGCAGCGCGGTATCGAGACGCGCCTCATCGTGGAAGCCGAGAGCCCGCTCTACCGCAACATCACGATCCTCCGCGGCACGCTGGCCGACGGCACGACGCTCACAGTCGAGGGGACGCTCGCGGGAACCCGCATGGTGCCGAAGGTCGTCGGCATCAACGGCTACGAGATCGAGGTGCCCTTCGAGCGGTACCACGTCGTCATGCGCTACGCCGATCGCCCGGGCATCGTCGCGATCTACGGCAAGGAGCTCGGCGACGCTCAGATCAACATCGCGGGGCTGCAGGTCGCGCACCCCGATGCCAGCGGCCGCGCGCTCTCCGTCCTGACGGTCGACTCGCCCGTGCCCGACGACATCCTCGAGGAGATGCGCAAGGCTGTCGGCGCCGACCTCTTCCGCCAGATCGAGATCGCGGAGGTCTGATCGCTGCCGCGCCGGGCCCTGTGCCTCAGGCGCGGGCCGCGCGCTCGACCAGCTCGACGAGTGCGTCCATCGCGCGCCCGCGCGGCACGGGGCCGGGGATCGCTCCGCCCGAGAGCGCGTTGTTGAAGTAGAGGCCGTCGCTCACGAGCATCACAAGGTCGAGCGCCGCCTCGTCCTTGGTCTCGGAACGGAGGGCGTCCGCCCATCGGTCGCGGATGCCGCGCAGCGCCTCGGCGGCAGCCGTGCTGCCGCCCTGGGCCAGCCGCGATGAGGCGAGGATCGCCCGGTCGAGCGGGTCGTTCTCCATCGCGGAGGATCGGAGGAAGTAGGCGATGGGCCCCTCCGGCGCCGCGGCCATCGTGGCGACGTCCTCGTCCACGAGCTCGTGGAGCCGATCGACCACCGCCGCCTCGAGCGCCTCCTTCGTGCCGTAGTGGTACAGCAGACCACCCTTGGAGACGCCGGCCGCGCGGGCCGTGGCATCCATCGTCGCCGCCCGCTCGCCCTCCTCGATGAGGATCTGCTCGAAGGCGTCCAGCACCTTCTCGCGGGCGAGGGGAGGACGGCTCATGGCCTCGATCGTATCGACAGTGGTCCGGCGAACCTGTTACTATACCGGCTGGACGGTATAGGAATGATGACTCTCACGCAGGAACTCCGGATCGCCGACGAACGGTCGCAGCGCGTCGGCTGGCGCGGCTGGGCCGCGCTCGTCGTACTCATGCTGCCCGTGCTGCTCGTCTCGGTCGACAACACGGTGCTCAGCTTCGCCCTGCCCCAGATCGCCCTCGACCTCGAGCCGTCGGGCACCGAGCAGCTGTGGATCATCGACGCCTACCCGCTCGTGCTGGCGAGCCTGCTCGTGACCATGGGCACGCTCGGCGACAGGTTCGGACGCCGACGGATGCTGCTCCTCGGCGCCACCGGGTTCGCCGTCGTTTCGGCACTCGCGGCGTTCGCTCCGAGCGCCGCGTGGCTCATCGCCGCGCGCGCGGGCATGGGGGTCTTCGGCGCGATGCTCATGCCGTCGACCCTGTCGCTCCTGCGAAGCATCTTCACCGATCGCGACCAGCGCCGGCTCGCGATCGCCATCTGGGCCTCCATGTTCTCGGCGGGCTCGGCGCTCGGGCCGATCGTCGGCGGGTTCCTCCTCGCGCACTTCGCGTGGGGCTCGGTGTTCCTCATGGCCGTGCCGGTGCTGGTGCCGCTCCTCGTGCTCGCACCGCTGCTCGTCCCCGAGAGCCGCGACCCGCACCCCGGTCGCATCGACCCGGTCAGCATCGCGCTGTCGCTGGCGACGATGGTGCCGATCGTCTACGGCATCAAGGAGGTCGCCGTCCACGGGCTGAGCGCGACCGTCGGGGCGCTCTTCGCCGCCGGCGCGGGCTTCGGCATCCTGTTCGTCCGTCGGCAGCTCCGCGCCGATACGCCGATGCTCGACATGCGGCTCTTCCGCCGCCCCACCTTCACCGGCGCTCTCCTGTTGAACCTGCTGAGCGTCGTGGCGCTCGTCGGCTTCCTCTTCTTCGTCGCGCAGCACCTGCAGCTCATCGTCGGGCTCACCCCGATGCAGGCGGGCTTCGCCCTCGTGCCGGGGCTCGCCGCGATGATCGTCGCGGGACTCGTCGTGGTGCCGATCGCCAAGCGCTTCCCGCCGCGGATCGTCGTGCCGGGTGCGCTCGTGCTCTCGATCGGGGGTTACGTCGTCATCGCGGTCGTCGCCGGCAGCGACAGCCTCGGCGCCATCGTCGGGGCCTTCGTCGCGCTCGGCATCGGGATCGGCATGGCCGAGACCGTCTCGAACGAGCTGATCCTCTCCAGCGCTCCGCCCGAGAAGGCCGGCGCCGCGAGCGCCGTCTCGGAGACTGCATACGAGCTCGGCGCCGTGCTAGGCACGGCTGTCCTCGGAGGTCTTCTCACGTCGCTCTACCGCACCGGGCTCGTGCTTCCCGCCGAGGTGCCGGACGCTGCGGCCGACGCGGCGCGCGAGACCCTGGCCGGCGCGATGCACACGGCCGACTCCCTCGGCGGTGCCGTAGGGGACGCGGTGCGGGATGCCGCCTCCCACGCCTTCGACGCGGGTGTCACCGTGACGGCGCTCCTCGGAGCCGGGCTCGTGGCGATCGCCGCGATCGTCGCGGCCACTACCCTGGGAAGGTCCCGCACCGCGCCGGCCGAGCACTGATCCGCCCCGCCCGCGGCGCATCCCCACGCAAGGAGAGCAATGTCGCGCGTCGTGAAGCTCGCTGTCATCCCGGGTGACGGCATCGGTCCCGAGGTCATCGCCGAGGCGGAGAAGGTGCTGGATGCCGCGACCGCCGCTAGCGGCCTCCGCTTCGACAAGACGCGATACGCACTCGGAGCCGCGCGCTTCCTCGAGACGGGCGACACCCTCACCGACGCCGACCTCGAGTCGATCAAGGAGCACGACGCCATCCTCCTCGGCGCGGTCGGGGGAGTGCCGGGCGACCCGCGCCTCAAGGACGCCAACATCGAGCGGGGTCTGCTGCTGAAGCTGCGCTTCGAGCTCGACCACTATGTCAACCTGCGCCCCTCGAAGCTGTACCCCGGCGCGCCGGGACCCCTCGCCGATCCGGGCGAGATCGACTTCGTCGTCGTCCGCGAGGGCACGGAGGGCCCCTACGTCGGAAACGGGGGCTCGATCCGGCGCGGAACGGCGCACGAGGTCGCGAACGAGACATCCGTCAACACCGCGTTCGGCGTCGAGCGGGTCGTGCGGTACGCGTTCGACCTCGCCGAGCGGCGCCGCGGCAAGCTGACGCTCGTGCACAAGACGAACGTCCTGGTGCACGCGGGCGGGATCTGGAAGCGCGTCGTCGACGAGGTGGCGAAGGTGCACCCCGAGGTCGCCGTAGACTACCTCCACGTCGACGCGGCCACGATCCACCTGGTCACGAACCCCGGCCGATTCGACGTGATCGTCACCGACAACCTCTTCGGCGACATCCTGACCGACCTGGCCGGCGCCGTCACCGGAGGCATCGGCCTCGCCGCTTCGGGCAACATCAACCCCGACGGCGCGCTCCCCTCGATGTTCGAGCCCGTGCACGGATCGGCGCCCGACATCGCGGGCACACAGAAGGCCGATCCCACGGCCGCGATCCTGTCCACCGCCCTGCTGCTCGATCACCTCGGGCTGCGAGACGAAGCCGGCCGCGTCACCCGCGCGGTCGAGGACGACATCGCCGAACGCGGCGCCTCTGCCCGCACGACACCGCAGATCGGCGACGCCATCGCAGCCAGGCTGCAGCCCTGACCCGTGCGGCTCCAGGCGTAACCTGGAAGCCGCGCCGCCAAACGAACTCAGAGCCAGGACACGACATGACCATGATCGACACCGACCCCGACACCGGACTCGCCCCCCTCGAGTTCGCCGTCACGAAGAACCTCGCCGCCAAGAGCCCGGCCCAGCGCGAGGAGATCCTCGCCGATCCCGGATTCGGGATGAGCTTCACCGACCACATGGTCGACATCTGCTGGTCGGTGGGCGGTGGCTGGCACCGTCCGCGGGTGTCGCCCTACGGCCCGATCACCCTCGACCCCGCGGCGGCGGTCCTCCACTACGGTCAGGAGATCTTCGAGGGCATCAAGGCCTACCGGCACGCCGACGGCTCGATCCACACGTTCCGTCCCGACCAGAACGCCCGGCGCCTGCAGCGCTCCGCCCGCCGCCTCGCGCTGCCGGAACTGCCCGCGCCGTACTTCATCCAGTCGCTGCGCGAGCTCATCGCGGTCGACGGTGCGTGGGTGCCCTCCGGCGACGACCAGAGCCTGTACCTGCGCCCGTTCATGTTCGCCAAGGAGGCCTTCCTCGGCGTTCGTCCCGCGCACAAGGTCGCCTACTACCTCATCGCCTCGCCCGCCGGGGCCTACTTCAAGGGCGGCGCCACGCCCGTGTCGATCTGGCTCAGTGAGGACTACGCGCGCGCCGGCAAGGGCGGCACGGGAGCGGCCAAGACGGGCGGCAACTACGCCGCGAGCCTCCTGCCGCAGTCGGAGGCGTACGAGAACGAGTGCGACCAGGTCGTCTTCCTCGACCAGGACCGCAACGTCGAAGAGCTCGGCGGCATGAACGTCGTCTTCGTCTACAAGGACGGGACCCTCGTGACGCCGCAGTCCGACTCGATCCTCGAGGGCATCACGCGCGACTCGATCCTGCAGCTCGCGATCGACCGCGGGCACAAGGTCGAGGGACGAGCCGTGCCCTTCGACGAGTGGCGCGAAGGGGTCGCCTCCGGCGACATCGTCGAGGTGTTCGCGTGCGGCACCGCCGCCGTGGTGACCCCCATCGGCATGCTCAAGGGCAAGGACTTCCTCGACGAGCAGCCCACCGGCTCTCTCGCGCTGGAGCTGCGCGAGGAGCTCACCGACATCCAGTACGGCCGCCGGGAAGACAGGCACAACTGGCTGCTGCGCCTGGACGCCTGACGACTTTCTCACGGAGGGACGGATGCTGCGGCATCCGTCCCTCCGTCGTTCATGGTCGCGGCTGCACCCGGTCGTCGAACGAGCGCAGCGAGACGAAACGCCTCGGGCGCTGAGTAGGCTCGAAGGCGTGAGGATCGCCCGCTTCAGTCACCAGGACGCCATCAGATTCGGAATCGTCGACGAGGGCGACCTCGTGGTCCTCCAGGGCGACCCGATGTTCGCGGGGTTCGACACGACGGGGGAGCGGGTCGCACTCCGCGACGTGGCGCTCCTCGCGCCGGTGATCCCGCGTTCGAAGGTCGTCTGCGTCGGACGCAACTACCGCGATCACGCGGCGGAGCTCGGCAACGACGTGCCGACCGCGCCGATGCTCTTCTTCAAGCCGAACACCTCGGTCGTCGGCCCCGGTGACGCCGTCACGCTGCCGAAGGGCTCGGACTTCATCAGCTTCGAGGGGGAGCTCGCGGCGGTCATCGGTCGCATCACCAAGAACGTCAGCGCCGCCGACGCGCTCGACCACGTCTTCGGCTACACGATCGGCAACGACCTCACCGCGCGGGACTGGCAGAAGAGCGATGGCCAGTGGGCCCGCGCGAAGGGCTTCGACACCTCGTGCCCGCTCGGGCCCGCGATCGAGACCGAGTTCGACGTGAACGGACCCGCCGTCATCACGACCCGGCTCAACGGCGAGGTCCGGCAGGAGGGCCCGATCAGCGACATGATCTTCTCGCTCGCGGAGATCATCGAGTACGCCTCCGCCGCCTTCACGCTGCTGCCGGGCGACGTGGTCCTCACCGGAACACCGGCCGGCGTCGGCCAGATCACGGCGGGCGATGTCGTGGAGGTCGAGATCTCGGGCCTCGGCATCCTGCGCAACACCGCGCGCGCGGCCTGAGGGCGATGACCGAGCCCGAGCCGCGGACGACCGCGTCGACGGATGCCTCGGCTCCCGCGGTGGCGCGCCTTCAGCGGCGCACGGTGTGGGTGCTCTCGATCGGGCAGGTGCTGGGCGGGCTCGCGTTCGGCGCGACGATCTCGCTCGGAGCGCTCCTCGCCGGAGACGTGTCGGGAAGCGACTCGCTCTCGGGGCTGGCGACCGCGGGGGTCACCCTGGGCACGGCGGTGGTCGCGGTGCCGCTGGCCGCGCTTTCGCGGCGCCTCGGACGCCGCATGTCCCTCGCGACCGGGATGGCGATCGCCCTCGTGGGCGTCGTGCTGGTCGTCGCGGCCGTCAGCGTGGGCTCGTTCCCTCTCCTGCTCTGCGCCTTCCTCCTCGTCGGCGCCGGCCAGGCCGCGAACCTGCAGTCGCGGTTCGCCGCGGTGGATCTGGCGACGGATGCCTCGCGTGGGCGAGACCTCTCGATCGTGGTGTGGGCCACGACCATCGGCGCCGTGCTCGGACCCAACCTGACCGGTCCGGGCGAGGTCCTCGGGGACGCGATCGGGATGCCGTCGCTGACCGGTCCGTACGTCTTCACCGTCGTCGCGCAGGTGCTGGCCATCGGGCTCTATCTCATCGCTCTGCGTCCCGATCCTCTGCTCACCGCGCAGCGGCTCGTGGCGGACCGGGCGACGTCCCGGGTGGCCGACGCCATCGTCAAACCGGATCGCCCCGCAGCGGCCCGTTACGCGATCTTCGCGGTCGCCGCCGCGCACGGGGTCATGGTCTCGATCATGGCGATGACGCCCGTGCACCTGCAGCATCACGGCGCAGACCTCACGATCATCGGAATGACGATCAGCCTTCACATCGCCGGCATGTACGCGCTCTCGCCTGTCTTCGGCATCCTCGCCGACCGGCTCGGCCGCGTGCAGACGATCCTCCTCGGGCAGGCGCTTCTCGTCGCGGCGCTGCTCACGGCGTCGTTCGGGCAGGAGTCCACCGGCGCCGTCACCGTCGCGCTCGTCCTTCTCGGGCTCGGCTGGAGCGCTTCGACGGTGGCGGGGTCGGCCCTTGTCACCGAGGCTTCATCCGAGGCGATGCGCACGCGCCGCCAGGGCTTCAGCGACTTCGTCATGAGCATCGTCGCGGCGGTCGGGGCGATCCTCGCGGGCGTCGTCCTGGGCGGGATCGGCTACGGCGGGCTCGCTCTCGTCGTCGGAGTCGCGGTCGTGGCGGTGGTCGCCCTCTCACCGCTCGCACGCGGCGGCGGTCCGGGTGCGATGGGCCGTGCCCCGGAGGCTGCGGCATCCCCCAACTAGACTGGGGAGGATGTCTTCAGCACCCGATCCCCGCACCACGACCGCGACGGGCGCCGACGTGCGCGTGCGCTTCTGCCCCTCGCCGACGGGTCTCCCGCATGTCGGCATGGTCCGCACCGCACTGTACAACTGGGCCTACGCGCGTCACACCGGCGGCAAGCTCGTCTTCCGCGTGGAGGACACGGATGCCGCGCGCGACAGCGAGGAGAGCTACCGGCAGCTCGTCGACGCGCTCACGTGGCTCGAGATCGACTGGGACGAGGGCGTGGAGAAGGGCGGCCCCGACGCGCCCTACCGGCAGTCGCAGCGCTCCGACATCTACGCCGAGACGCTGCGGAAGCTGGTCGCATCCGGCGCCGTCTACGAGAGCTACTCCACGGCGGAGGAGGTCGACGCCCGGAACGAGGCGAACGGCCGCGCCAAGCAGCTGGGCTACGACAACTTCGACCGCGACCTCACCGATGAGCAGCGCGCGGCGTTCCGCGCCGAGGGCCGGGAGCCCGCGTGGCGCCTGCGGGTGCCCGACGAGGATCTCACCTACGTCGATCTCATCCGCGGAGAGGTCACCTTCCCGGCGGGCTCGTTCCCCGACTTCGTCGTCGTGCGCGCCGGCGGTCAGCCGCTCTACACCTTCACCAATCCCGTCGACGATGCGCTCATGGGCATCACACACGTGATCCGCGGTGAGGACCTCATGCCGTCGACCGCGCGCCAGCTCGCCCTCTACGGTGCGCTCATCGACGCCGGTGTCACCACCTTCGTGCCGCGGTTCGCGCACATGCCGCTCGTCCTGGGTGAGGAGGGCAACAAGAAGCTCTCCAAGCGCGACCCCAAGGCCGACCTGTTCCTCCAGCGGGAGAAGGGCTTCATCCACGAGGGCCTGCTCAACTACCTGGCACTGCTCGGCTGGTCGATCGGACCCGATCGGGATGTCTTCTCGCTCGAGGAGTTCACCGCCGCTTTCGACATCGTCGACGTCAACCCCAACCCCGCGCGCTTCGATCAGAAGAAGGCCGAGTCCATCAACGGCGACCACATCAGGATGCTGTCGCCCGACGACTTCGCGTCCCGCATCGTGCCGTACCTCGCGGCGAAGGGGGTCGTCGCCGACCCGCCGACCTCCGAGCAGTCGGCGCTGATCGCCGCGTCGGCGCCGCTCGTGCAGGAGCGCGTGCAGCTCCTCGGCGACGTGCCCGGGCTCCTGGGCTTCCTGTTCAGCGACGACGTCTCACACGAGGACGATGCCCTGAAGTCGCTGCCCGCCAACGCGGACGAGGTCATCGTCGCCTCTGTCTCGGCGCTCGAGCTCATTCCCGAGTCGGAGTTCACCGCGGCGGCGATCCAGGAGTCCCTCGCCGCGGCACTCATCGACGGCCTCGGCCTCAAGCCGCGCGTCGCGTACGGGCCGCTGCGCGTCGCGGTCAGCGGACGCCGGGTCTCGCCTCCGCTCTTCGAGTCCATGGAACTCCTCGGCAAGGGGAAGTCGCTCGCCCGCCTCTCCGCCTTCGTGAACCGTCCGGCCTGACGCGCCCGGCCTGGGTGCTCGGTTTGGCCGTGCCGTCGCCGTCACGTAGACTTGATCCTCGGCACGGCTTCGGCTCAGCCCCCTGGGGTATGGTGTAATTGGCAACACGGCTGATTCTGGTTCAGTTGTTCTTGGTTCGAGTCCAGGTACCCCAGCAACACCCCCTGAGTTTCCGCGGAAACCAGGGGTTTCTGTGTTTCCAGAACCTTCTCTGACACCGTCTCGGTGTCACTTTGGGGGCGCAAACGCCCCGTTTCAGCCTTCCGGCGGACGTTGCCGCGGTTGCCCCGCGTTGCTACGGGACGACCCCGGACGTCCCGGGGAGTGGTGGTGCTCCTTGCCGATATGGACGTGCAGATTCTGACCGGGCAGCAGGTCGCGGAGATGCTGCAAGTGCCTCCGCGGACGCTGGAGGAATGGCGGCAGACGCATCACGGCCCGCCCTGGCGCCGGGTGGGCACGCACGTCCCCTATAGCCATACTGAAGTGCTCGCGTGGTTCGAGGGACTCGCTTCTCATGCCTTGGCCCCGGCTGCGCGCCGGAGAGCGTGGTGAGGTAGCCTTCCGCATCCTCGTATCGCTGGAGTGTCGAGGCGACGGGCTCGTGGGCGCTCGTGAGCGTGTGCGTTTGGCGTTCCCGCCTGACACGAGTCTCCAGGGCTCGCTTGGCTCCAATGCGTCGTCCGAACCGTGCCGTGCGCACGAACGGCGACGCCCACGTCCTGCAACCAACGGCGCGTGATGGACCCCGGACAGCAAGCGACGAGGCATGGCTGTGAGACCGCGAGCCCGTGCTGGCCCGTCAGACTCGATCACCGCTCAGCAGAGGTCTTGAGACGTGGCGTGTCCTCAGGAATACGAGGCGATGGTCCGGTGCTGTGGTCGGGCGTCCAAGTCGCGGGAACCATCGCGAGGCAAGTCATCCGTTCTGGTCCGTCGGGCGTGATCTCAGATCACACCGATCTCGCCTTGGGTTGCCAATGCGCGACTTCGTAGAAGAGGTCGGCGAGCGTCTCGCTCTGCTGTTCGATTCCGCTCATCACAGCGCGAACGGCTTGGACCCCGGCATCTGTTGCCGTGAGGATCACGGCACGACGGTCTCCCGGCACGGCACCCCGGTGTCGAGTGATGAATCCCTTCGCGCAGAGCTGGTCGACGATATAGGCCACCCCGGCACGTGAGACTCCGAGGGCAGGAGACAGGTCGTTCGGCCGGACCCCTCCCGCTGTCACGATCTGTACGAGGGCAGCGCGTTGGCGTGCGGCGAGCTGGCCTTGGTTCGCCGCGTCGGGCATGAAGCGCACGAGAGCTACGCCGGCCTCACACACCCTGCCAAGCAGATCCATTGCGTCGGTCGGCTCAGGCGTTTCACGCGGAGCGCGGATCGGCCCCAGTCCCTCACTGATCTGCATCGCTATGCCTGCGCTGACGCGGAAGAATTCGACGATCGAGGCCTCGAGCACTTTCGTGCGCTGGACGCCCTCGTCGGTCAAGGAGGCGACGACCGCGCGCTTGTCGGCATTTGAGGGGTGGCGGTGGACCAGGCCATCTGCGCTCATTCGCGCGACCATGCGAGAGACTGCCCGTCGGTTCATCCGGGTGATCTCGGCCAGCCGCCGGGTTGTCACCGACGGTTCGGACACGATCGAACTGATCGCCAGCATCTCCTCGATTTCGGCCCACTGGGTACCCAGGGCCTGGTCGAAGACGCGGGTCAGATCGTCGTTGAAGCGCCCCAGCAGCTCCATGGCCCGACCCTGCGCCACCGCGTCCATCTGCTCCCTTTACCCCCAGCCCATTCAACCAGGAAGGCATTAGCAGCTTTTCAGGAGTGATTTCCCGGTTTTGCTCGGAAGTGTCCCATTCTCGAGTAGCCTCGACCCAACTTCGCCTCAGACCAGCTCAGCCGGCCGGCCACATCCGATGGAAAGTGAATCAATGTCCAGAGAAGACAACGCCCGTGAGGGCGCGCAAGCAGTGATTCCCGATGACGAAGTGCTTGACGTTGCCGTCGTCATGCCTCGAGGCTCCACGTTCGCCGGCATCGTCGGCGCTACCGCCGGCGTCGCGGCCGGGGGCAGCAACTCCGCGGCGTGGGGCGTGGTCGGCGGCATGGTCGGTTCACGGGTGAACGCGGCGTCGAAGGGCAGCTACCCCTCGCTCGTCCTGGCGCTTACCCCGACGCGCCTGTACGTCCTCGGTCGCGAGCACACGGGTCTACTCCGCGGCTACAAGAATCTGCATCCGGTCGCGCACATCGAACGCGAGGACCTCGAGGTCACCAAGCACCGTCGCGGCACCGTTCAGGTGATCGGGCTGACCGACACCACGACAGGGACCACCCTCGAGGTCGAGGCGCAGACGATCGGCGGACTGGGCCTCAAGGATCTCCTCGGCGACGTCGAGGCACACGATGGCCCGGCTGAAGAGGCCGACGGAGAGAAAGCGTGAGAGCCAGGCAAAGGCCCGCTGAGGTTGCCCTAATCGAACTCTTCCGCCCCTGACCAGAAACCACCGCCACGCGGACGCAGCGTAGTGCCGTCGCGTCGCGGTGCGCCCAGCCCTGCCAAACGCTCAGAAAGACGACCACATGATGTCAACGACCACCGCTGATCCGTACCGCGTTCGCCCCCGCGTATGGATCGGCATCGTCATCTACCTCGCCTACGTCGCTGTCGTGTTCACCGTGCAGCTGCTCTCCGGCATCCCCTATACCGACTTCGGCACGAGCGGCAGCAACCTGTTCCTCGGTGCTGGGCTGTCACTGATCGTCGGAGCGATCCTTCTCGCGATCACCACCACCCTGCTGGGGTGGTGGCGTCCGGCCCTGTTCGAGCGGCACCGCGCTGAGCGCAGGTGGCCGATCATCGCCCCGGCCATCATGGTGGTCGCCCTCATCGTCAACTTCGTGTCGATCGATTGGGGCTCCTACGACGCAGCGTTCCTCGCGGCATCCGTCGTCCTGCTTCTCGTCGGCTTCACCGAAGAACTGGCCACCCGTGGTCTGCTGCTCGTCGGCCTGCGCAGCCGGCTGTCCGAGGTGTGGGTGTGGTTCCTCACCTCAGCGGCGTTCGGCCTCATGCATCTGGTCAACGCCATCAGCGGTGCGGCGATCGGCCCGACCATCCAACAGGTCGCCTTCGCCTTCGGCGCAGGAACCATCTTCTATATCCTCCGGCGCGTGACCGGCAGCCTGATCTGGGCCATGGTCCTTCACGGCTTCTGGGACTTCTCCACGTTCGCGCTCGGCCGCGGCACACCAGGCCCCCTCGCCGCACTTGGCGGCGGCATCGAGATCGTGGCCATCGTGATCGCCCTCTCCAGCGTCGCCTTCGTCATCCGCGGAGCTGACGAGCAGATCCCCTCACAGCGGCTCGCTACACCCTAGGAACCACGGACGAACGGTCCAACCGTTGCCAGGACGACTCGCCAACACCGTCGCTCATCCCGTCGACGCCCAGCCGATGAGACACGCGACCGCCCACATGGAACGTGGCGCCGCCGTGCAGGATCTCCGCACGTCCAACGGGCAGGCGTTGCGAGCGCGGAGCACGTGCGCGAGACTCCGAGCAGCCGGGCGAGCGGTCGCCGCGGCGGAAGGTGCAGGTGCCGTGGTCACGCAGCTTGTCGAGTACTCCATGGCCGACGGGAGCACAGTGGTGGTCGCTTCGACCGCGCCGGACGCATCGGAGCTTCCGCGCGGGCCCGTGCTTCGCGGCGGGCTCAGCTCGGAGGCCGTCGTCACGCGGGCGGGCGAGTCATTCGAGGCTGTCGTCCAACGAGCGCAGCCGGCAGCGGCCGCCGTGCTGAACGCTGTGCGCTCGGGTCCGCATCCCCCAGCGGAGGTGACGGTCGAGTTCGGCCTGCAGCTGTCGGCGGAGCTCGGAGCGGTGATCGCATCGTCGGCCATCCAGGCGAACTTCACGGTCACGCTGACCTGGAGGCGCGAGGAGTCGGGCGAGCGGGCCGCGACATCCATCCCCCCGACCGCATCGCCGACTACTGATTCCGCGTGATGAAGATCGCGAACTCGCCGCTGTTGTCCGCGAGGTCGGTGTCGTTGACTCCGACGAGAAGGTCGCCCTGCGCTGGGCATTCGTAGGTCGTTCCGGTGCCGATCGGGAAGATGTCAGGCGTACCTTCGAGCCTGCCGATGACGGCCCCCGTGCCGACGTCGGGCAAGATGCGCGTGTCGGTGGTCGCGTCGGTCGTCAGTCCGTCGGGATCGATCTCCGACTCCCGGGTCTCGTCGAGCCATCCGCGCCCACTCGCCTGGATCTCGAGCTCGTCCCCGAGCATGCAGTAGAGGCCTGCCTCGACCCAGTCGGTGTCCAGCGGAACCGAGAGATCGAACGTGCTCGCCTGGTCCTCAGGACCCCCTCCATCCGTGCCGCCGAAGAGCCCCTGCGCCACCGCGAGAAGAACGCCGGCCCCCACGACGACCGCTGTCACCGCCGTGGCGCCGACGATGAGCCAGCGCCTGCGGGCTCGCGAGCCGGTGGCGGCGGGCTTGGTGGGGACATCGGGTCGTGCGTTCGACGTGCCGGTCGGCTCATCTGCGCGCGCTGGGTCGGATGCCGCATCCGCCCGTTCTCCGGCGACCGGCGGTTCGGCCCCGCCGTGCGAGGGGTCGAGCGCAGCAGGGGACGTGCGAGACGAGTGCTCCTGTCCGGACGTCGGCCGCAGGTCGAACAGGTTCCCGTCGCCCCTGAGGTAGAGCACCGGCGTGACCCATTCGAGGGTGCCCCGGCCGGCGCCGAGGATGCCGATGCGGCCGCTCCGCACGGCCTCGTCGACGCGGCGATTGTGCGCGAGCGCTGTGTAGAAGCCGCGCGCGAAGGCGAGTGCGGCGGGGTCGCTGATGGAGAACTGCATCGCCGCGACGGCGCGGATGCCGCTTCGTGCGAGCGCCGCTGCGGTGCCCGAGAAGAGGTCGGTCGCGCCGCTCGCACCGGATTGGCAGGAGTTCAGCACGACGAGGCGCGGAGTGGGCTCGGCCTCATCCAGGAGGTCGGCCAGGGCCGAGGCCGGCGCGAAATCGGCCCGACCGTCCCGGCCGACGAAGGCGAGGACGCCCTCCTCGGTGGCGCTGTCGTAGGCGCCGTGACCGATGAAGTGCAGCACGTGCCACTGCTCTTCGAGCAGCTTCGCATGAAGCCCATCCCACGTGAGGTCGTCGAGCCAGCGCAGTTCGACCCGCCCATCCGCGATGTGAGGCTGTAGCGCCTCCTCCAGCCGGTCGCGCTCCGTAGCCACGTCGAGCGGCTCGAGACCCCGCGGCGATGAGATCATGCCCAGGACGCGGAGCGGTCGCGTTACCTCGAGCGGCGGCGCGTGCGGGGCGGGCACGCTGCGCACGAGCGGGTCCTTGCGGCAGATGTATCGCTGGGTCACCGGGTCGTACAGGGCCTCCCAGGGGAGAGCCGCGAGGCCGGGCGCCGAGAGCCGGAGCGAGACCTGCAGACCCTCCCCGCGCTCTGCGGCCAGAGCCGCGCTCGTGCGGTAGGCCGTACCGACGGAGCCCGTGAACGCGGCCTCGAAGAGCCGCCGGCCGACGTCCTGCAGAACCGTCTCCTTGTCGGACATCACTCGGCGCGCGGCCACGGCCGAGGCCAGCACACTCGCCTCGAGAAAGGACAGGCGAGCGAGAAGCTGATCGATGTCGAGCTGGAAGCTCTCACTCGGCTCGCCGGCCCCCACCGACTGCAACACGCGCGTGACGAACGACCCCGGCTGCGTGCCGGGGGCGATCTCGAGTTCCATCACGGCCGAGCTCATCGCCGCCATTGTCCCGCCCGGTCACCCGGGCGCACCAGGGCCACCGGATCCGGAGCCCCGGGGGACGCGCGGCCTGCGCGCCCCTCAGCAGCGAGGAAGCGAGCTCCGGAGCGGGGACCACGGGAAGTCCCAACGGGGGGCGAAACAGTCGTAGGTTGCGGCTTCGGCCATATCGTCGCGGAGATCGGCCCGGTAGCATGGCCGTTCGAAAAGTCCTTCTAAGGGGGCCTTCGATGTCGATCTCTCGCCGTGGCACATTCGTGGGAGCAATCGCGGTGGCGCTCGCACTGGTGATGGCGCCGTCGCTTCCCGCATCAGCCGCCCCTGGTCCGGCCGTCACCACTCAAGAGAGCGACTGTACGGAAGCGGCGTTCGACCGCAACCTGAGCGCCGCTGCCGTGGATCCGCTCATCCCCGACGGATACGAGCTCGTCCCGGCCTTCACGCCGGTTGGCGCTCCGCCGCGAGTACAGGGCCTGATCAATGTGGTGACCTGCGAGCAGGTGGTCCTGGAGGGCCCGGGTGGCGCCTCCCTCGGCCGCCAGAGCTCCGTGACCTACGTCATCTACAGCGCGCGTCTGGCCGGGGGAGGGCTCTACGTCGTGTCGTACGCGACCGACAACGCCGTGCTGGCGGCTCGTTACCGGCAACTCGGGTGGCCGGTGGATCTGCTCGGCCCGCGGACGCAGGCCGCATCGGTCTCCGGCCAGGACGGGTCTCAGCAGTACGCCTGGACGCTGCAGGGACCAGGGTGGGACGGCCGCGTCGCCGCGTACGTACCGGCAGAGCTGAATCCGGTGGAGTCGTCCGGCTTCGCCGCCGTGCACAAGACGCCCGACGGCACCGTGCTGTACCTCTGCTACGCGAACTCGAGCTCGGCCACTGAAAGCGCCGTCACCTTCGACCTCGTCGACACCCCCGTCGCGGCTCTCGCGGCGATACCTCCCCTCATCCCGAATCCCGCCGCCCCGGGGCCCTCGAGCTTCCGCGGAACGTTCGTCGTCGGCGAATGGACCGCGACGCTCAGCACCGAGGACTGCCCGACCGGACCCGCATGACGGCGGCCGGCTACCCAGTGGATGCGTACTCGGATCGCCCCCGGGGAACGGCTCATCCAGGAGAGGTGGGGCTACTTCACCGCCTGCACAAGCCGAGCCAACCCTTCGGCGACGCGGTTCACCCAGCTCGTCTTCCCCTCCAGCCGAGCAAGCTCGGCCGCCACGGGCGCCCACTTCAGCTCCGCCGTCAGTCGGGTCTTCTGCTTCGCGCTCGCGAGGGAGGCGGCGCATCCTCCGGTGCTGAGGACCGTGCTCGTTCCACTCAGGTAGGCTGCCACGGCCTCGTCCGTGGCGGACGGATCGTCGTCCGGCAGGAGCCCGATGAGCGACGTCATGCACGTGCTGAAGGCCGAGCGCCAGGCTTTGTTCTTGATGAGCTGGGACGCGGTGATCGTCACGCCTGCCTTGACGGCTGACTGGGCGACCTGCTCGGCGGCGATGTTCACTCCGTAGATCCCCATGGTCTCGGCCGGTCGGGGCGTCCACGACGACTCGAGGAACCCTCGGCTGAAGAGGAACCGGTCCCCGGGGCCGAACCACACCGAGAATGCCGGAGCGGGGGAGGATGCCTGCAGGATCGCCGTCTGCGCCGACCGCGACGTGGCGGCGGTGCTCCAGCGCAATCGCGGCCAGCCGTCTTCCACGAGCCATACCGTGGTGCCGACGTTCACGGCGAGGAAGTAGTCCGTGGCGTACCGGCCGCGACACACGGTCACTCCCGTCTCACTTGCGCTGGAGTAGAGGTCGTAGAACCGTGGGCAGGTGGCGTCGGTCCACGTCGTCTTCTCGACAGCAGACGCCGGGCTTGCGACGCCGCCGCTCGCGAGAAGCACGCAGGCCACGACGACCGCGACAGCCCGCTTGACGCGCGCGATGCGGAGATGAGTGCGACGCCTCATCGCGGTCCCGCCCATGTGACCTTCCCCCGGTTGGCTGGACCATACACCCTGCGCCGCTGTCCGGAACAGAGGTGGTGTCGTTGCGTCGGCAGGTGCGGAAGACCGGACCCGAGGGCACTTCGGGTTCTTCCGCGCTTCGCGAACCGACGCGTCGTACAGTCGGAGGGGTAGATCGGTTCGGGCAGCGGAGTGCGGGGACAGCCACATGGGTGAGCAGGAGCGGAACGCGAACCAGGCCGGCTGGATCGGCATGCTCCTCTTCGCGGCGTGCTTCGTCGGTCTCGGCGTGTGGGGTCTGGCGACGGGCGAGGTCGCCTGGGGCGTGGGGTCGGTGCTCTTCGGGATCGTGTGGGCCTTCGCCGCATTGCGGGCGCGGCGCAAGACGAAACCCGAGGGCCGAACCGCGAAGCGTCAGTAAACCCGCGCGCCACGACGACCTGAAGGGGCAGCACGCCTCACGGCGCAGCATCCTCCCTCGCAGACGCCCCCTTCCCGCCCTCCGCTCGACGGTGAAGCGCGCTCTCCATCAGAGCGATCACCGCCATCAGCACCACGGCGATCACGAGTGCGGCGAGCGCGCTGACCGCCGCGAGCAGCGGGATCGCCGCGATCAGCACGACGGCTTCGACGGCCCGCATGATCGGCCGACGAAGGCCCACGAACAAGGCGAACACGATCGTGCCGGCAGCGAACGCGGCGATGCCCGAACCGAGTGCGATCGCACCGAACCACCCGAACGGCTCGGGGTCGTCGATGTGCTTCATCGCATCCTCGATGCCCAGGGCCGCGATGATGATGCCCGCGATGATGACGAAGTGCGTGTAGGAGTACGCGTCCGCGGCGAGGGTCGCGCGAGCGCGCTGGTCGCGTTCGGCGAGGCGCTCCTCGCCGATCCCGGCGAGTCTGGCGAAGTAGGACCACCAGAGCAGCATCGACAGCACGATGGATGCCGCGGTGCCCATGACGATCGGCAGGTCGATCGGCTCCTGCGCGACGCCGACGCCGATCGCCACGATCGACTCACCGAGGGCGAGGATGACGACGAGCCCGTAGCGCTCCGCCCAGTGCTCGGCCGAGGGGATCCGCCAGCCACGCCCGATCGTCGAGCCGACCCGGGTCGCGGTCACGTCGTACACCACGGCGGCGATCCACAGCCACAGCTGTGCCGGCCCGCCCACGACGGCGCCGATCACGATGAGCGCGACGCCGGGGATCAGGGCGGTGAGGAAGATGAGCAGCTGACGACGCAACGCGGGGTCGTCCGCCGACAGAGTGGCGTAGATCACCAGGTGCGCGATCCGCACGACCGCGTAGGCGATCGCGAACACCAGCGGACCCGACCAGCCGCCCTCGAGGTCGTCGTACGCCTCCGGGATCGTCAGCGCCGCGACGAAGACGGCGATCATCGTGACGGTCAATCCGACGCGGAGCCCCGGCTGGTCTACGGATGCCTGATTGGAGATCCAGCTGAAACCCACCCACGTCCACCACAGCAGAGCGAGCACGGTGAGCGCCTGAAGAACCCCCGTCGCACTGTGCGTCTCGGCCATCAGCCGCGACACCTGGGTGAAGGCGAACACGTAGACGAGGTCGAAGAACAGCTCGAAGGGGCGCACGCGCGCCGAGGACTCATCCGTGTGCAGCATGGGGAGCGGGATGCGGCGTCCTGCCGCCCCGGGCGAGGGACCGGTTGCTCGGCTCACACGAGGAGTGTAAAGCCGGCGCTGGACTGCGGGCCCGTCGTTTCGGATCATCGCTAGATTGCCGACATGGAGATCGATCCGCGCACGGCGGAGCGCGCCGCCGACCTGCTGCGCACCTGGGCGCTCGACGAAGACCTGAAAGCCCGCGTCCTGTCCCACCCGGCGCAGGCGGCGGCGGCGTTCCGGGTGGCGGGCCGTTACATCGCCGGCCCGCGTATCTCGGACGCTCTCCGGCTCGTGGCGCTGAACCGGCAGCGCGGCCACCGCGCGAGCGTCGAGTGCGTCGGAGAGTCGATCCGCAGCGCCGAGGTGGCCGAGACCGAGACGGCGGAGTTCCTCGCCTTGATCGGCGCGCTTCAAGACTCCGACGAGACGGCCACCGTCTCGTTCGACCTCTCGCACGTAGGGGCGATCGTCGATCCCGACCTCGGTCTCGAGAACGCCCGTCGTCTGGCCGCCGCCGCGAGCGAGGCCGGGACGGCGCTCATGGTCTCGGCCGAAGGGTCCGCCCGCACCGATCTCGTCCTCGACCTCTACGAGCGGATCGCCGCCGACCACCCCGAAACCGGCATCACGCTGCAGGCGCGACTGCATCGCACTCCACCGGACCTCGATCGCGTCATGAGGCTCGCCGGGCCCGTCCGGATCGTGAAAGGTGCGTTCCTGGAATCGCCGAAGGTGGCGCTCGCTCGCGACACCCGCGAGCTCACGGATGCCTATCTCTCCCTCGTCGGCACGCTCGTCCGACGTGGGCACCGCGTCAACATCGCAACCCACGATGCCGAGCTCGTCGCGGCGCTCGCGGCCGAGCACGGCGACGACCTTCGGGCCGACCACGTCGAGTTCGAGATGCTCCAGGGCCTGAGCGACGGACTGCTGGACAAGCTGCGGGATGAGGGCCACGCCACCAGGGAGTACATCGTCTTCGGGCGCGAGTGGTGGCTCTACGTCCTCAACCGCATCGCGGAGCACCCCGAACGGGTCATCCTGGCTCTCGCCGACCTCGCCGACTTCGCCCACGACGCCGACCTCGACGACGAGCTCCGGTCCGTGACGGCCATCCCGGCGCCGCGGTCTGACAGCATGACGACATGACGGGAACCACCGCCGCCCTCATCCTCGCGACGCAGCAGTTCGAGCACCACCCCGCTTACGAGGATCCGGACATCGCCGCCTTCCTGTTCGTCGAGTCGGCGGAGCGCTTCGACGTGCTTCCCTACCACCGGCACAAGATCGTGCTGCTGGTCTCGGCGATGCGGCACACGGCGGCCCGTCTGGAGGCACAGGGCCGGACGGTGCATCGCGTGCCGCTGTCGGACGATCTCGGCTTCGCCGCGGGCCTCGGCAAGCTGCTCCGCGACCACGACGTCGACCGCCTCGCCTGGATGAGCGCGACCGACCGCGGCGTGGACGAGGGCATCGCGCGGGTGTGCGCGCGGCGGGGCGTGGCGACCCGCCGCTATGAGGACGCCCTCTTCCTGACCCCCGCCTCCGAGCTCGACGCGTGGTTCGCCGAGCACCCCCGTACCCCGATGGAGGACTTCTACCGCTGGCAGCGCCGGCGCACCGGCATCCTGATGCACGGCTCCGCACCCGCCGGGAAGCGCTGGAACTTCGATGCCGACAATCGCAAGCCGCTGCCGAAGGGCGGCATCGATGTGCCCGAGCTCCGGCATCCCTCGCCCGACGACCTGACGGCGCAGGTGATGAGCGAGGTCGCCGCCCGGTTCCCGGACCATCCCGGTGATCCGGATCGCTTCTGGCTGCCGGTCACACCGGACGAAGCGCGTGCGCACCTGCGCGACTTCGTCGACGAGAGGCTCGAGCGCTTCGGCCCGTACGAGGATGCGATGGCGGCCGACGAGCCGTTCCTCTTCCACGCCGTGATCACGCCGATGCTCAACATCGGGCTCCTGACGGTCGCCGAGGTGCTCACCGCGGTGACGGAGTCCTCCGAAGCGCCGCTGGCCTCCGTCGAGGGCTTCGTGCGCCAGATCATCGGCTGGCGTGAGTACATGCGAGGGATGTACCGAGCGCACCCCGAGCTCGAGCGGGCGAACGCCCTCGGCCTCCGGCGACGCCTCGAGGACTGGTGGTACACCGGCCGCGGCATCCCGGACGACCTTCCGGTTCCCGTGCGCACGGTGCTCGAGCGGGTCCACCGGTGGGGCTACGCGCACCATATCGAGCGGCTCATGGTGCTCGGCAACTGGCTGCTGCTGCAGGGCTACGCGCCCCGGCAGGTCAACCGCTGGTTCCTCGCGCTCTTCGTGGACGCCTATCCGTGGGTCATGGTGCCGAACGTCATGGGCATGAGCCAGTACGCCGACGGCGGCCTCGTCGGCACCAAGCCCTACGTCTCGGGCGGGGCGTACCTGCAGAAGATGGGATCGTGGTGGCCATCGGCCGCCCAGGCGCGGGACTCGCAGTTCACAGAGGCCTACTGGCGATTCCTGGACGAGAACGAGCCGGCGCTCTCGGGCAACCCGCGCATGTCGCTGCCGCTCGCGCAGATGCGACAGCGGCGCGACAAGGGCGACTGATCCGACGAGCTCCTCTGATTCGACGAGCTCACCGCAGCCGCGCGAACGCCTCGGCCAGCGACGCCCAGAACCGGTCGACGTCGAGCCGCGTCGCGATCCACGCGTTGGGCTCCCGGCCGAGCATGCCATCGAGATCGACGCTCGTGGCGCCGAGGGTCTCGGCGCCGGTGAGCTCGACGTCCAGGCGCGCATGGATACGCGTCACCGCGTCGGGCTCCGCCACCGCCAGGACGGCGACCGGGTCGTGCAGCGGACCGTCGGGGAGGCCGAAGACCTCGCCGTTGGTGCGGCAGAAGAACTCCATGAGCTCGTCGCCGAACAGGGCCGTACGCGTTCCGACCGCCGCGAGCCGCTTGCGGACGTCCGCGGTCACCAGTGCGGTGTGGGTGACATCGAGTCCCACCATCGTGAAGCGGATGCCGCTTCCCACGACGAGCGCGAGCGCCTCCGGGTCGACGAGGGCGTTGAACTCGGCGTAGGGCGTGGCATTGCCGCGACCGGTCGAGCCGCCCATCCACACGATCTCCCCGATGCGCGCGGCGATCGCCGGGCGCTGGCGGAGCAGGATCGCGACATTGGTGATCGGTCCCGTCGCGATGATCGTGACGGGATCCACCGCGGCGGTCAGCACATCGGCCATGAGCTCTGTCGCCGATCGTCGATCGAGCGCGAATCCGGGATCGGGAAGCACCGGCCCACCGAGGCCGTTCTCGCCGTGGATCCACTCGGCTGTCTGCAGGTCGCGGGAGAGCGGGCCGGCCGCGCCGGCCGCGACCGGGACGCCGGTGACCCCCGCGACCGCGAGCGCGACGCGGGCGTTGCGGCTCGTGTGCTCGAGTGCGACGTTGCCGCCGACGGTCGTGACGGCGCGGAGGTCGATGGCGGGGTGGCCGGCGGCGAGCCACAGCGCGAAGACGTCGTCGTGGCCGGGATCGCAGTCGAGGATCACCGGGATGCCGGAGCTCGTCGAGGGCGTCACGTCGCGGACGCCTTCGCGACGTAGGTCTCGAGCGGCCGGAAGGGGGGCTGACTCGCCTCGTGCTCGACGGCCGCGGCTCCGACGGCGCAGGCGGTCTCGAGCGCTTCCGCGTCGGATGCTCCGCGGGCCAGGGCGATGACGAGCGCGGCGCAGAACGCGTCGCCGGCACCCACCGTGCTGACGACCTCTGCGCGTCTTCCCGGCGCGCGTGCGATCTCCGAGCCGTGGGACAGCAGGACCGCGCCGTCGGCACCGAGGGTCATGGCGACGCGCCGAGCGCGGCTGAGCTCCGGCATCCGCTCGTACTCCTCCTGATTGACCACGAAGAGATCGGCCCGTTCCACGAGAGCGTGGGGGAGCCGCCGTGCGGGCGAAGCGTTCACGACGAGGAAGCCCGGGCACTCGGCAGCGAGAGCCGTGACGACGTCGAGAGGCGTCTCGAGCTGCGTGATCACGACGTCGTCGGGCGCGAGCGCGACGCCGGCGGGGCCGATGCGCGCGTTGGCGCCGGGACACACGATGATCTGGTTCTCGCCCCGCGCGTCGACTCCGATCAGAGCGACGCCCGTCGCGGCATCCACCGACGTCACCGCTCGGACGTCGACGCCGGCTGCACGCAGCTCCTCGCGCGCCCACTCGCCGTCGGCGTCGTGGCCGACCGCGCCCACCATGCGCACGCGCGCGCCCAGTCGCGCCGCCGCTGCGGCCTGGTTCGCCCCCTTGCCGCCCACGACGCGAACCAGTTCGCCCCCGCCGACGGTCTCCCCGGGGACGGGGAGGCGCTCGACCCGCGCCGTCAGGTCGACATTGATGCTTCCGACCACGACGAGGTTCGGATTGCCGGCGGCGAGCGGGGTCACGGTTCCATCCTGCACGGCGAACCGGCCTCTGCGCGGGTGCTCCCGGTCGCGCGTCCTCGCGAGGCCGCCGACCTCGCCGCTCGGGGATCGCGCCGCCGGTGGGCGGGATGCGCATCACCGCGCGCCCACGCGCAGCAGTCTCATCTCGTGCAGCCACTCCACGAAGCCGAAGGGCGTCAGCCGGCCGATGAAGTCGGGAGCGATGTCCCACATCGTCTGCCCGCGACGTCGAAGGGCGGAGCCGGCGCCCGCCGCGATCTCGGCGAGGGTGGACGCGGGGATCCCGTAACCGCTGAGAGGCCGCGTGGCGAGGGTGAGGAAGGCATCGCCCGCCGACGGCCCGATCCGAGCCCAGACGACACGCCCCACCAGCTCCACCGCCGTCGCCGCGCTGCCGAGGGCCCTCGCATCCCACCCCGCCGGATCGAGGCTCGCCCGCGCCGCCGCCAGTGCGGCACCGATCTGCTCGGCGAGCCCGGTGGGCTGCGGGGCCGACGTCCCCGGTGCGGAGCCGGCGACTCCTCGGCGCGCGCTGTCATCGGCCGCGAGGGCCTCGTCCAGTTCGGCGAGCTCCGCCTGGTGCTGCTCGCCCAGTTCGACCCCCCGGGCGGCGATGGCCACCCCCTGCCCGATCTCCCACCCCGCGTCGGCCGCGCCGCCGATCGTGCTGATCGCTCGCGCGGCGGGCGCCACGAGGCGGAGGAAGCTCGACAGCCGTGCGAGCCGTGCGAGCCGCTCCGTGCCCGCCGTCCGCGGAGCGCCTCCCGTCGGTCCGCCGCCCGGTGGCGGGTCGAATTCGGGGGCAGGGGGAGGCGGGACGATGGCGCTCCGGTTCCCCGGGCCACGCGACCACGTCTCCGTCTCGGGTACGGCGTCCGGCCGCGGGATGGGCGGGGGAGAAGACGGGGCGCGACCGGAGACGGGTACCGGTGGGGGCAGCGGAGGCGGCTCCGCCCGCCGTCCACCGGGACCGACCCCTTGCGGAGGTTCGACGGTCCTCCGGTACGACCACTGTCCGGGTGGGAGCGGAGGCTCCGGCGTGAGCCGCACGGCAGCGCCGAGGTCGCTGATCCTCAGGTTGTAGCGGTACATCGACCGGAATCGCTGCCGACGGCCCATGCGGCCCCGGTCGTCCGCGATCTGCACCCACCAGGGCTCGTCTGGACGGGTCGGGTCCAAGCCGTACCTCGTGCGCACCTCCCGGCCGTCGGGCAGCGTCACATCGAGCTGGCGCTCCATCGGCCGCTCCCTTCCGGCCCGGACGAACTCCGTATACAGCTGCGCGAAGTCCCCGGGGCTCGGCCAGCGCCGGAGGATCGCCGATTCGCCGACGGCGGCGGGTGGGTGCACATGTCTCGTGACCTCCCAATTGCCTCGACTGTGCACGCCCAGGGCGGCAGTGAAGTCCGTAGAACCGAACGAGACGCTGTCACGTGCCCCCTGGAGGACGAGCCAGCGATCGCCGTTTCGCACGAGAGCGATCTCGCGCGTCGGATGCTGCGCGCGCAGCTGCCGGTACGCCGCCTCGGCGCTCGCCCGATCACCTCCCGGGGGATCGACGATCTGCAGATCCGCCGCGGACAGCCGCAGCGGCTCGTCCGCCAGCGGGTTGGCGGGACGTCCGCGTGCCCCACCGGGTCGCGTCGGACGATCGCCGTTGCGCTGGAGAGCGACCGAGACGGCTCTGTTGCCCGCCGTGCGCTGAAGCTCGAGGAATCCGACCCCCGGGCCGGCTCCGCCCGAGGTCGGTCCCGACGGCCTGGCCGCTTCGGCCGCCTTGTCGGCTGCGGCGCCTTCCGGTGCATGCGTGGCGGAGCGTTCGATCGCCGACCCCGATCACCGCGCGCTCGAGAGGACCATGGGCCGATCCAACCCCGGTCCGCTGCACCGGGCCATCCCGTCCGTGCAGCGGGCGGGCGAAGTCCGGTGCCCGATCGGGCGCCGGTGCGTCGGCGGCGCCGGGTCAGCCGGCACGACCTCCCGGGGTATCAGAACGCCGGTCCGCTCCTCATCCACTGCGAGCGGAACCTCGCTCGGAACGGGAGAACTCCGATGAACATGTCAGCGATGCGGCGCGCGGGCGCGGGGACGGTCCGCCGCCGGCACCTCGGCCGGACCGTGGATCACCTGGCCGAGATCATCCAGGGCCTGCTCGACGGCTCGGAGGAGTTCGTCTGCTGCCTCGAGTTCGCGGAAGCGGAAGCGCTCGCCGACGTGCTCGACGCCGGCCATCACCCCGCGACCGCCGCGCACCTCATGCACCGCTGGGCGCTGACCGAGCCGGAATGGGGGGACGACGTCGAGCACTCGGACTCCCTGCACCGCTGGCTCGCGCTCTCGGTCGCGCCGGACCGCGTCGCCGCGCTCGCGTGACGGCGGGTCGGATCGGTCAGAATCCCGCGCCGTGCGCCAGAAACGGCGCCACCACGCCGGACTCTTCGGACGCCCGGCCGAGGGCCACCGCGGGAGGGTCCCCCGCGGCGAGTCGCGCATGCATGGCGCCGAGCAGGTCGCACGCGATGTCGTCGCCCACCACGACGGGCGATGCCACGACGCATCGTGTGCCGGCGTGCAGCCAGGCCCGTGTCATTCCGGCCGCCTCCTCACCCCAGCGGACGGAGGAGCGGCCGAGCTCGCAGGCGGACAGCACGACCGTCTGCGGAATACGGGGCATGCGGTCTATGTCGTAGCCGAAGAGCGCGCCGTCGGAGAGGTCCAGGCCCGAGAACTGGGGATTGTCGACGGAGTGGCGCCCGTGCGCCGCGATGTGCAGCACGTCGGCTCCCGCGGCCACCTCGGCGACGGCATCCACTGTCGCCCCCGCATCGCGCAGGATCACGGGCGAGACCCACGACCTCGCCGCGCGCGTCACCTCTTCCTCGCCGCGGGGAACGTTCGGTCCGACCGCGAAGGCGGCCGTCCGGGCACCGGAAGAGGACGTCAGGCGCCCTCGTACCCACTTCGAGGCCGAAGGCGTCACCGTGACCGCCCGGCCCCGGAGGTCGGGGAGCATCGTCCAGGGGATTCCGCTCAGGATGCCGGGAACCGTGATCACGATGCGGGGGGCGTCGAGGATGCCGCGCAGATCGTGCGGCAGCAGGCACGTCGCCAGGCGGCGGAGCCGGGCTTCGAGTGAGCTGCGGACAACGCTCGCGAGCGGGCCGGTGCGGATGGATGCCGTCATGTCGAGGTCTGACCGGAGCCCGGCGATCGCGGTCCGCGCAGCCGAGACGTCGACGTGCACCAGCCGGACGTCTGCCGGTCCGACTGCCAGTGCGACGAGCGATCTCCCGTCGTGCACGAAGGAGAGAATCGCTTCGTCGTGAGTCAGCGCCGCCTGCGCCTCGTCGAGCCCCACGCGTCCCTCGAGCCCGGCGGTGCCCGTCTGCGACCACTGCCGCTCTCGTGCGCGGTCGCGAAGGAACGCGGCGCGGGGCGTCGAGAGCCACTCCCCGTCCGGAGAGGCGGCGCGGATCCTGCGGAGCTCGGCGAGGTCGGCGGCGGCCTCCGGGTCGGGAGGCGGTCGCAGCGGAACGACCTGCGTGCTCATGTGACGAGTCCGCTCGGACCAGTGGAAGACGACGGCCGGCCGTCCGGATCGGAGCGCGGATGACAGTCCCGCGACGAGGAGTCCGCGGCCGAGCATGATCGACGCTCCCTGCAGCTCGAGGCTGCCGGTGGCCTGCCGGGATCGCTCGAGCAGCTCCAGCCCGCGCTCGGCCTGGCGTCGCGCCTCGGCCTCCCGGCCCGCGGCACCCGCCCGCAGCGACCGCAGCTCGGCCGCCGTCAGTGCCGCCTCGAGCGGGAGTCCCGACGTCGTGCGCACGATCGGGTCCCGGGTGTCGAGCCCGCTGCGGCGGAGGCGTGCGATGCGCTCCGCGAGGCGCAGGATCGCAGCGTCCCCCGCAATCCCGGCCGCCTCCAGCTCCCGGGCGAGCGACGCGATCTCCTCCGCGGACGGAAGCCGCCGCATCCTTCCCGATCCCGCCCGGTCCTCGCCGGCCGCGAGGAGACGCGCGCGCTGGCGGACCGCCTCGGCGCGAAGGGCGCGGGCGTCACTGCCCAGCCGGCGGAAGCGTCGGGCCGCGGCGGAAGCGGCCCGTGCCGCGCCCGCTGCGTCGTGGCGCAGGAGCGACCGCGCGAGGGCGTACTCTGCCTCCGCCTGCTCGCGCACCGCGCGAAGCGTGCCGAAGACGCGTGCGACGTTCGCCAGCGCCGCCTCGGCCTCGCCGGTGAGGCCCGCGTCGGCGAGAGCCTGGGCGCGGTCGGACTCGTTCGTGGCCGCCCACAGCTCGGACTCGGCGTCGAGCGGAGCCCGGACGCGCTCCATCGTCCGCAGCGCCGTCACGACGTCGCCCTCGAGCATCGACACGTAGCCGTGATTGTGGACCGCCTGCCCCGCGGCCAGCAGGTCGCCCGCATCGAGGTACGCCTGCTCCGCCCACTCCAGGTCCGCCTTCGCCGACGCGAAGTTCCCGCGGTCCATCTCGACGAGCGCGCGGTTCATCCGCATGTTGGCCGCGCGCACGGGGTCGTGCGCGAGTCCCCGGATGCTGCGTCCCAGCCAGTCGGCGGCGCTGTCGAGGCGCCCGCGGGACATGTCGATCGACCCGAGCTGGCCCTGCAGGATCGCGGTCGTCTCGCGCGAGATCCCGGGGCGGTGCAGAGCCTGGCGACACAGCCGCTCGCCGGCTGCGGCGTCGCTGGAGATCGCGAGGAGGAATCCGGTCGTCCCCGCCACGCGCGCCGCCAGGTCGACGTCGCCGTCGGCCTCCGCGGCGGCTGACGCCCGCGCGAGCACCCGGCGTGCCGCGGCATACCGACCCGCGTTGACGTCGGCGACACCGCGCTGGTACAGCGCCGCGGCCGAAGAGCCGGGTGCCGTCCGCCGCGCGGTGCTCGGCGACGCCGCGTCCACCGTCATCCCGTATGCCTCACTCCGACCGGCCGCTGCGGGAGTCGTTCACCGCGACGCGGGGCGCGAGGCATCCCACACCGAGAGCTCGCGGGGCGACAGCGCCGTCACGAGACCGTCGAAGGTGGGAGTCTCCGGCCTCGTGCCCGACGTCAGCTGCGACGCCATCCCCTGCGCGATCAGGCCGGCGACATACGGCGCCGCGAACGAGGTCCCGCTCCAGATGGCGAACCCGCCGTGGAAGTCATCCGGGTCGATCATCGTGCGCGTGAGACCGTGGCGGTCGTCGCGCGCCGCGGGGGCGAGACCGCCGGTGAAAGAGGCGGGAAGCGTGCTCACCACCGACGTGCCCGGCGCGTAGAGCCGCACCCACCCGCCGATGTTGCTGTAGAGCGCGACGGAGCGCCGGTCGGGGTTGAGCGCGCCGACCGACACGTGAGGGGCGAGGTCCGCCGGTTCGGGACCGAGGCCGAGCCCCGGCTCGCTGCCCTCCCACAGTGCCGCGGGGAACGCCGGTCGATCGGTCGAGTCGTTGCCGGCCGAGCACACCACCACGACGCCGCGCTGTCGGAAGTCGACCAGGAGGTCGTAGAGCGCGGTCGAGAAGAGGCCGTCCTCGGGTGTCTCGTGATAGTAGCCCAGGGAGAGATTCAGGACGTCGAGGGACAGCGGGTCGCTTCCGTGATCCATGAGCTCGAGGAGTTCGTCGAGGGCCGTCAGCAGCTCGCTCTCGAGCACGGTGCCGTCACTGTCCGCGACGCGGACGGCGAGGATGTCGGCATCGGGCGCCGCCTGCCGGACGATTCCGCACACGAAGGTGCCGTGACCGGATGCCGCATCCAGCCGTCCGTCGCGGGGTCCGGTCTGGTCGGGATGGGTCTCGGGATCGGTTTCGGCCTGATCGACCCCGACGACGGCGGGGGGCGTGGACGAGGGAAGGCGGGCCTGCACCCACGGGTCGTCGGAGCCGTCCGGACCCGGAAGCCACGCGTGCTCACCGCATCCCGTGTCGACGACGGCGACGACGGGTCGCCGTCCCTCCTTCTGGACCGAGAAGGTCGGCGCCGGCGCCGCGCCGACGTACGTGACGACCTCGAGTCCTCCCGAGCCCGCCGAGGCGTAGCTGTCCAGTTCGCCGGCGGGATTGGTGCGGGCGAAGGGGTTGGTGCGTGCGAAGGGATTCGTCCGGGCGAACGGGTTGGTGCGTGCGAAGGGATTGACGCCGATGTCGTCGAGCGTGAGGACGTGGTCGAGGCCGACGGATCGCAGCGGGTCGTCCGGGGTCGGAGAAAGTGCAGGGGATACGGGGAGGCGCCGGCCGACGCCGGGCGCACCGCCTGCCCCCACGGCCGCGCGGCCGGAGACAGCGCGGCGCCGGGCGTGCTGCAGGAGGCGCCATGCGTCGACGGGCACGGGGGGAACGACCCCGTCGGCCGGGCGGATATCCACCCGCGTGAGCTGCGCGCCGCGTGCGCGCGGCCGTTCGCGCTTGCGCGGGGGCCGGAGCACGACAGGTGAGAGTTTCCAGCCGAACGCTTCGGCCGCGGTCCCGAGCCGCTCGAGCGCGCCGGCGGGCTCGCCGGAGATCAGCAGGTGCCCGGGCATGTAGACCGTCGGGAACGCCGCGATCCCGCTCACGGTCTCCGCACGGGGATCCAGAGGCACGCCTCGGGGCACCGCCGCCGCTTCACGATCGCGCCAGTTCGAATCGTCCGCCATCTCGCCGCTCCCTTTCTGCGCCGGAGCCCGGTCTCCGACGTCATCATGGCCCTGAGGGCCGGGGGGCCGCACGTCCTATACCTCGAATCGCGGCGTCCGGAAGTCGCGCAGGTCGCCGTCCGCGCCGCGGACGACGAGATGCAGCCGCGTGACGCCGGGTGGAATCCCGTCGAAGGCGAACCGGCCGTTCTCATCGGCGGACGAGGGCCAATCCCGTCCGTCCTGCACCAACCGGATCGCGAGGACCGCGGCATCCACCCACCCGTCGACCCGGCGCGAGCCGTCCTCCGCCGCCGTCACATGCAGGAGCACGTTCGTCTCGCCGTCGCTGAATTGCAGCGTCGACGTGTCGGACTCACCGCGCACAGCGACCCGCGTCGATCCCTCGACGAGGGTCAGCAGAGCGTAGTCGCGCGAGAGATCGGCGACGGCCACCGCGGCGACCATGCGATCGGCGAGGTCCGGCGGCACCGGGTCGGTGTGCTCCCACATCCCACGCAAGCGCGCGAAGACCGCGGCATCCGCGCCGGCTTCCTCATCGTCCATGTTCTCGTCCTCCCCATCCGGCGCGCTCGAGCTCGGCGCGGAGCTTGGCGAGACAGCGCTGCCGGGTCGGCCCGATGGAACCGACGGGCATGGCCAGGTCCTCGGCGATCCGCGCGTAGTCGGGTCTCTCGTCGAACGCGACGATGCGCAGGAGGTGTCGGCATCGGTCATCGAGCCGCGCCACCGCGGTCCACAGGCGGACCCGCTCGTCCGCGGCGCCGGCCTCCTGCTCCGCCGACTCGTGCACCGGAAGGTGCGACTCGAGCGACTCGGCTTCGGTCGGCGTCGCGCGGCGGTGCTGCCGGCCCACCCGCCAGGCCTCCCGCCGAGCGCACATCGTCAACCAGCCCGACACGGCGCGGGGATCCGCGATCGACGCGTGTCGTCGCACGAGGGTGAGCCAGGTGGTCTGAACGACATCCTGTGCCAGACCGGCGTCCAGGCCGTACGAGCGGACGATGTGCCACAGGGCGGGCGTCATGAGGCGCACGAGCTCGTCCATCGCGCGGCTGTCCCCTTCGCGCCATCGCACGAACAGCGCGCCCGCGTGCTCCCATCGAGCGGGCTCGACGGAGTCGACGGATGCCTCGGCGCCCCCGTGCGTCATAGCGCCCATTGTGTCCACGTGGAGAAGAGAGCGATAGTGCCCAGGAGATACACGTGAGCAGGATCGGTTTCCCCCGGCTCGGATGTATCACGCCTGCGGAGGTCGGCCTCATCCGGTGACGCACGCACGGCGGGGCGTGTCACGGGGGAGGAGGATGCCGCGACCCGAGGCATCCTCCTTCCTCAGCCGCGCGCGAGCTCTTCCAGGGTGTCGTGGCCCAGACGCGCGTAGTCGGGGTTGTCGTCGCTGTGCGCGAGCAGGAGCACGGCCACGGCAGCCGCCCACGCGCGGGCGCGGTCCCACGTCGGCGGTGCGTAGCGATCGGCCGTCGCAGCGCGGAAGCGGCTCCGGCCGTGCTCGTCGAAGGCGAGCCACGCGACGGCGAGGTCGTAGGCCGGGTCGCCCGCCGTGACATCGCCCCAGTCGATGATCGCCACGAGCGTCCCGCCGCGCGCGATGAGGTTGCCCGGGTGCAGGTCGCCGTGGATCCACACGGGCGGGCCCTCCCACGTCGCGGCCGCCGCACCCGCCCGCCAGAGGTCGCCGGCGTGGTCCAGGAGTCCGGTCGGCACGGCCTTTCGATCGCGCAGCAGAGACATCCGGTCCTCCACAGCAGGAGCGCGGGACGGCAAGGGCACGCCACGAACGGGGTTCACCGGGAAGTCGGCGGGCGCCGGTCGATGCAGCGCCTCGAGGGCAGCGGCCAGGCGCTCGGCCCATCCGGAGCGCTCGGGGCGGGCGACGTCCAGGCCGCGATCGCCGTCGAACCAGGGGACGACCGACCACGCCCACGGGAACCCGCCGCCTGGGACGCCGTGCACGATCGGCGCCGGCACGCCGACTCCGACGGCCGCGACCCTCGGGGCGAGCACGTCGAGCGCGCGCTGCTCGTGGAGAACGAGGGGAGCCGCGACGGCTCGTCGGGGCAGTCGCGCGGCGAGCCGGTCGCCGAGGCGCCACAGCTCGCTGTCCCACCCCTCGGCGACCTTCGACGGGGGCAGCGGGGAGAGGTCCGGGAGATCCGCGGCCTGCGAAGCCACCAGGCGCTTCACCAGCTCGCTGCTGATCTGCACCTCCGCGGCGGGCTTGTCCGGCATTCCGCGAGGCTATCGTGTCGCCGCCCGGAGTCCCGATCTGCATTTATGTGGGAATGACTTGTTTTGGCTTTGGCTCTGTTGTATCTTGGTGTCACCTTGACGGTGAGGAACCACATGTACGCGACGGAGCGACAAGCTCACATCACTCGGCATCTCGCCGAGCGCGGCCGCGTCTCGGTCGTCGTGCTCGCCGACGACCTGGGCGTGACGACCGAGACGATCCGCCGGGATCTCGACGCGCTCGAGCACCAGGGGCTGCTGCGCCGAGTACACGGCGGAGCCGTTCCGGCGCGCGCCGGCAGCGTCTCGGAGCCGTCGATCGCAGAGCGGATGACGGTCAACTCCGACGCGAAGCGGGCCATCGCCCACCGGGCGCTCGACGTCATCACCGACGGATACCGCGGCGCTGTCGTGTTCGACGCCGGCTCGACCGTCGGGGCCGTCGCAGCAGGCATCGGGGAGCGCATCGCCGCGACCGGGGCGCGCCTGGATGTCGTGACGCACGCGGTACCGGTCGCGCACACCCTCTCTCTGCTGCCCGACATCGGGCTCACCGTCCTGGGCGGACAGGTGCGCGGGCTCACCGCCGCCGCCGTCGGCCCGTCGACCCTCTCGGCACTCGCGACGCTCCGCCCGGACCTCGCCTTCGTCGGGACCAACGGCGTCTCCGCGGAATTCGGTCTGAGCACACCCGACCCGGCCGAAGCGGCGGTCAAGACCGCGATCGTCCGGTCGGCTCGCCGCGTGGTGGCCCTCGCGGACCGCGCCAAGTTCGGCGTGGAGTCGTTCGTGCGCTTCGCCGACCTCGACGAGATCGACATCCTCGTGACGGATGCCGCGCCCGACCGGCCGCTGGCTGCCGCACTCGCCGCGGCGGGCGTGGAGGTGTGGCTCGCATGATCGTCACCCTCACCGCCAACCCGTCGCTCGACCGCACGATCACCTTGGCTGACACCCTGCGGCCGGGCGAGGTGCAGGCGGCGACCTCCGCGCGCGAGGATGCCGGGGGCAAAGGCATCAACGTCGCCCGCGTCATCGGAGCGGCGGGCGCCCGATCGCTCGCCGTGCTGCCGCTCGCGGCCGACGACCCGTACGACGCCGCGCTCAGGACCTCCGCTGTCGCAGCCCGGCGCGTCGCGATCCACGGACGAGTCCGCGCCAACATCACCATCACCGACCCCGCAGGCGTCACGACGAAGCTCAACCTCCCGGGCGCGCGGTTCGCCCCCGACGACGTGGCGGCCGTCATCGACGCCGTCGTGGACGCCTGCTCGGGCGCACGATGGCTCGCACTGGCCGGCTCGCTGCCACCCGGCGCCGGCGACGACTTCTACGTCGCGACCATCGGGGCCGTTCGGGCACGTCTCGGGGCGGACGCACCGCGGATCGCCGTCGACACCTCCGGCGCAGCCCTCGCCGCCGTCGTCGAGAGCGGACGCCCCGATCTCATCAAGCCCAACGACGAGGAGCTCGCCGAGCTCGCCGGCGTCGAACTCGCCCAGGGCGACGACCTGGCGGCCGCCGTGCTCCCGGTCGCCCGCCGCCTGGTTCCCGGCCGGGTCGGGGCGGCCCTCGTGACGCTCGGCGCGACCGGCGCCGTGCTCGTCGACGCCGAGGGGGCGTGGGCGGGCACCCCGCCGCGCATACGCGTCGTGAGCACGGTCGGCGCGGGCGACAGCTCTCTCGCCGGCTACCTGCTCGCCGATCTCGACGGGGCCGGCCCCGAAGAGCGGCTCCGCCGGGCCATCCGCTACGGAGCGGCCGCGGCATCCCTGCCCGGAACCCAGGCGCCCTCGCCCGCCGACCTCCCGGACGGCGACGTGCCGATCCGGACTCTTCCCTGAACCTGCATCACCGACCTGAGGAGGTCATCGTGTCACACACCATCACACCAGAGCTCGTGAGCCTCGATGTCGGGCTCGGCGCCGACAAGGCCGCCGTCATCCGAGCCCTCGCCGCACGCGTCGTCGCGCAGGGTCGCGCCACCGACGCCGGCGCCCTCTTCGCCGACGCATGGGCGCGCGAGGAGAAGGACGAGACGGGTCTTCCCGGCGGCATCGCCATCCCGCACGCCAAGAGCGCCGCCGTGAACGAGGCGTCGCTCGCGTTCGCGCGCCTCAAGCCCGGCGTGGATTTCGGCGCACCGGACGGCCCCGCCGACCTCGTGTTCCTCATCGCCGCGCCCGAGGGCGCAGCCGAGGCGCATCTGGCGGTCCTGTCGAAGCTCGCCCGCAGCCTCATGCAGGACGACTTCACCAGCGGCTTGCGCGCTGCCGGCTCGACGGCCGAGGTCGTCTCGATCGTGCGCCGTGCCATCGGGGAGGAGGACGCGGCGCCCGCCTCCGCGACGGGAGCGGGCACATCGGCCGTCGCCGGGTCGGTCGGCGCTCCGGCCGGGCAGGCCGCGGCAACCGCCACCGCACCCGGCCTCACGGTCGAGGGGCGTCCCGCGCGCATCGTCGCCGTCACGTCCTGCGCCACCGGGATCGCCCACACCTTCATGGCGGCGGACGCTCTGACCGCCGCGGGCAAGAAGAACGGCGTCGACCTCACCGTCGAGCCGCAGGGCTCGAGCGGCTACCAGGCGCTGCCGCAGGGGGTCATCGACGGCGCCGACGCGGTCATCTTCGCCACCGACGTCGACGTGCGCGAGCTCCAGCGGTTCGCCGGGAAGCCCGTCGTCCGCTCCGGCGTCAAGCGCGGAATCGAGCAGCCCGACCAGCTGATCGCCGAAGCGGTGGCGGCGGCCAACAACCCCGCCGCCACGCGGGTGTCGGGAACGGCCGCGGCGGCGGGTGCCGCCGCACCGACCGAGTCGCTGTCGTGGGGCGCCCGCATCCAGCGGATCCTCCTCACCGGCGTCAGCTACATGATCCCCTTCGTGGCCGGCGGTGGTCTCCTGATCGCTCTCGGCTTCCTGCTCGCGGGCTACGAGGTCACCGATTTCGGTTTCGACGTCGTGGTCCAGAATGCGCTGTGGGATCTGCCCGCGGGCGGCCTCGGCCGGTACCTCGGCTCGGTCGCGTTCGTCATCGGCGCAACCTCCATGGGCTTCCTCGTGTCGGCTCTCGCGGGCTATATCTCCTTCGCGATCGCCGACCGCCCCGGCATCGCGCCGGGCTTCGTCGCTGGCGCCGTCGCGGTGCTCATGAGCTCGGGCTTCATCGGCGGCATCGTCGGCGGTCTGCTGGCCGGCTTCGTCGCACTGGCGATCGGCCGGCTCAACGCGCCGCGGTGGCTGCGCGGTCTCATGCCCGTCGTGATCATCCCGCTCGTCGCATCGATCGTCGCCTCGGGCCTGCTCATCCTCTTCCTGGGCCGCCCCATCGCGACCCTCATGGAGTGGCTCAACACGTGGCTGACCGACGTCGCGAACACCTCCGGCATCATCGTCGTCGGCGTCATCCTCGGCCTCATGATGTGCTTCGACCTCGGCGGTCCGGTCAACAAGGTCGCGTACGCGTTCGCCGTCGCGGGGCTCGCCTCGGCGTCGGCGGAGAACACGACCCCGTACCTCATCATGGCGGCCGTGATGGCGGCGGGCATGGTGCCGCCGCTGGCCATGGCGCTGGCCTCGACGGTCCTCGCCCGCAACATGTTCACACCCGTCGAGCGGGAGAACGGCGTGGCCGCGTGGCTGCTCGGCGCCTCGTTCATCAGCGAAGGAGCGATTCCGTTCGCGGCCGCCGACCCCCTCCGCGTCATCCCTGCGTCGATGGTGGGCGGTGCCGTGACGGGCGGCCTCAGCATGGCGCTGGGCGTGCAGTCGCTCGCGCCGCACGGAGGCATCTTCGTCTTCTTCGCGATCAACCCCTTCTGGGCTTTCGCGGTGTCGATCATCGCCGGTACGGTCGTGACAGCGTTCCTCGTCGTCGCCTTCAAGCGCTTCATCGCCCCGAAGGAGCTCGAGGCCGCCGAGGCGAGCAGCCTGACGGCGACCGCCGTCCCCGCCTGACCAGGAATCCTCGCCGAGACAAGAACAGGAGCACTCATGGCAGAACGCCAGGCCACCATCGCGAGCAGCTCGGGCCTCCACGCCCGCCCCGCCAAGCTCTTCGTGCAGGCCGTGCAGCAGAAGCCGGTCCCCGTCACGATCGCCGTCGACGGCGGCCCCGACCTCAACGCGGGGAGCATCCTCTCGCTCATGGGTCTGGGAGCTTCGAAGGGAACCGTCGTGACCCTCAAGGCGGAAGGCGAGGGTGCCGATCAGGCGCTCGACGAGCTCGTCGAGCTGCTGGAGACGGATCTCGACGCCGAGTAGAGACGACAGAAGGATGCCGCGGGCCGGTCCGGCCCGCGGCATCCGTCGTCTTCCCGGTCAGATGTCGGCGGCCTCGCCCGGTTCGAGCACCAGGAACTGCCCGCCGTCCTGCTCGACGGCCCATTGGAGCCGAGCGCGCGCCATGTCCCGACCGATCACCGACAGCGTCATGTCGTGCGTGCCGAAAGCCTGGCGCGGCGCCACAGCGAGGACGAAGTCCATCGCCTCGCCGATCTTCAGCCACGGTGCGCCGATGGGCGCGGCGAGGAGCGTGACGTCCACCCCCTTGGGGACGGCGTAGGAGTCGCCGGGGTAGTAGAACTGCTCGTTCACCAGCACGCCCACGTTCTGGATGACCGGGATCGACTCGTGGATGACGGCGTGCGTGCCGCCGAAGAAGCGAAGCGTGAAGTCGTCGAGGGTGACCGTGTCGCCCGGAGCGACGACGGTGATGTCATAGCCCCCCGCAGCCTTCGCGACGCCCTCCGGACCGTAGATCGGGATGCCGGGGGAGTACTTGAGGATCTGGTCGAGGTGATCGGCCGTCCAGTGGTCGGGGTGCTCGTGGGTGATGACGACGGCGACGACGGTGTTGAGGTCGCTGAGCGGCAGGGTGAACGATCCGGGATCGATGATGAGCTTGCTGCCCTCGTTCTCGATCGTGAGGGCGGCATGCTCGAACTTGGTCACTCGCATGTGACGAGTCAAGCCGTGCGGCGCGTCGTCCGGCAAGGGCGATTCTGCGTTCCCGCCTCGATTTGGACGGGCTTCGCGGCCATGGCATACTTGAACGGTTGCCTGACGGCCCCATCGTATAGCGGCCTAGTACGCCGCCCTCTCACGGCGGTAACGCGGGTTCGAATCCCGCTGGGGTCACCAACAGCAAGAAAGCCGGTCCGCCAGGACCGGCTTTCTTGCTGTTCGGCGTCAGTGGTCTCTTCGGACCCGCCCCGCGGGCGGTAGCCCCGCGGGCGGTCCTCGCGCCGCCGGGGAGGATTATCAAACGCCGGTCCATCGGTCAACCCACTCGGCCGATCGCCGGGTCGTCGTGAACATAAGAGGACCGGTAGAGAAGCGCGCAACGTGCGCCCCTGGGGTGAAGTCGAGTTCATGCGATGAAAGATCTGCTCTTCAGCGGCAGCCGGTTCCTCACCACGGACGAAGTCGCCGACGCCGTCCTGCACTACGCACAGGTCCTCGCGCAGTACGGCCGGGCCGACGTCGTGCGCTTCCCCGCGCTGGTCGACGGCGTCGCCGCGAACTCGTGGCTCGCCCTCGGGCCCGGCACGGGCTCCGCCATCGCGGCCGTCGAAGTGCTCGATTCGCCGATCGAGCGGCTCGCCGGCGCGCACGAGGCCTCGGTGGAGATCCAGCGGCGCAGCGAGCGGCTCGAGGGCGTCTGAGCTCTACGCTTCGCGGTCCCCACCCTCACGAGCCTGCTCAGCGAGGCTTTGCGAGGCAGGGGCGCCCGCGTCGCGCTCCGACCGAGCCCGCGCCCGGCGTGCCGCGCGGCGGCGCGTCACCAGCCGCACCACGCCCCAGATCACGAGCGCGACGACAGCGGCCAGCGCGAGCCAGGGGATGATGAACCCGAGCGCGATGACGATGCCGTTGAGCGTGGCCACGAGCCCGTTCCAACCGGCCGCCAGTCCGTCGGCGAATCCGGCAGGATCCGCCTCGACGGGCTCGGCGACGGGTGTCAGCGTGACGGTCAGCGTCGACAGCTCGACCTGACCCTCCAGCGACTCCAGCTGCTGCTGGTACGACTCCAGGGTGGCCTGGCGCTCGGACAGCGCCGTCTCGGCGGCGATGAGATCCGAGAGGTCCCCGGCCTGCGCGAGAAGTGCGGTGAGCCGGTCGACGGAGGCCTGCGTCGCATCGATCCGCGCCTGCAGGTCGACCGTCTGCTCGGTCACGTCCTGGCGGTTGATCGTCGAGGCCGTGACCTCGCCCAGGTCGGCGAGATCGTTCACGGTCGCCGTGAGCCGGTCGGCGGGCACCCGCACCGTGATCACCGCACCGTCGGTCGGCGGATACGGATACGGATACGGATACGCCGTGTCGTATCCTGCGCCGGGGTCGACCGGCACCACCTGTCCGCTCTGGCCGATGCTCAGGGACTCGACGTAGCCGCCGGCCGCCTCGGCGGCTGCTCCGACCTTCGCCGTCGCGTCCCGCACGTCCTCGACGACGACGGTCGCTGAAGCCGTCGTGATGATGTCGCGGCCCGCCGGGCGGTCGGCGAGCGGAACCGACGAGGACTCGAGCGTGCTCGACGAATCGCGCGCCCCCTCCGCCACCTGCGCCCCGGAGTCGCCCGTCATCGTCTCGGGAGCAGCGGGCGCAGAACCCGCCTGGTCCGAGACGGATGAGCCGGCCGACCCCGACACGATCGGGACGATCGTCGGCGCGGCGATCGCGGCCACCACGACGACCGCGGCAGCGGCTGCTCCGCCGATCCACCACCGTCCGCGCCGCGCGCGCTGCGCGCGCCGCTGCCGCGCGATCTCGGCGAACAGCGACTCCTCGATCTCCGCGATGCGTGCGTCGGGCAGCTCGGGAAGGCCGGCCTCTTCTGCGGTGGCCTCCTCGCGGCGTGACGTGTTCATGTGCTCTCCTCGACGGTGGTCCGCAGACGCGTGCGGATGCGGGAGAGACGGTTGCGGACGACGCCGTGCGCGACGCCGAGCTCATCGGCGGCCGCCTGATAGGCATATCCCTCCGCGGCGCAGAGCCGGAAGATGTCCTGGTCGAGCGGGCTCAGGCCCTCCACCTCACGAAGGATGCGCTCGGCGAGGTCCGCGTCGATCACCTGCTTCTCGACGTCGATGCGCGCGGGCAGGGTCTCATCGGCCGCTCCCGCGGTGCGCTCGCGGTCGCGGCGCTGACGGCGGATGCGGTTCGCCGCCTGCAGGCGGCAGATCGCTGCGAGCCAGGGGAGGAGCGAATCCCCCGCGAGCTCGAAGCCCCGCAGCTTCCGCCACGCAGCCAGGAAGGTCTCCTGGGTGACGTCCTCGGCGTCGGGGGCGTTACCCACGAGCCCGTGGGCGATCCAGTAGACGGGTCGCACATAGGCGCGATACAGCGCGCGGAAGGCGTGCTCACTGCCGTCCGCGGCCGCACGCGCCAGCGCGGCATCCGTCCCATCGATCTCGGTCATGCACCGTCCGTCCGGTGAGGCCAGCGCCTCATTGTCTCTCACCCCTGAAGTGTCGGTGGATCGGCATTCGTCTCACGGGTCGGGGCGGCCGTCGCCGCTTCCGGGCGGAGCGGGCCGCACGCGCGCTGTAGTCTGTTCGGGCGAGAGGGAGTATCCCGACCTCGCGCGTCCGTCATCACGGGCTGCCGTCGCGGAGCCCCGGGCGCGCGCCGCGTACGCGGGGGAGAGACTTTCGGTCCCTGAGCATCCCCGAAAGGTACCCATGACCTTCGAGATCCCCGCCTGGTTCGCCGTCGGATCCCTCATCGTGCTGACCCTGATCCTCGTCGCCGATCTGCTGATCATCCTGAAGCGCCCCCACATCCCCTCGATGAAGGAGGCCACCCTCTGGGTCGTGTTCTACGTCGCGCTCGCGCTCATCTTCGCCGTCGTCCTGTACTGGGTGACCGGCAGCTCCGACGCGATGGGACAGTTCATCGCGGGCTGGCTGACGGAGTACAGCCTGTCGATCGACAACCTGTTCGTCTTCGTGCTGATCATGGCCCAGTTCTCGGTGCCGCGGCGATACCAGCAGGAAGTGCTCATGGTGGGCATCATCATCGCCCTCGTCCTCCGGGCGATCTTCATCATGCTGGGCGCTGCGCTGATCGAGAACTTCTCGTGGATCTTCTACATCTTCGGCGCCTTCCTCGTCTTCACCGCATGGCGGCAGGCGTTCCCGGGCGCGCACGACGAGGACGCCAAGGCGGAGTCGGGCATCGTACGGTTCTTGCGGCGCTTCATCGACATCAGCGACCACTACGACGGCGCGAAGCTGCGCACGGTCGTGGCAGGCAAGCGGATCTGGACGCCGATGATCCTCGTGTTCGTCGCGATCGGCTTCACCGACCTCATCTTCGCGATCGACTCGATCCCGGCGATCTTCGGCATCACGCAAAGCCCCTTCATCGTCTTCACGGCGAACCTGTTCGCGCTGATGGGTCTGCGTCAGCTGTACTTCCTCCTCGGCGGCCTGCTCGACCGCCTCAAGTACCTGCACTACGGGATCGCCTTCATCCTGGCGTTCATCGGCGTCAAGCTCTTCTTCCACGCCCTCCACGTCAACGAGCTGCCGTTCATCAACGACGGCGAGCCCGTCGAGTGGGCGCCCGAGATCAGCACGTGGGTGTCGCTGCTCGTCATCATCGCCGCGATGGCCGTCGCCACGATCGCGAGCCTCGCCTCGTCGAGCCGTGAGAAGAAGGCCGCGACTCCGGATGCCGCGGCCGCCGCCGTCGCCGACGAGAAGGGCACCCCGCCCACCGTGGAGCAGCCGCCCAGGTCCGAGGGGCCGCGCTGAGCGGGCCGCGCGAACGGGCGATCCGCGCCCGGTGGTAGTCTGACCGGGTGCGGATCGCTCGCCTTCTCCTTAGCGGCCGCGGCGAGATCTCGTTCTGAGCCCCTCCTCGTCGCGGAGTCCGTTGCGGGCTTGATCCCCCATTCGAGGAGAACGACAGAGCAATGAGCACCCCCGCTTCCGACGGCTTCGGCATCCCCGACCGCCCCCGCACCCTCGCCGAGAAGGTGTGGGACGACCACCTCGTGGTCAAGGGCGAGAACGGCGAACCCGACCTCATCTACATCGACCTCCACCTCGTCCACGAGGTGACCAGCCCGCAGGCCTTCGACGGCCTCCGTGCCGAGGGGCGCCCCGTCCGTCGCCTGGACCTCACGATCGCGACCGAGGACCACAACACTCCGACGCTCGACATCGACAAGCCGATCGCCGATCTCACGAGCCGCACGCAGATCGAGACCCTCCGCCGCAACGCCGAGGAGTTCGGCGTCCGCCTGCACTCCCTGGGCGACCGGGAGCAGGGCATCGTGCACGTCGTCGGCCCGCAGCTCGGCCTCACCATGCCGGGCATCACCGTCGTCTGCGGCGACTCGCACACCTCGACGCACGGCGCCTTCGGGGCCATGGCGTTCGGCATCGGGACGAGCGAGGTCGAGCACGTCCTCGCCACGCAGACCCTGCCGCTCAAGCCCTTCAAGACGATGGCGATCACCGTCGAAGGACAGCTCCGGCCGGGGGTCACCGCGAAGGACATCATCCTCGCCGTCATCGCGAAGATCGGCACGAACGGCGGACAGGGCTACGTGCTCGAGTACCGCGGCTCGGCCATCCGCTCCCTCTCGATGGAGGGGCGCATGACGATCTGCAACATGTCGATCGAGGCGGGGGCGCGCGCGGGCATGGTCGCGCCCGACGACACGACGTTCGCCTACCTGGAGGGCCGTCCGCACGCGCCCAAAGGCCAGGACTGGGAGGATGCCGTGGCGTACTGGCGCACCCTGCCCAGCGACGAAGGCGCGGTCTACGACGCCGAGGTGTTCCTCGACGCGGACGAGCTCGAGCCGTTCGTGACCTGGGGCACCAATCCCGGTCAGGGGGTCTCGCTCAGCGATGTCGTCCCCTCGCCGGAGACGTTCGCGGACCCCAACGAGCGCGCCGCGGCTGAGCGGGCGCTGGAGTACATGGACCTTCAGGCGGGCACGCCCCTGAAGGAGATCCCGGTCGACGCGGTGTTCATGGGCTCGTGCACGAACAGCCGCATCGAAGACCTCCGCGCGTTCGCATCGATCATCCGCGGGCGCACGAAGGCCCCGAACGTCCGGGTGATGGTCGTCCCCGGCTCGGCGCGGGTGCGCCTGGAGGCCGAGGCGGAGGGCCTGGACAAGGTCTTCATCGACTTCGGTGCCGAATGGCGTTTCGCCGGCTGCTCCATGTGCCTGGGCATGAACCCCGATCAGCTCGCCCCGGGCGAGCGCTGCGCCTCGACGTCCAACCGCAACTTCGAGGGCCGGCAGGGCAAGGGCGGGCGCACGCACCTCGTCTCGCCGCTGGTCGCGGCCGCGACCGCCGTCCGCGGGACGCTCTCGAGTCCGAGCGATCTGCCCGTCCTCCGACACGCCGAGGAACCGGCCGGGGCGGAGGTCTGACATGGAGAAGTTCTCGACCCACACCGGCATCGTGGCACCGCTCACGCGCTCCGCCGTCGACACCGACCAGATCATCCCCGCCGTCTACCTCAAGCGCGTCACGAAGACGGGCTTCGACGACGCCCTGTTCGCCAGCTGGCGTCAGGATCCCGCGTTCGTCCTGAACCAGGCGGCCTTCGCCGGCGCGTCGATCCTCGTCGCCGGCCCGGACTTCGGAACCGGCTCCAGCCGCGAGCACGCCGTGTGGGCGCTGCGCGATTACGGCTTCCGGGTCGTGCTCAGTCCCCGGTTCGCCGACATCTTCCGCGGCAACGCGGGCAAGCAGGGTCTGGTGACGGGTGTGATCGCGGAGGACGACCTCAACGCGATCTGGGGCGCGATCGACGCCGAGCCCGGCATCCCGATGACCGTCGACCTCGAGGCCCGCACGGCGACGATCGGCGGTCTTCAGGTCGCTTTCGAGATCGACGATTACACTAGGTGGCGCCTTCTCGAGGGTCTCGACGACATCGGGCTCACTCTGCGGAACGAAGACAGGATCGCCCAGTTCGAGGCTCGTCGCGAGGCGTGGCGCCCTCGCACGCTTCCCGTTCCGTAAGCTAAGGCGTTCCCGAAACCAGCGTCGGCGCTCCACCAGGGCGGCCCGCGCGTTCGACCAAGAACCAGATGAGGTCCCACCGGATGAAGACACTCCTGAGCGAAACGGCCGCTCCGACGGCGGAAGACAGGGAACTGTCCGGCGACACGATCACGATCCGGGGCGGGCGGCCGCTCACCGGTCGCGTGGAGGTCAAGGGGGCGAAGAACCTCGCGACGAAGGCGATGGTGGCCGCGCTCCTCGGCGAGACCTCGAGCACGCTGAGAGATGTCCCCGACATCAGCGACGTCAAGGTCGTGCGCTCCCTCCTCGAGGCGCACGGCGTGCGCGTCGATGAGGGCGACGAGGACGGCGTGCTGCACTTCGACCCGAGCGGCGCCGTGTCGGCGCACATCGAGGAGATCGACGCGCACGCCGGGGCATCCCGCATTCCGATCCTCTTCTGCGGACCGCTTCTGCACCTGCTCGGCCAGGCCTTCATCCCCGACCTCGGGGGATGCCGCATCGGCGACCGCCCCATCAACTTCCACCTCGACGCGCTGCGCAATTTCGGCGCGATCGTCGAGAAGCTGCCGAGCGGCATCCGCCTGTCGGCGCCGAACGGCCTCCACGGCGCTGACATCGAGCTGCCGTACCCCAGCGTGGGGGCGACCGAGCAGGTGCTTCTGACCGCGGTGCGCGCGAAGGGCACGACCGAGCTGCGCAACGCCGCGATCGAGCCCGAGATCATGGATCTCATCGCCGTTCTGCAGAAGATGGGCGCGATCATCTCCTACGAGCCGAACCGCGTCATCCTCATCGAGGGCGTCGACTCGCTGCGCGGCTACGACCACCGCTGCATCTTCGACCGCAACGAGGCCGCCTCCTGGGCGTGCGCGGCGCTCGCGACCGACGGCGACGTGTTCGTCGGGGGCGCGAAGCAGCAGGAGATGCTCACCTTCCTCAACGTCTTCCGCAAGGCCGGCGGCTGGTTCGAGATCCACGAGGACGGCATCCAGTTCCGCCGTGACGGCGCGCTCAAGCCCGTCATGGTCGAGACCGACGTGCACCCCGGCTTCATGACCGACTGGCAGCAGCCGCTGATCGTCGCTCTGACGCAGGCTGCCGGCGAGTCGGTCGTGCACGAGACCGTGTATGAGAACCGCCTCGGCTTCACGCAGGCACTCGTCCAGATGGGCGCCGACATCGTCGTGCATCCGCACGGTCTTCAGCAGCCCGGCCGGCGCGTGCCGCGCCGCGAGCTCGAGCAGGCCGCCGTCATCAACGGCCCGACGCCGCTGCACGGCGCCGATGTCGTCGTGCCGGACCTCCGCGGCGGTTACAGCTATCTCATCGCCGCGCTCGCGGCCGAGGGCGAGTCGACCGTGCGCAACGTCGGCATCATCCGCCGCGGCTACGAGAAGCTGTTCGCCAAGCTCGACGCCCTCGGCGCCGATTTCAACATCGTCGGATAAGCCATGGCAGCCACCTCGCCACGGCTGCGGGCGTCGACGGAGAAGACGCGGCCGAGTGTCTTCTGGCCGCTGGCGGCCGTCATCGCGCCGCTGATCGCGCTGCTGTTCAAGCTCGAGATCGAGGGTGCGGAGAATCTGCCCCGCGAGGGCGCCTACGTCCTCGCGCCGAACCACTACTCCGAGTCCGACCCGCTCGCCGTCGCCCTCGCAGTGTGGAAGGCCGGGCGCGCGCCGCGCTTCATGGCCAAGGAGTCCCTCTTCCGCGTACCGGTCCTCGGCTGGATCCTCCGGATCACCGGCATGGTTCCGGTCGCCCGCTCCTCGTCGGCCGCGTCCGCGCGCCAGACTCTCGAGACGTCGGAGACGCTCGTCAAGCTGGGCCGCGGCGTCATCGTCTACCCCGAGGGCACCCTCACCCGCGATCCCGCCATGTGGCCGATGCGCGGGAAGACCGGTGCCGTCCGGCTTGCGCTGGCCGGCGACATCCCGCTCGTGCCGATGGCGCAGTGGGGCTGCCAGGCGGTTCTGCCCCGCTACGGCAAGCTCAAGCTGTGGCCGCTGCGCCGCCCCGTGAGGGTCGTGATCGGCGAGCCCGTCGACCTCTCGGCGTTCCGCGCGAACGAGACGCAGCCGGCCGCGCTCGTCGCGGCGACGGACGTCGTCATGGCGGAGATCGCCGAGCTGCTGTCGACGATCCGCAATGAACCGGCGCCCGCCGAACGGTGGAACCCCTCCGAGCACGGGCAGAAGGAGACGGGGCGCCTTGAGCCGTAGGCACGAGACCCTGCCTCGCGTCGCGGTCGTCGGGGCAGGCAGCTGGGGGACGACGTTCGGGAAGGTCCTGGCCGACGGCGGCGCCCACGTGACGATGTGGGCCCGCCGACCCGAGCTCGCACACGAGATCGACGAGGCCAAGCGCAACAGCCAGTACCTGCCGGGCGTGAACCTGCCCCGGGAGATGTCGGCGACGCATCACCTCTCCGAGGCGCTCGAGAGCGCCGACCAGGTCTACCTGTCGGTGCCGAGCCAGACTCTCCGCGAGAACCTGAAGGCGGTCCGGCCGCTCGTGTCGAAGACCGACGCGCCGATCATCTCGCTCATGAAGGGCGTCGAGAAGCGCACGGGACTGCGGATGAGCCAGGTCATCCAGCAGGAGCTCGACTGCGACCCGGCACGCATCGCCGTGGCATCCGGTCCGAACCTCGCGCTCGAGATCGCCCGCGAGCAGCCGACGGCCGCCGTCATCGCCTCGACGAGCCAGGAGACCGCCGACGCCGTGGCGCGCCGCGCACGCAACCGCTACTTCCGCTCGTTCGTCAACACCGACGTCATCGGCACCGAGTTCGGCGGGGTGCTCAAGAACCTCATCGCCGTGGCGATCGGCATCGTGGACGGCGTCGGCTACGGAGAGAACACCAAGGCCTCGATCATCACCCGCGGACTCGTCGAGATGACGGACTTCGCCGTGATCCAGGGTGCGCATCCCGAGACCTTGCAGGGCCTCGCGGGTCTCGGCGATCTGATCGCGACGTGCCAGTCGCCGCTCAGCCGCAACAACACGGCGGGCCGGCTGCTCGGGCAGGGCTACAGCTTCCAGGACGTCGTGAAGCAGATGAACCAGACCGCCGAGGGCCTCGCCTCGGTCGCCCCCGTGCTGCAGCTCGCGAAGGAGGCGGGCATCGAGATGCCCATCGTCGAGCAGGTCAAGCGCGTGCTCGACGGCACGATGAACCCGCGCGAGATCGCGCCCCACCTGACGACCGACGACGACGAGCCGAAGGGCGAGAGGACGCAGAATGGAACAGCCGGCGGTGGTGGTGCTCTTTGGAGGTCGCTCCAGCGAACACTCGATCAGCTCCGCAACAGCGGGAGGCGTCCTCCGCGCGATCAACCGTGACCGCTACCGTGTGATCCCGGTCGGGATCACACGAGACGGCGTGTTCGTCCTCGAAGACGACGAGCCCGACAAGTTCGCGCTCGATGCGTCGAAGCTGCCCGAGGTCTCCGACAACGGCACGCGGATCCTCTGGCCGGAGGGTGGAGCCGATCGCCACCTGCGGGTCCGGCGCGCCGACGGCTCCATCGACGAGCTCGGTCCGCTCGACGTCGTGCTGCCGATCCTCCACGGCGTGCACGGCGAGGACGGGACGGTTCAGGGCTTCCTCGACACCCTCGGCATCCCGTATGCGGGCGGCGGCGTGCTCGACTCGGCGCTGTGCATGGACAAGCACTTCATGAAGATCGTGCTGCAGGCGTCCGGCGTGCGGGTCTCCCCGTGGGTCACGGTCTCACGTGCCCGCTGGGCGGCGGATCCGGAGGGCGTGCGCACGGATGCCTCCTCCCTGGGCGAGCCCGTCTTCGTCAAGCCCGCGCGTGCAGGATCGAGTGTCGGCGTGTCGAAGGTGCACGACGCGTCGGAGCTCGACGCGGCGCTCGAGCTGGCCTTCGCCGAGGACGACAAGGTGCTCATCGAATCGGCGATCGTCGGGCGCGAGATCGAGGTCGCCGTGCTCGAGGGCCGTCGGGGCGGGCCGACACGCGCGTCTCTGCCGGGTGAGATCGTGCTGACGACGCGGGAGTTCTACGACTTCGAGGGGAAGTACCTCGGAGGAGAGGGTGCCGAGGTGGTGTGCCCCTCCGATCTCGCGGCCGCCGACATCGCCGCCGTCCAGGAACTCGGCGTCCGGGCGTTCGAAGCGGTCGGGGGGCGGGGCCTCGCGCGCGTCGACTTCTTCCTCGCCGCCGACGGCCTGTACGTCAACGAGCTCAACACGATGCCGGGGTTCACGCCGATCTCGATGTTCCCGAAGTGCTGGCTGGCCTCCGGGATGACCTATCCCGAGCTCATCTCGGAGCTGGTCGACACCGCCCTCGAGCGCGCCGTCTGACTCAGCCCGTCGCGGAGTCCTGCTCGTCGAGCGGGGCCTCCGGCGCGGTGCACTCGGCGGTCTTCGGCAGCTGCGACACGGCGGTGCGGACGTCGTCGAGCACATTGTTGGGGGAGACGAGCTCGTTGTCGACGTACAGCTGCACGGCGGGGGAGCGGCCGTACGTCGTCAGCCGGAACCGAGGCGACTCCGACTCGTCCACGAGCCAGTCCACCCCGCCGACAGTGATGCAGCGCAGCGTCGACGGACCCGGCGGCTCGACCCCGCACGTCAGCAGGACCGCAGTGGGAGTCCCCCAGGCCCCCGTCGCCTGCGCATCCGTCCACCGGCGCTGCTCGCCGTCGACCGTCGACGGAAGCCGCACGGTCACCTCGGCGCACAGGGGGTCGTCGGCGTTCGGCGCGGCCTCGAGCGTCACCGTGCCGCTGCACCCGGCGAGGCCCACCGCGCCCGCGAGGACGAGGGCGGCGACGAGGGCGCGGCGGGTCCGGGTCATCCCTCCAGGCTAGCCTGGAGGGATGACCGAGCCGCCCGACGATCCCCGCGTCGGCGACCTCTCCGAGGGCGGCATCCTCCGTCGCATCCTCGACCGCCTCGGACCTTCCACGGCTCTCGTCGGCCCCGGTGACGATGCCGCCGTGCTCGCCGCCCCGGACGGGCGCGTGGTCGCGACCACCGACACGCTCGTGCACGGCCCCGACTTCCGTCTGGCCTGGTCGTCGGCCTTCGACCTCGGCTGGAAGGCGGCCGCCGTCAACCTCGCCGACATCGCCGCGATGGGTGGCCGCCCCATGGCGCTGCTCGTCGCCCTCGCCATACCGGACGACACCCGGGTCTCCTTCGTCACCGGGCTCGCCGAGGGCCTGCGCGCCGCCTGCGACGCGCTCGCCCCCGGGTGCGCGGTCGAGGGCGGCGATCTGACGGTGTCCGACACCCTGACGATCGCGGTGACGGCGCTCGGCACGCTCGACGGCCGCGCGCCCGTGCTGCGCTCGGGAGCACGCGCGGGCGACGTCGTGGCGATAGCCGGTGAGCTGGGGCGGGCGGCGCGGGGCCTCGGGCTCCTGTTCACGCGGTTCACGGATCCCTCGGGCGCGCCGCGCCCCGTCGATGCCGGCGCCCTGTCGCCCGAGGACGCCGCCGACCTCGCCGCCCAGCTCCGGCCGACTCCTCCCGTGGCGCTCGGGCCGGTCGCCGCCGACGCCGGGGCGACGGCGCTCATGGACGTGTCGGACGGCCTCGTGCTTGACGCGACGCGGCTGGCCGAGGCATCCGGCGTGACCATCGTCCTGGATCCCGCAGCCGTAGGCGGCGAGCCTGCGCTCAGCGGCGGCGAGGATCACGGACTTCTCGCGACGTTCCCGTCCGGGGCCGCCCTTCCGCGGGGATTCCGCCGCATCGGCCGCGCCTCGCCGCGCGGGCGCGCGCCGGTGCTGATCGGCGAGGAGCTGCCGGGGGCGCGCACGGGGTGGGACCCCTACCGCGACTGGGACTCCGGGCGCGGCTGACCCCACCACATCGTGGTGTCGCCGTATGCCCGGTCGCGCACGCCCTCGAGTCCCGCCGCGTGCCAGTCGGGGGCCGGCGACCGTCGCGCGCGCTCGACGACGACGAGCGCCTCGTCCGAGAGCAGCGGACGCAGGGCTGCAAGCGCCGAGGACAGGTCGGCGTCCGAGAGGTCGTAAGGCGGGTCGAGGAAGGCGAGGTCGTAGGGCCCGGCGGCGCGCGCGAGGTACGTGGCGACCGACGCCCGGTGCACACGGATCGCCGCCTCGCGTCCGAGCGCCTTCTGGACCCGCGCCGCGTTCCGCTGCACGACTGCCGCGGCCGGGGCGCCCCTCTCGACGAGATCGACGGATGCCGCGCCGCGACTGGCGGCCTCCAGCCCGAGAGCGCCCGACCCGGCGTAGAGGTCGATCACGCGGGTACCTCGCAGCGCGTCGGCGGACTCGAGGGCGCCGAAGAGCGACTCCCGCACGCGGTCGCTCGTGGGACGCGTCCCGCGGTCGGGAACGTCGAGCGACGTTCCCCCGGCGCGGCCGGCGATGATGCGGGTCACGGCGCGCCACCCTCGTCGAGCTGCTCCTCGCGCAGTCTCGGCTCGATGCGGCGCTCCGGACGAAGTCCGGATTTGTCGGCGTAGAACGCCCGGATCGTGTGCATGTCGGCGCCCACGTCCCCGGTCAGCTCGATCGTGGGACCGAGCCCCGTGGTCATCGTCGTGCGGTCGACGTATCCGAAGGTCACACCGAGCCCCGCGTCGCGGGCGATCCGGTAGAAGCCCGACTTCCAGTAGGCGCCGCCGGTGCGAGTTCCCTCGGGCGTCACGACGAGACCGAAGGTGCCGTCCTCACCGATTCGCGCGACGACTTCGGACACCACTCGTGACGCGTCGGCGCGGTCCACGGGGATGCCGCCGAGCGCATGCATGACAGGGGACCGCCAGCCGCGGAAGAGGCTCGCCTTCCCCAGCCAGCGGATCTTCATGCCGAGTCGCCACGCGATGGCGAGCATGAGCACGAAGTCCCAGTTCGACGTGTGAGGGACGCCGAGCACGACGGTGGGGCGCGCGGGGGCGGGCTCGGAGACGAGCCTCCACCGGCTGAACGCCCAGTAGAGGCGGGCGATGGAGCGGCGGATCACCTCTCCAGCGTAGGACGCCGCACCGTTCTGCGTTCTCACGGCGGCGAGGTCCCGGACCATCTCTACACTCGGATCATGCCCGGCCTCTCCCTCGATTCCCGACTCGACGGCGCGGTCGGAGGCAAGACCGCGAAGGCGCTCGAGCGCGCGTTCGGCATGAGGACGGTCGGAGACCTTGTCGCGCACTATCCGCGTCGCTACGCGCGCCGGGGCGAGCTGACCCCGATCTCGTCGCTGCCCGTGGGCGAGGCGGTGACGATCGTGGCCGAGGTCAGGCGGGCGAACGAGCGGCGCATGCAGTACCGCAAGGGAAGCATCCTCGAGGTCGTCATCAGCGACGGGCACGGCGATCTCTCGCTGACGTTCTTCAACCAGTCCTGGCGGATCAAAGACCTGCATCCCGGCCGGCGGGGGATCTTCGCCGGCAAGGTCGGCGAGTACCGGGGGGCGAAGCAGCTCGCCCACCCCGACTACGAGCTGTTCGAGGACGAAGACACCGCGCGCATGAACGCGCAAGCCTACGCCCATCTCCCCATACCCATCTACCCGGCGACGTCGGCGGTCGCCAGCTGGCAGTTCAAGAAGATCATCGACCTCGTCCTCGACGGGCTCGGCCCCATCCCGGATCCCCTCCCCGGCGGCCTTCGCGACCGGCATGGCCTCCTCGACGCGCGCACGGCGATCGAGCGCATCCACCGGCCGGACTTCGAGGACCAGATCGAGCAGGCCCGCGAGACGCTCCGCTGGCACGAGGCCTTCGTGCTGCAGGCGGCGCTCCTGCAGCAGCGGCAGTTCGTGCGGTCGCTCTCGGCGACCAGGCGCGCGCCCGGACGCCTGCTCGAGCGATTCGACGAGGCCCTTCCCTTCCCGCGCACGCCGGACCAGATCGGGGTGGGCGCGCAGATCGAGAGCGACCTCGAGGGCGACTGGCCCATGAACAGGCTGGTCCAGGGCGAGGTGGGCTCGGGGAAGACGCTCGTCGCGCTGCGCGCGATGCTGCAGGTCGCCGAGAGCGGCGGCCAGTCGGCCCTCATCGCCCCGACCGAAGTGCTCGCCGCCCAGCACGTGCGCTCGATCGCGCGGATGCTCGGTCCCCAGCTCGCGCCGGAGCTCATGCCCACCCTCCTCACCGGTCAGCTGCCGGCGGCCGAGCGGCGGAAGGCGGCCCTGCGGGCCGCGTCCGGGCAGGCGCGCATCGTGGTGGGCACGCACGCGCTGCTGAGCGAGTCGACGACCTTCGCCGATCTCGGGCTGGTGGTGGTCGACGAACAGCACCGCTTCGGCGTCGAGCAGCGCGAGTCGCTGCGCGCGAAGGGCTCGTCGCCGCACGCTCTCGTGCTGACCGCGACGCCCATCCCGCGGACGGTCGCGATGACCGTCTTCGGCGATCTCGACGTCTCGACCATCCGCACGATGCCCGCCGGACGGGCGGGCATCGAGACGTTCGTCGCGCCGCTCGCCGAGAAGCCCGGCTGGTTCGCCCGGGTCTGGGACCGCATCGCCGAGGAGGTCGCGCAGGGGCGTCAGGCCTTCGTCGTCTGCGCGGCGATCGACGCCGAAGCCGGAGCGAAGGACGACACGGCGGACGAGCCGATCGGGCAGGACGACGATGAGCCGGCCCGCACACGCTGGGGCGTCGTCCAGGCGGCGGAGCTCCTGTCCCGGCATCCCGCGTTCGGCGACATCCGCATCCAGATCCTCCATGGCCGGATGCCGGCGGAGGAGAAGGATGCCGTCATGCAGGCGTTCGCGCGGGGAGACGTCGACGTGCTCGTCGCCACGACGGTCGTCGAGGTGGGGGTCGACGTGCCGAACGCCTCGACGATGGCGATCCTCGAGGCGGACCGGTTCGGGGTATCGCAGCTGCACCAGCTGCGGGGGCGCGTCGGCCGCGGCGGGGTACCCGGCCTGTGCCTGCTCGTGACGGAGGCGCCCGCCGGCTCGTCCGCCCGGGCGCGAGTGGACGCCGTGGCCTCGACGCTCGACGGCTTCGCGCTCGCCGAAGTCGACCTCGAGCTGCGTGGCGAGGGGGACGTGCTGGGCGACGCGCAGTCCGGGGCCCGGTCCTCGCTCCGGCTGCTGCGCGTCGTGAAGGACGCCGATCTCATCGCCGAGGCACGCATCGCGGCCGAGAGGATCTTCGACGAGGACCCGGCCCTGCTGCAGCACGGCGGCCTGACCGCGGCGATCGAACGCCGCGTCGGGCAGCAGGAGCGGGCGGCGCTGGCGAAGTCGTGACGCGAGCCGAGGCATCCGCCCGCCTGGATAGGCTGGGGGCCATGAGCAGCCGGATCGCCGTCGTCCCTGGTTCGTTCGATCCGCCGACCCTCGGCCACCTCGACGTCATCCGGCGGGCGGCGTCGCTGTACGACCAGCTGCATGTGCTCGTCGTGCACAATCCCCGCAAGGAGGCCATGCTGCCGATCGCGCAGCGGCAGGCGCTCCTCGAGCAGTCGATCGCCGAGAGCGACATCGACACAGAGGTCGTGGTCGCGTCGTGGAGCGTCGGACTGCTCGTGGACTACGCGACGGATGTCGGGGCCGGCGTGCTGGTCAAGGGCATCCGTTCACAGGTGGACGTGGCCTACGAGACCCCCATGGCGATCGTGAACCGCCACCTCGCCCACGTCGAGACGGTCTTCCTCCTCCCGGACCCCGCGCACGCCCTCGTCTCGAGCTCGCTCGTGCGCCAGGTCGCATCGCTCGGCGGCGATGTCACGCCGTACGTGCCGCCCGCCGTGGCGCGCTTCCTGGGAACTCCCGCCAGCGGCCTCTGACCCGAGCCCTCCGCGGGCGGCCGCCGGTAGCATGGACGACCGTGAGAAACCGCCACAACGGACCGCTCGACATCCCCGTCCGCGACATCGCGCACCGCCCCGGCGAGATGCGGGAGCACACGCTCGACGTCGTCGCCCCCGCGAAGTGGGGAGAGGGACTCGTCTCGGTCGCCGAGGGCGAGCCGATCGTGGTAGACGTCCGACTGGAGTCGGTGCACGAAGGGATCCTCGCCACGGGCGAGGCCGAGACCGAGTACACCGGCGTCTGCGGACGCTGCCTCCGCGACATCGCCGAGACGCTCAAAGTCGAGTTTCAGGAGCTTTTCGCGTATCCTGGGGAGGAAGCAACTGACTTCGAGGTTCAAGACGACCACGTGGATCTTGAAACTCCGGTCAGGGATGCGATCGTCCTGTCGCTTCCGTTTCAGCCGGTGTGTGAGCCGGATTGCCCCGGCCTCGATCCGGTCACGGGTGAGCGACTCACCGGAAGCACCGGATCAGAGCCCGTCGCTCCCATCGATCCACGCTGGGCAGCGCTCCAGGACTACACCCAAGACCACGACGACGACGCCCCGCGCCCTGTGCCGGGCAGCTGACTCGTCGAGAACACAGAGAAGAGTCAGCCATGGCAGGTAACCCCCCGAAGCGGAAGGTCTCCCGTTCGAACACGCGCTCGCGTCGCGCGCAGTGGAAGGCCGAGGCCCCCACGCTGGTCAAGACCATCGAGAACGGCAAGGTCGTCTACAGCCGTCCGCACCAGGCGAAGGTCGTCACCGACTCGCAGGGCACCGAGCTGTTCCTCGAGTACAAGGGCCGCAAGGTCGCCGACGTCTGATCGTCGTCCCGACGTGACCGACGTCACCCCGCGGCGCGCGGATCAGCCCCTCTCCGAGGGCGCCCCGCGCGCCGTTCTCGTCGACAAGCTCGGCGTCGACATCGACGCCGGGCTTCTGTCGCTCGCCCTCACGCACCGTTCCTACGCGTACGAGCACGGCCAGATCCCCCACAACGAGCGCCTCGAGTTCCTCGGCGACTCCGTCCTGGGGCAGGCGGTCACCGTCCGGCTGTTCACGCATCACCCCGAGCTCGACGAGGGCTTGCTCGCCAAGCGCCGCGCCTCGGTGGTGTCGACCGTCGCCCTCGCCGACGTCGGGCGGCGCATCGGCTTGGGCGACCACGTCCTCCTCGGACGCGGTGAGCAGCTCACCGGAGGCCGCGACAAGGACTCGATCCTCGCCGACACGCTCGAAGCCATCATCGGCGCGACCTACCTGTCCAACGGGCCGGACGCCGCTACGTCCCTCGTGATCCGGCTGATCGAGCCGCTCCTCGACGATCCGGACCGCTACGGAGCGGCGATGGATCCGAAGACGAGCCTGCAGGAGCTCGCCGCCCGCGACGGCCAGGCGGCTCCGGTCTACGTCGTGGAGTCGACCGGCCCCGACCACGACCGCCGCTTCACCGCGACGGTCTCGGTCGGTGACGTGTCGGCCCAGGGGACGGGTACGAGCAAGAAGCACGCCGAGGCGGCGGCGGCGCTCGGAGCGTGGCGCCTGCTGAGCGGGCGTGCCTGAGCTCCCCGAGGTCGAGGTCGTTCGCGCCGGCCTCGAGCCCGCCGTCGCCGGCGCCCTCATCACCGGCGTGACGGTGCTCGACGAGCGCGCGCTCACGCGGCACGCGGGCGGCGCCGCCGATTTCGAGGCGGCCCTCACCGGGCGGTCGATCGAGGGGGCCGCGCGCCGCGGCAAGTTCCTCTGGCTGCCGCTCCTGCCCGCTCAGGGTGCCGTCCCGGTCGATGCCATCGTCGGCCACCTGGGCATGAGCGGTCAGCTTCTCCTGCGATCGCCCGGCGCTCCGGCAGAGCGTCACGAGCGCGTGCGACTCGACATCCACCACCCCTCGCACGGCGAGATCTCCGTCGTCTTCGCCGACCAGCGCACCTTCGGATCGCTCGCCGTGGACGCGCTGCTCCCGACGCCCGATGCAGCGCCGGGAGGCCGGGGGACGCACGCCGCCGCCGTCCCGACACAGGTCGCCCACATCGCGCGCGACCCGCTCGATCCGGCGTTCTCCGATCGCGGGTTCCGCACCGCCCTGAGCCGCAAGAACTCGGCCGTCAAGCGCGTGCTGCTCGATCAGTCCGTCGTGAGCGGAGTGGGCAACATCTACGCCGACGAGGCGCTCTGGGCTTCCCGCATCCATCCGGAGACACCCGCCCGCGCGCTCTCGACCCGGGCCGCCAACCGGCTGCTGCTCGAGGTGCGCGCGGTGCTCGAGAAGGCCCTCGCCGAGGGCGGGACGAGCTTCGACGCGCAGTACGTCAACGTGAACGGGCAGGCGGGCTACTTCGCGCACTCGCTCCACGCCTACGGACGCACGGGGGAGCCGTGCCCGCGGTGCGGGCGGCCGATCGTGCGCGTCTCGTTCATGAACCGGTCGAGCCACTACTGCCCGCACTGCCAGCGTCAACCGCGGCCGGCGCAGCCTCCCGGCTGAGTGTGGGATGCCGCGCCCGGCGCGGGGCGCGGCATCCCTCGACGATCCCTACGCGAGGATCTTCTTCCAGGCGCCCGCGTACGACACCGGCGTGAAGCCGATCGCCTCGTTGATGTCGAGCATTGGCCGGTTCTCCTCGGCGTTGAACGTCGAGACGCGCGGCGACTCGGGTGCGATCTCGCGCCACCGCAGCAGGTTGGCGCACTTGACGATCGTCCCGAGTCGGTGGCCCCTGTGCTCCTTCAGCACGAGCGTGCCGTACTGATGGGTCGCGCCGGACCGGTCGTCGGCCGCGATCACGAGCTCGTTGTACGCCGCGATCACCCCCGTCGGGACATGCTGGACGCAAGCGACCGACACGACCTGCCCCTGCGCGGCGATGCGGGCATCCCGGCGGCGCACGCGCTCGGCATCCCACTTCTCCTCTTCGATGACCATGCCGCCCTGCGGGACGTCCGTCGACATGCGGGAGATCGCGTAGGCGTAGCCGTCCTGGAACTCCTCGGGGGTCGGCGGCGCCGTCCAGCTGACGACGCGATAGTCCTCCCCGGCGAAGGCGAGGGCTTGAGCGAGCATCGACTCCACGAGGGCGAACGAGCCGCGCAGATCGAAGGCCCTGTTGCGCTCCACCTGCTCGAGCGTGAAGCCGTTCTCGAGCTGGAACACCGTCTGGCGATCGTCCGCCGGCACCTCGCCCCAGCCCGTCGACGGCTGCAGCCTCGGCCCGGTGGTCCCGGGTCGATGCAGCGTCCAGGTCTGGAGGACGGTGCGCCCCAGTGCCCGCGCCTCCTCTTCCGCCGCGGCGAGGAGTGCCTCCTCGACACCCTCGCCCCAGTGCTCGGGGTCGACGAGCAGGTCGAAGTCGGACGTCGTCGCGGTCTCGTCCTGGGCGTAGCGGAGCGTCACCGCGCCGAGGATGCGGCCGTCGCGCTCGGCCCAGAAGCCGGTCTGCCCCCAGTCGCGCTGGTCCTGCCAGAACCCCAGCGCCTCGAGAGGCTCCTGATGCAGATCGTCGTGCCCGGCGTCGTGCAGGCAGACGGCGTTGCCGAGGCGGACCATCTCGAGGAAGGGCCCGGCGTCGGGGGCGTCGACCGTCGCGGGGACGACGATGCGTCCGATCGTGAGCGGTGGGGCGGCCGTCTCAGTCATCGAGCACCTTCTTCCATGCGCCCTCATACGCGATCGGCGCGAATCCGATCGCCTCGTTGATGTCGAGCATCGGGCGGTTCTCCTCTGCGTTGTACGTGATCATCCGCGGCGACTCCGTCGCGATCTCGCGCCACGAGAGGAGTCCCGTGCACTTGACGAGCATGCCCAGCCGATGGCCGCGGTGCTGCTTGAGCACCAGGGTGTCCTCCTGATGGGATGCTTCGGTGCGGTCCTTGCCGATGACGAGCTCGTTGAATGCGCACAGCTCGCCGGTCTCGATGTGCTGTGCGGCCGTCACGAGGAGGAGCCTGCCCGACTCGGTGTACAGGGCGTCGTGGCGGGCGACGCGCGCGGCATCCCAGCCCTCCTCGTCGAACTCGAGTCCGGCCGCGGGTGCGTCGGTGTTCATGCGCGACTTCATCCATGCGTAGCCCTCGACGAACTCCGGGGGCGTCGGGGGAGACCACTGCACGACGCGATACCCCGTCGAGGCCGCCTGCGCCTCGGCCAGCAGCCGCTCGATCTCGTCGAAGGAGCCCTGTAGGTCGAGGGCGCTGTTGCGCTCGACCTGCTCGAGGGTGTACCCGTGCCGCAGGTAGAAGCGTGCCGCGTCGTCCTCGGGGATCGAGCCGAAGCCCGTCGGCGAGTCGATGCGGGGACCGGGGGCCGCCGGATGCTCGGCCCACGACTGCAGGACCGTGCGGCCGTGCTCGCGGGCGGTCTGCTCGATGAGCTCGTAGCCGGCGGAGCCGATGCCCTGGCCACGCGCCTGGCGAAGGAGCTCGATGAGCCAGAACACGTTCTTGGATCCCTCGTGCAGAGGGACGTCGGCGCCTACGCGTCCGACGGGCACGCCGTCGCGCAGCACCAGCCATACCAGCCGCTTCTCGTACTCGGTGGGGCGGTAGTGGGGAAGCAGCTCGTCGGCGACGATGGAGTGATCGCCGTGACCGGAGATCTCGGCGTAGATGCGGTTTCGCACGTCGACCATGTCGAGGAAGTCGCGTGCGTCCGGGGAGTCGATGGAGTCGGGGATGGTCAGCGGTCGGAACTCGACGCCGGTGATCGTGGTGGTGCTCATGAGGGGTTCCTGGTCAGAAGTGCGGTCGGAGCGCGGTGGGGCGGTGTGCGGCCCGGTGCGGGCCGCACACCGTCAGAGGTGCGGCTGCAGCAGGTGCAGCCGCCGCAGTGCAGCGTTCTCCCGCGCCTCGAGACCGGAACGGTTCTCGAGAGCGCGCGAGCGCAGGTCGCGGTCCGCGCGACGGTTCGCGTGGGCCGCGCTCCGCAGAAGCAGCCAGAGGCCGAGGCGCAGCGATGCGCGGTCGACGAGGCCGACGGGAGCGGATGCCGGCAGAGCCGGAGCGGGCGGATGGAGGTCCAGAGTGCGGACGTCCACGAGGAGCTTGGACATGGTGGTGTCTTTCCTTGAAGGGATGAGGGGTCGGTTCGCCGGAGGAGCGCGGATCGCGCTCGAGAGATGGCGGGGCGATGCGGGCGCAGGGATGCGCCGCGGGCGGGATCGCCGGATCAGCCTGCCTGAGGGCAGAGTTCTCCCGGGAGCGGCAGGTCAGCCGGCCGTGGGGATGAACGCGTAGAAGGACCCGGTCGCCGTGGCACGGAATCCACCGCACGCGGTGGCGTGGACCGGCGCAGTGCCGGCAGCAGTCATGTGCATCATCATGGCGACCTCCTTTCGACTTCTGACGCGATCAGCGACGCTAGCGCAGTCGTGTGGTCGGCGTCAAGGTTTTTCTCAGAAACGGCGGTTCGCCGCGCGTGTCGCCTTGCGTGCCGAACGGCCGGAAACCCTCGCGGAGCTTCGAGCGAAGCATCCCTCCACCGGCCCGGCGCACGGGCGTTCCCCGGCGTGTCGGGTACGGTTGTCGCGTCATCCATCGGCCGTTGCGGAGGCTCGTCCATGCACCTGAAGAGCGTGACGCTCAAAGGGTTCAAGTCGTTCGCGCAGCCCACGACCTTCGCCTTCGAGCCGGGCGTCACGTGCATCGTCGGTCCGAACGGATCCGGGAAGTCGAACGTCGTCGACGCTCTCGCCTGGGTCATGGGGGAGCAGGGGGCCAAGACGCTGCGCGGCGGGAAGATGGAGGACGTCATCTTCGCGGGCACCGCGACACGCGGGCCGCTCGGGCGGGCGGAGGTGCAGCTGACCATCGACAACGCCGACGGCGTGCTGCCGATCGAATACTCCGAGGTGACCATCAGCCGCACACTCTTCCGCAACGGGGCCAGCGAGTACGCCATCAACGGCGAGACGTGCCGGCTGCTGGATGTGCAAGAGCTGCTGAGCGACACCGGCCTCGGCCGGGAGATGCACGTGATCGTCGGTCAGGGCCGCCTCGACAGCGTCCTGCAGGCCTCGCCGGAGGAGCGCCGCGGCTTCATCGAGGAGGCCGCGGGCATCCTCAAGCACCGGCGGCGCAAGGAGAAGACCGTCCGCAAGCTCGAGGCGATGGAGGCGAACCTGCTGCGCCTCAGCGATCTCGCGGGCGAGCTGCGCCGGCAGCTGAAGCCGCTCGGACGTCAGGCGGAGATCGCGCGAGAGGCCGCGACGATCGCGGCGGTCGTCCGCGACGCCAAGGCGCGGCTCTTCGCCGACGAACTCGTCGCCCTCCGTACCGAGCTGGGCGGCCACACCCGCAGCGAGCAGGAACGGCATGCCGAGCGGCTCGTCCTGCAGGACCGGCTCGAGAACGTCCGGTCGCGCATCGAGGTGCTCGAAGCCGACCAGCGCTCGGAGGCCGTCGACCGGGCTCGCAGCGTGGCATTCGAGCTCGAGCGCGTGCAGGAGCGCGTGCGCGGCCTGTACACGCTGGCGGGTCAGCGCCTCGCCCTCCTCAGCGAGGGCGTCGACGACGATCCCGCGACGCGCACGACGGTCTCGCAGGCGATGATCGAGGAGGCTCGAACCGAGATCGACGACATCGCGGCGGGGCGGGGTGACGCCCAGGACGCCGCGGCGGAGGCCGCGCGCGAGGTCCTTCGCGCGCGGGCCGAGCTCGACGCGCTCGACGCCGACATCGCCGCGCAGAGCGCCCTCGTGTCGGAGCACGACATGCGGATCACCGCGCTGCGCGGAACGGCCGAGGCCGCAGCCTCGACGCTCGCCGCCGTCCGCGGCGCGGTGGAGCGACAGCAGAAGGCGCTCGACGCAGCCCTGGCCCGCCGGGCGGACGCCGAGGCGGCGCTCGAGGGCATCGACCCCGATCTCGTCGCCGAGGGCACCACCGCCGAGCACGCGGCGGCCTACGAGCGCGCTCAGCGCGACGCGACCGATGCCGAGGGCGCGGTGCACGGACTGCGCGAGCGGCTGCATGCCGCGGAGCGCGAGCTCGAGGCCCTGCGGGCGCAGACCAAGACGCTGAGCCGTGCCCTCGACACGCGCAACGCGGCAGCCGACATCGTGGCGCGCGGGGGCTCCGGCGTCCGCGGGCTCATCGGGGATGCCATCAAGGTCACGCCGGGCTACGAGGCCGCGATCGCAGCCGTCCTGGGACCGCTCGCGGAAGGCGTGCTCGTCGATTCGACCGACGACGCGTTCAACGTCGCCGCGCTCGCGCGGGACGGAGACCTCGGCGTCGTGGACATCGCGGTCGCCCACGCCGGGCGGGCGACGGAGCCGACGGCGGCCGTCCGCGGCGCGGTCGCCGCGCGCGACGTCGTGGCGGCGCCCGACGGCGTGATCGGCATCCTGGCACCCGTGCTCATCGCCGAGGACCTCGACGCAGCCCGGTCGATCGCGGCGCAGGCGCCGTCGTCCACGGTGGTCACCCGCACGGGCGAGGTCGTGACGGCCCACACCCTCCGCGCGGGATCCGGACAGGGGCGCTCGCGCCTCGAGCTGGCGGCGGAGCGGGATGCCGCGTCCGAACGGCTCGCGGAGATCACCGTCGTCTCGGACTCCCTGCGTACCGCCCTCGCCGACACGGTGGGCGAGCTGGAGAGCGCCCGGCAGGCGACCAAGACCGCTCTCGAGACGCTGCGCGCGCACGACGCGGCCCTCGCTGCGCACGCCGAGCAGGTCAACCGGGCGACCGTCCGGCACGAGGCGGCGATCGCCGAGTGCGAGCGCCTCGCAGCGGGTCTGGCCCAGGCCGAGGCGGCGGTCGAGGATGCCGTCGCCTCCGCCCGCGTCGCCGACGAGCGCCTGACCGTGGCCCTCGAGGCCCCGCGACCGATCCTCGACGCGTCTGCGCGAGAGGGACTGCTCGCCGGCCTCGAGGCGGCACGGGAGGACGAGATGCGTACGCGGCTCGAGGTCGAGACGCTGCGTGAACGGGTCCGCGCGGCGGAGGCCCGCGTCATCCAGCTGTCGAACCAGCGCGAGCGCGAGCGGGAGGCGGCGGCGGAGGCGGCTCGGCGGGCGGTCATCCGGAGGCAGCAGCGCGAGACGGCGGCCGCCGTGACGGCTCAGCTGCCGCCGCTCCTGGATGCCATCGACCGCTCCGTGACGCAGGCGCGACTCGAGCTCGCGACGGCCGAGAGCGCCCGCACCGCCGTGACGCAGGAGCTCGCCGAGCTCCGGGCGCAGGAGTCGGCCGCGCGCGAGCGGCTGGCAGGGCTGACGGAGAGCGTGCACGGCCTCGAGCTGCAGATCCACGAGAAGCGACTGCACGTTGCGAGCCTGCTCGAGCGCGTCGCCTCCGAGCTGGGCTTGGAAGAAAACATTCTCATTTCGGAATATGGCCCCGATCAGCCGATCCCTCTGAACTCCGACGAGAAGGACGACGCCTCGGTGCCGTTCGACCGCGCCGAGCAGCGGCGACGCCTGCAGGACGCCGAGCGCAAGCTGAGCCAGCTCGGCCGCGTCAACCCGCTCGCTCTGGAGGAGTTCGCCGCGCTCGAGCAGCGCCACAAGTTCCTCACCGAGCAGCTGGCCGATCTGACGCAGACGCGCAAGGACCTGATGACCATCATCGAGGAGCTCGACGAGCGGATGCAGACGATCTTCCTCGCGGCCTTCGAGGACACCAGGACGGCGTTCGGCGACGTGTTCCCGATCCTGTTCCCCGGGGGTACGGGCAGCATCTCGCTCACCGACCCCGACAACCCCCTCACGACCGGCATCGAGGTCGCCGTGCGTCCCGTGGGCAAGAAGATCGAGCGGCTCTCGCTTCTGTCGGGCGGCGAACGCTCGCTCGCGGCGGTGGCTCTGCTGACGGCGATCTTCAAAGCGCGTCCGAGTCCCTTCTACATCCTCGACGAGGTGGAGGCCGCACTCGACGATGCGAATCTCGGACGCCTGCTGGGCGTCTTCGAGCAGCTGCGGGCGTCCAGCCAGCTCATCGTCATCACGCATCAGAAGCGCACGATGGAGATCGCGGACGCCCTCTACGGTGTCTCGATGCGCCAGGACGGCGTCTCGGCCGTGGTCGGCCAGCGGGTGGGGGAGCGCGTCGCGTCGTGAGCCGCCCGACCGCTCGAGCCGCGGTGGCGGTCTCCGTCGCACTCCTCGTCTCCCTGAGCGGGTGCACGGTGCAGCCGTCTCCGACGCCGAGCGCCGCCGAGCCCTCGCCTTCGTCGTCCGAACCGCCGACCGTCCAGATCTCCCTCGATGACGGCGACCTGCTGGATCCCGCGCAGACGGCCTCGTGGGCGGATCCGCTCGACGGTGCCGCCGGGTACACGGTCGTGACAGCCGACGACGGGGACGGCTCGTGGTCGTACCGGAGCGAGGCGACGGACTGCGTCGTCGGCTACTGGCACGGCGCCCTTCCCGATTCCGGCGAAGGGGACGGCGACGCCGCCGACTCGGACCTGCTGCTCGCCGCCCAGTTCGGAACGACGGCCGAGGAGATCGCGTCCTTCGCGCGTGACGACCTCGCCCCTTTCCGCACCCCCTCCGAACTCGTCCAGACACGGGCGGTCGCGGGCGCCGACTCCGAGACCGCGACGACCTACCTCGTCGCCGCGCGCGCCTTCGCGGCGCTGGATATGGGCTTCGTCGCGACGCTGCGGTGCCCCTCGACCACGGACGTGCGCGACATGTGGGCGCTCCTGAGCTCGGATCCGAACGCATTCCAGCTCGTCTTCTCGGGCACGGGCTGACGATCCGTCGCCGCGTGGAGCGCCCCATAGGCTGGAGTCATGGCAGAGAGCTCCTGGTCGCTCGGCCGCGCGCTGCGCGGCATGTTCGTGAAGCCGACGATCGACGAGACGACGTGGGACGACCTCGAGACGGCGCTGCTGACGGCCGACTTCGGTCCCGACATCACCGAGCGCATCGTCGACGAGCTGCACGAGAAGGTCGAGCGGTACCGCACGACCGACCCGCGGGACCTGCAGCGGATGCTCAAAGAGACGCTCGAGGAGCACTTCGCCAAGTTCGACACGACGCTCCGGCTCACCGAGCGCCCGGCCGTCGTGCTCGTGGTGGGCGTCAACGGCGTCGGCAAGACGACGACCATCGGCAAGTTCGCGAAGTTCCTCCAGCGCTACGGCCGCTCCGTCGTGGTGGGCGCGGCCGACACCTTCCGGGCCGCGGCCGTCGACCAGCTCGCCACGTGGGCCGAACGCGGCGGCGCGACGATCGTGCGGCCGCAGCAGCAGGGGCAGGATCCGGCATCCGTCGCCTTCCAGACGATCGACTACGCCAAGCGCACGGGGACGGAGATCGTGCTCGTCGACACCGCCGGCCGCCTGCACACCAAGGGCGGCCTGATGGACGAGCTGACCAAGATCCGCCGCGTGATCGAGAAGCAGGCGCCCATCAGCGAGGTCCTGTTGGTCCTGGATGCCACGACCGGCCAGAACGGCGTCATGCAGGCGCAGGCGTTCCTCGAGCACGCCGGAGTCACCGGGCTCGTGATCACCAAGCTCGACGGCTCGGCGAAGGGCGGATTCGTGCTCGCGGTGCAGGAGCGCACCGGAATCCCGGTGAAGCTGCTCGGCCAGGGCGAGGGGATCGGCGACCTCACGGGCTTCACGCCGCATGTGTTCGCGGCCGCCCTCGTCGACTGATCGGCGTTTCGGCGACACACGGAGCGTCGCCACTACCGCCCGACCCGGCAGGCTGGTTTCATGGGTTCATGGCGATCGAGCACGACTTCTTCGGACTCCTCGAGTCCGGGCCGGACGGGTCGATCTTCTGGTCTGAGAACGTCGAATTGGGCGACCAGAGCGTCACCGTCGACCTGACGGCACCCGACCAGGACGACGTCTCCGAGGCGGCTCTCGACGTCGCAGCGGGCCTCGTCTCGTCTCTCGAGGCGATCGACCGGAGCGCCCGCAACGCCATGGTCTCCGAGCTCGACGACCGCACGAGCGAGGTGACCGAGTACATCCTGCAGCAGCAGGAGAATCTCGGCGACGACATCGACGACATGCTCGTCGACGTATCGGGCGATCTGCACATCGACGTCATCCGCTCGCTGCAGCTGATGAGCATGACGATCCTGGCCGACGAGCACGGCGGCTCGGATCCTTTCGCGGTGCTCGAGTACGCGCTGGACCCCGACGCCACCGACGACGTGCTGCTGGTCAATCTCGGATCGGACGGCGACGTCCTCTCGGTGACCAGCGCCGACTGAATGCAGACCTTCCTCCCTTACCCCTCGTTCGCCGCGTCCGCGGCTGCCCTGGACCGCGCCCGGCTGGGGAAGCAGCGCGTCGAGACCCTGCAGCTGCTGCGTGCGAACACCCTTCCGACCTACGGGTGGCGCCACCACCCGGCCGCGAAGATGTGGCGCGGGTACCTTCCGGCCCTCGTGTCGTACGGACTCGCGATGACGGATGCCTGGACCGCCCAGGGCCGGCCCGACAACGTCCGCCCGCAGCTGCTCGCGTTCGCGCCCGAGGTCGAGGGCGTGCGGCAGGACGACCTGGAGCTGCCGCTGTGGCTCGGAGACCCGGCGTTCCACCTGTCGCACCGTTCGAATCTCGTGCGGAAGGATCCCGAGTTCTATCGTCCCCGGTTCGGGGACATCCCCGACGACCTCCCGTACATCTGGCCGGCACCGGCCGTCTGAGGCGAGCCCGCGCGGCGCCGTCGGCGCGGCGGCGGTCCTCTCACACCGCCTGGGCGAATCCGCGCTCCGCGTGCACGTCGGCTGCGATGTGCGCGAGGTGGGGAGGGATGTCGCGGCCCTTCGAGATCATCGACTGCGCCCACAGGCGCCCGGCGCGGTACGAGGAGCGCACGAGCGGGCCGGCGAGCACCCCGAGGAAGCCGATCCGCTCGGCCTCCTCCTTGAACTCGACGAACTCGTCGGGCTTGACCCACCGCGCGACGGGCAGGTGCCGCGGGGTCGGACGCAGGTACTGGGTGATCGTGATGATGTCGGTGCCCGCGTCGTGCAGGTCGCGCAGCGCCTGCACCACCTCCTCCAGCTCCTCGCCCATGCCGAGGATGAGGTTCGACTTCGTGATGAGGCCGGCGTCGCGCGCCTGGGTCAGCACATCGAGCGACCGCTCGTAGCGGAACGCCGGGCGGATGCGCTTGAAGATGCGCGGGACCGTCTCGACGTTGTGCGCGAACACCTCCGGCCGCGCCTCGAAGACGATACGCAGGAGGTCGGGGTCGCCGTTGAAGTCGGTCGCCAGGAGCTCGACCCCCGTGCCGGGGTTCAGGGCGTGGATCTGGCGCACGGTCTCGGCGTTGAGCCACGCGCCGCCGTCGGCGAGATCGTCACGCGCCACGCACGTCACGGTCGAGTAGCGCAGCTGCATGCGCTGCACGCTCTCGGCGACGCGCCGCGGCTCGTCGGTGTCGTAGTCGGCCGGCTTGCCGGTGTCGATCTGGCAGAAGTCGCATCGCCGCGTGCACTGCGAGCCGCCGATGAGGAACGTCGCCTCCCGGTCCTCCCAGCACTCGTAGATGTTCGGGCAGCCCGCCTCCTGGCAGACGGTGTGCAGCTCCTCGGTCTTCACCAGCGAGTGGAGCGCCTGGTATTCCGGCCCCATCTTCGCCTTGGTCTTGATCCACTCGGGCTTGCGCTCGATCGGGGTCTGGGCGTTTCGCACCTCGAGCCGCAGGAGCTTGCGGCCCTCGGGCACGGCGGCGCTCACGCGATCGCCCCCGCGTACTCGGCCTGGAAGGCCCGCACCACCGGGTCCACCACATCGACGGGCGAGATGTCGGCGCCGACGATCTCGCTCATGGTCGTGACCCCGGCATCCGTGATCCCGCACGGGATGATGCCCCGGAAGCCGGCGAGGGAGTTGTCGCAGTTGAGCGCGAAGCCGTGCATCGTGACGCCTCGCTGCACGCGGACGCCGATGGCGGCGACCTTGTCCTCCCCGAGCGGACGCCGCACCCACACGCCGCTGCGACCCTCAACGCGGTAGCCCTCGATGTCGAACTCCGCGAGCACGTCGATCAAGAGCCCCTCGATGCGGCGGACGTGCGCGACGACGTCGACGGGCTCCCGCAGCCGCACGATCGGGTACCCGACGAGCTGCCCCGGACCGTGCCACGTGATCTTGCCGCCTCGATCGACGTCGACGACGGGGGTGCCATCGGTCGGGCGCTCGTGGCGCGCCGTCCGCGCGCCAGCCGTGTACACCGGCTCGTGCTCCAGGAGGATCAGCGTGTCGGCCCGCTCGCCCGAGACGATGTCGGCGTGGACGCTCCTCTGCAGGGCCCAGCCGTCGTGATACAGCACGTACTCCGGCGAGAAGCCGGGGGTGAGGATGTCGAGCACGGCTCTCCTTCGCTTGTGGCGACTTCCTGGATCGCGTCCAACAATACGCCTCCGCCGCCGCTCGCGACCACGCGGGGCGCACGGATAGCGTGGGGGCATGCCCAGGGAGCCCCGGACCGGCCGACCCCGCGCGTCCTCGCGCGAGACCCTCGCGGAGGCGGCGTGCGAGCTCTTCCTCGAGCGCGGGTTCGAGCAGACGTCCATCGCCGACATCGCCTCGCGCGCGGGGGTGAGCCGATCGAGCTTCTTCAACTACTTCGCCTCCAAGTCCGACATCCTCTGGTCCGCTCTCGACGAGCGGGTCCGAGCCCTCGAGGAGCGGCTGCGCGGCGACGGGGCGACGTCGGCCGCGGCATCCGCGACCGCTGACGCGTCACTCGGGGCGTCCGGGCGCGCGGGCGGCGCGGCCTCCGCGGTCACCTCCGCACTCACGGCCCTCGGGGCGGGTTTCACCCCGGACAGCCTGGCCCTGGCCGTCGTGAACACCGACGCGATGGGGCTCGAGGCGGAGCTCGAGCGCGAGGCATCCGTCCGCCGCTCGCGGATCGCCGCAGCGGTGGCCACTCGTCTGCACGCGGCCGGCGTCGACCGGCTGGAGGCCGACGTCGCGGGCGCCGCCCACGGGGGAGCGGTGCTCGCCGCGATCGAGGCGTGGGCTCACGGCGGCGCCGGGCGCGCACCGCTCGCCGGCTTCCTCGCCCGGGCGCTGGTCGTCGCGGCGCCCACCCTGCCCACGGCCGTCCGACAGCTGCGGGTCGTCGCACGCGCCGAGCGGTTCGACGAGGCGCTCGCCTTCTACCGCGACGAACTCGGACTCGTCGAGCGGGAGTCGCATGAGGGGGAGGGCGATGCGCGGGTCGCGATCCTCGCGGCGGGCGAGGCGACCCTCGAGCTCTCGAACGCCGGCCAGGTGGCTCTGATCGACCGGGTCGAAACGGACGGGGATGCTCCGAGCGACGCGATCCGGCTCGCATTCGAGGTCGGCGACGCGGATGGGATGACGGAGCGCCTCGTCGCGGCGGGGGCGAAGCTCGAGGCATCCGCTCGCCAGACGCCCTGGCGCTCGCTCAACTCGCGCCTGCGGGGTCCCGCGGGACTGCAGATCACGCTCTTCCAGGAACTCGGGCCCGCGGGGGAGCCGGACTCGCTCACGTAGAATCGGGGGATCATGGCTACCTTCGGCACGCTCTCCGATCGGCTCACCGAGACCTTCCGCAATCTGCGCACCAAGGGCAAGCTCACGCCCGCGGACGTCGACGGCACGGTGCGCGAGATCCGTCGCGCCCTGCTCGACGCGGACGTGGCGCTCCCCGTGGTGAAGGAGTTCACCGCGAAGGTGCGCGAGCGCGCGCTGGGCGACGAGGTCAACCGGGCGCTCAACCCCGCACAGCAGGTCGTGCAGATCGTCAACGAGGAGCTCATCGCGATCCTCGGCGGCGAGCAGCGCCGGCTTCAGTTCGCGAAGAACCCGCCGACGATCATCATGCTCGCGGGCCTGCAGGGCTCGGGCAAGACGACCTTCGCCGGCAAGCTCGCGAAGCAGCTCGAGAAGGACGGCCACACGCCGCTCCTCGTCGCGGCAGACCTCCAGCGCCCCAACGCCGTCAACCAGCTGCAGGTCGTCGCCGGTCAAGCGGGCGCCGCCGTGTACGCGCCGCAGCCCGGCAACGGCGTGGGCGATCCCGTGCAGGTGGCGCGCGACGGCGTGGACATCGCCCGGCGGCACCAGCACGACGTGGTCATCATCGACACGGCGGGCCGCCTCGGCGTCGACGCCGAGCTGATGAGGCAGGCCTCCGACATCCGCCGCGCGACGAACCCCGACGAGGTGCTCTTCGTCATCGACGCGATGATCGGCCAGGACGCCGTCAACACGGCGAAGGCCTTCCAGGAGGGCGTCGACTTCACCGGTGTCGTGCTGTCCAAGCTCGACGGCGACGCGCGCGGCGGCGCGGCCCTCTCCGTGGCATCCGTCACCGGTCGCCCGATCATCTACGCCTCGACGGGCGAGAACCTCGACGACCTCGAGCCGTTCTATCCCGACCGGATGGCGTCGCGCATTCTCGACCTCGGCGACATCCTCACCCTCATCGAGCAGGCTCAGGCCGCGTTCGACGAGGAAGAGGCGATGAAGGTCGCCGAGAAGCTCGCGAAGGAGCAGTTCACGCTCGAGGACTTCCTCGAGCAGCTTCAGCAGATGAAGAAGATGGGCTCGATGAAGAAGATGCTCGGGATGCTCCCGGGCATGGGCCAGATGAAGCAGCAGCTCGACGACTTCGACGAGCGCGAGATCGACCGCACCGAGGCCATCATCCGCTCCATGACGCCGGGGGAGCGCCGCAACCCGAAGGTGCTCAACGGCTCGCGCCGGCTGCGCATCGCGCGCGGATCCGGGATGACGGTCACCGACGTCAACCAGCTCGTGCAGCGCTTCGAGCAGGCGGCCAAGATGATGAAGACCGTCGCCCGCGGCGGTGTGCCGAACATCCCGGGGATGGGTCCGGTGCCCGGCGCGGGGCGCCCCGGCGCGTCGTCGAAGCGCGGCAAGCAGCAGAAGTCGCGCTCGGGCTCGCGGTCGGGAAACCCCGCCAAGCGTGCGGCCGAGAACGCCGGCATCGCGGCGGCGGGTCCGGCGGAGCCGACGGGCTCGGGCTTCGGCCTCGGCGGCGGCGGCAAGGGCGGGCCGAGCGAGGCCGACCTCGCCGAGCTGCAGAAGATGCTCGGGCGGGGCTGACCCTTCACGGAGGTAGGAAATCGAGCGAAGGCAGGAAATCTGCCTCCAGTAGGGTCCTACCTTCGCGCGGATTCCTACGCCGGTGACCTTCGGCGTCTCCTCCACACCGCGGGCGCCCGACGGGAATGTGAACAGAGGTCGAGGCGCGGCGGCTCGTGCGCCGAAGTTCCGACAGGGTGGACGGATGCCTCGCCCCGCCGACTTCGTCAGATGGCTCTCCGCCCGAGGCGGCATCGCGCACAGTTCGGAGGCCCGGACTGCCGGATTCCCGACCCAGACCATGGTGGCGGCCGTCGACGATGGACACGTGTCGCGCGTGCGCCGCTCCTGGCTCGTCCTGCCCGGCGTCGACCGGCGAATCGTTCGCGCCGTCGCCGTGGGTGGCCGCTTGAGCTGCATCAGCTCAGCCGCGCGGCGGGGGTTCTGGGTACCCGCCCACGAGGACCTGCATGTCGCGGTCAAGCCGACAGCATCCAGAGTTCCCCGAGAGGGGGTCGTCGCACACTGGTCGCTCGGTCCCGAGCCCGTGAGCGCGCACGCCGTCGAGGACCCGCTTCTGAACGTGCTTCTCCATGTCTCAGAGTGTGTGCCGCGGGAGTCGGCGCTGACCGTCTGGGAGTCGGCGGTCCGCAAGGGCGCGGTCAGCCTCGATGCACTTCGTCGAGTCGACTGGGGGAGCTCTCGCGCTCGAGTGATCGCCGATGCATGCTCGGCGTTGAGCGACTCCGGCCTCGAGACCATTTTCCGGTCCCGGATCTCACCGTTCGGCGTGGTCATCCGCCAGCAGGTGTGGATCGACGGGCATCCGGTCGACTTCCTGATCGGCGACCGCCTCGTGGTCCAGATCGACGGCTTCGAGCACCACAGCTCGGCTGCCGACCGTCGGCGGGACATCGCCGCGGATGCTCGCCTCGTGCTTCTGGGATACACCGTGCTGCGGTTCGACTATCAGCAGGTGATGTTCGACTGGCACGTGGTCGAGCGGACGGTGCTCGCCGCCGTCGCTCAGGGCCTTCATCGCCGGATGGGCTCACGAGCGTAGGAGAAGGCGCGGAGGTAGGACCGCGCGCAGCGGCTGCGTCCTACGCTCGCTCGAACTCCTACCTTCGTGAAGGTCGGGGTGTCGGGAGGTCGGAGTGTCAGTGGCGGGATGTCAGTGGGCGAGCTGGGACAGATGCTCGCGCAGCGTCGGCCCGGCGCGGAACTCGCGGATGAGGTGGTGCACCACCTCCCGCAGGTCCCCCTCGGCCGCGTCGGCCACGAAGAGCTGCCGGGCGTACGACGCGCCCTGCGTGAGAGTGGTGTCGAGGCCCGCGAACTCGCGCGCGCACTTGAGCTCGACGGCGATGTCGATGAGACGGTCCATCGTCTCGGCGAGGTGCTCGCGCACGGGGGCCTGCGTGCCGTCGGCGTCGACGATGATCCGCGCGTCCAGGCCGTAGCGCGCAGCGCGCCACTTGTTCTCGCGGACGAACCACGGCTGGAGCGTCGGAAGGGAGCGCCCCTCGTCGAGCTCCCGCGAGAAGTGCTCCACGAGCACCTGGACGAGCGCGGCGATGGCCGCGAGCTCGGGAAGCGTCGACATCCCGTCGCACGCGCGCACCTCGATCGTGCCCCACCTCGGTGCGGGCCGGATGTCCCACCGCACCTCCGTCGCGTCTTCCATCACGCCGGTTCGCACGAGGTCGCCGAGGTAGCCCTCGAACTCCGCCCACGACTCGAGCGGCCACGGCAGACCCGCCGTCGGCAGCTGCTGGAAGACGAGCGAGCGGTTGGAGGCGTAGCCGGTCCGCTCGCCCGCCCAGAACGGGCTCGACGCGGACAGCGCCTGAAGATGCGGCAGGTAGACGGCCAGCGCGTTGATGATGGGGAACACCTTGTCGACGTCGTCGACGCCGACGTGCACGTGGATGCCCCAGATCATCATGTTGCGACCCCACCACTGCGTCCGCTCGATGAGCTTGTGGTACCGGGTCTTGTCGGTGATGCTCTGGTCGTACCACTGCGCGAACGGGTGGCTTCCCGCGCACAGCAGCTCGATGCCGCGCGGATCGGTTTCCCGGCGGATGGCCGCGATCGCGTCGGCGACGTCGTCGACAGCGGCGGCGACGGTGTCGCCGATGCCGCTGGTGACCTCGACCGTGTTGGTGAGAAGCTCGCCCGTGACGGTGTAGCGCTCGAGCGCCGTCGACTCCTCGAGGGCCGGCAGGATCTCGGGTGCTCGCGGGACGAGGTCGCCCGACGCGCCATCCGCGAGCATCAGCTCCCATTCGATCCCCACCGAGGAGCGGGCGGATGTCGCGAAAGGCACCGTCATGGGCACAGTTTCGCACGGGGATGCCGCGCCCCGGCGTCGCTCGCACCGGTGTGCGTCGCCGGGCGACATCTCGCCGCCGCGCCCGCCGCGGCGTTGCGCTTCGCGCCGCACGGTGCCGGCTGATCCGTCGCTCGCGGTCGGATCGTCCATCGTCCGCTCGAGCGCGCATGCCGGTTCGCGGCTCGTGAACGGATCTGGCAGAATAGAGGGTCGGACCGCTTGCTCGACCCTCTATCCAGCGACAGGTCCTCCCTTTCAGAGCTTCCGCCGGGTGTGCACCCCACGCTCCAGGCGACCGGTTCACTTCCTTTCCACACATTCAGGAGAATCGTGGCTGTCAAGATCCGTCTCAAGCGCCTGGGCAAGATCCGTGCGCCCTACTACCGCATCGTCGTCGCCGACTCGCGCACCAAGCGCGACGGTCGTGTGATCGAGGAGATCGGCAAGTACCACCCCACCGAGGAGCCCTCGTTCATCGAGGTCGACTCCGAGCGCGCGCAGTACTGGCTGAGCGTCGGCGCCCAGCCGAGCGAGCAGGTTCTGGCCATCCTCAAGCTGACCGGCGACTGGGGCCAGTTCAAGGGCGACAAGAACGCCGTCTCGACCGTGCGCACCGCGGAGGCCAAGCCCGACTTCGAGGTCGACGCCTCGAAGAAGTCGGTCGTCAAGCCCCAGGCCGAGAAGAAGGCCGAGCCGGTCGCCGAGGCCCCGGCTGACGAGGCCGAGGCCGCTCCGGCCGAAGACGCCGAGTAATCCGTGCTCGCCGCCGCGCTCGAGCACGTCGTCAAGGGGATCGTGGATCACCCGGACGACGTCCGCATCCACTCTTCGACGTCGCCCCGCGGCGACGTCCTCGCGGTGCACGTGCACCCCGATGACCGTGGTCGCGTGATCGGGCGCGGCGGACGCACGGCCAAGGCCCTGCGCACGTTGATCTCGGCGCTCGCCGACGGACGACGCGTGCGCGTCGACGTCGCGGACGACTGATGGCGCAGGAGCACGAACCCGACTCGACGACACCGGAAGAGGCCAAGGCCGCAGCCCGGCCGCCGAAGTCGGCCAAGAACCAGCTCCGGGTGGGACGCCTCGTCAAGGCCCATGGCCTCAAGGGCGCCATCAAGCTCGAGCTCTACACCGACGATCCCGAGGGACGCTTCGTCCCGGGTGCCACGTTCACCCTGCAGGTCCCCGAGGCGTCGCCCTGGCACGGCAAGCCGCTCACGGTGCGCGAGTTCAAGTGGATGAACAGCCATCCCGTCGCGTTCTTCGAGGGGGTCGACGATCGCACGGCCGCCGAGGGTCTGATCCGCGCGATCCTCTGGATCGATGAGGATGCCTCGGCAGCTCCCGCCGAGGACGACGCCTGGTACGACCACCAGCTCGTCGGACTGGACGTCGTGCGCGAGGGCGACGTCGTCGGTCGCGTGATCCGCGTCGACCACCTTCCCGCGCAGGACCTCCTCATCGTCCGCGGCAGCGACGACGACGAGATCCTCGTACCGTTCGTCAAGGCGATCGTGCCCGAGGTGGACATCGCGGCCGGCCGCGTCGTGGTGACGCCGCCGCCCGGCCTCTTCGAGGAGCTCCCCGGTCAGGACGACGAGCCCCAGGCATCCACCGGCTCCGGCATGTCCGATTCGGAGGGGATGCCCGGCGACGAAGCCTCGGGCGAGCCCACGATCGGCGACACCGGGCGCGCCGACGACTGAAGCGCCTCACACGCCGGATCGCACGCCGGTGAGATCGGTGTGACCAGGCGGTAACACGGCGCACGACGTCGTGGAACATGCATCCGCGAGCATCGGGGCATGAGCCCTCTCGCGGACGCGGCGGCGGTGCGCTCAGCGGCACCGACGACCGAGGTGCGCGCAGCGTGCTCCTACTGCGGAGTCGGATGCGGCGTCACCGTGTCGACGGACGGCTCGAGCGTCGTCAGGACATCGGGTGACAGGCTGCACCCCGCCAACGCCGGCCGGCTCTGCACGAAAGGCGCGACGCACCTCGACCTGATGCAGGCGCCCGGCCGGATGGCGACGGCGTTCATCCGGCCCGCGCGAGGCGAGGACGCCGTGCCGACGCCGCTCGACACGGCGATCTCCGAGGCGGGCACGCGGCTGCGGGCCATCGTCGACGAGCACGGACCGGATGCCGTGGCCGTGTACGTCTCGGGGCAGATGTCGATCGAGGCCCAGTACCTCTCCAACAAGCTCGTGAAGGGATACCTCCGCGGCATCCACATCGAATCGAACTCGCGGCTGTGCATGGCCTCGGCCGGCACCGGCTACAAGCAGTCGCTCGGGGCCGACGGCCCGCCCGGATCGTATGAGGACATCGATCGCGCCGACCTGTTCTTCGTCATCGGGTCGAACATGGCCGACTGCCACCCCATCCTCTTCCTCCGGATGGCCGACCGGCTCAAGCAGGGGGCGAAACTCATCGTCGTCGATCCTCGCCGCACGGCGACGGCCGACCGCGCCGACCTCTACCTGCCGATCACGCCGGGCACCGACCTCGCGCTCCTCAACGGCCTCCTGCACCTGCTCGTCGAGACGGGGGCGATCGACGAGCGCTTCATCGCCGAGCACACCGACGGGTGGGAGGCGATGCCCACGTTCCTCGCGGACTACCCGCCGAGCCGTGTCGCCGAGATCACGGGGCTCGCCGAGGGAGACATCCGCACCGCCGCGCAGTGGATCGCGGAAGCCGGCGAGTGGATGACGCTGTGGACGATGGGGCTCAACCAGTCGACGCAGGGCACCTGGCACACCAACGCGATCTGCAACCTGCACCTCGCCACCGGCGCCATCTGCCGGCCGGGCAGCGGACCGTTCTCGCTCACCGGTCAGCCGAACGCCATGGGCGGCCGCGAGATGGGATACATGGGGCCGGGTCTTCCCGGGCAGCGCGCCGTCTTCGACGCCGACGATCGCGCCTTCGTCGAGGGAGTCTGGGGGCTCCCGTCCGGCACGATCCGAGCCGAGGCGGGCACCGGCACCGTGGACATGTTCCGGTCGATGGCCGAGGGCCGCATCAAGGCCGCGTGGATCATGTGCACGAACCCCGTCGCTTCCGTCGCCAACCGCAAGACCGTCATCGCGGGCCTCGAGGCCGCAGAGCTCGTCATCACGCAGGACGTCTTCATCGACACCGCCACGAACGCCTACGCCGACGTGCTGCTGCCCGCCACGCTGTGGGTCGAGGCCGAGGGCGTCATGGTCAGCAGCGACCGCACGATGACGCTCGTACAGCGGGGCGCGCACCCTCCCGGCGACGCGCTGCCCGACTGGCAGCTGATCTGCCGCGTGGCCCGTGCCATGGGCTTCGCCGACGGCTTCTCCTTCCAGACGAGCGCCGAGGTCTTCGACGAGATCCGTCGGTTCTGGAACCCGCGCACGGGCTGGGATGTGCGCGGTGTGACGCACGAGCGCCTGCGGGCCGGGCCCGTGCAGTGGCCGGCTCCGCCTGGAGACGCCGAGGCGCGGCATCCCATCCGGTACGTCAACGACGGCGTGAGCCAGGCGCGCCACGTCGCGGACGATGGCTCGACCCCGCGGCTGGCCTTCCCGACGCCGTCACGCCGCGCGCAGTTCCTCGCCCGCCCGCACATCGGGCCGAAGGAGCTGCCCGACGACGACTACCCGTGGATCCTCAACACCGGGCGCCTTCAGCACCAGTGGCACACGATGACCAAGACCGGCAAGGTCGCGAAGCTCGTGAAGCTCGATCCCGATCCGTTCGTCGAGATCCATCCCGACGATGCCGTACGGCTCGAGATCGCCGAGGGCGACCAGGTGGAGGTGTCGTCGCGGCGAGGACGTGTCGTGCTCCCGGCGGTGCTGACCGAGCGGGTGCAGCCGGGCGGCTGCTTCGCGCCCTTCCACTGGAACGACGAGCAGGGCGAGTACCTGACCGTCAACGCGGTCACGAGCGACGCCGTCGATCCCGCCTCGCTGCAGCCGGAGTTCAAGTACGCCGCCGTGGCGCTCCGTCGCGTGGGTCCCCCGCCGTCGCGTCCGGCGGACGGGAGGGACGAGGGTCGGATGCCGCTTCCCGCCGCCGCCGCGAACCTCCTCGGCGCCCGTCTGAGCGAGGACGAGGGCGCCTACGTGTCGGGCTTCCTCTCAGCGCTCGAGGCCGCGCCGCCCGAAGCGGGGACCGCGCCCGTGCTGCCGCCCTCCGCACCCCTCGGCGACCTCGCCCGCGCGTGGGTCGAGGGCGTCCTCGCGGGCCTGTACTCGCGCATGCCCATCGCGTCGCCATCCGCCGCGACCGGCGTCGTCTCGGGGGTCACGGTGCTGTGGGGCTCGCAGACCGGGAACGCCGAGGAGGTCGCCTCCGCCTGCGCCGCGACGCTCGTGGGACGCGGCATCCCGACCCGCGTCGTCAGCATGCTCGATGTGTCGCTCGCGCGCCTCGCCGAGACCGAGACGCTCCTCGTCGTGACGTCGACGTTCGGCGACGGCGGTCCGCCGGACAATGCGGCAGACCTCTGGGCCGCGCTCCAGCACGCCGACGCGCCCGACCTCGCCCGCGTCCGGTACGCCGTCTTCGCGATCGGCGACTCGAGTTACGACGACTTCTGCGGCCACGGCCGGGGGATCGACGAGCGGCTCGCCGCACTCGGCGCGACGGCGATCGTGCCGCGCGTGGACTGCGAGCCCGACTGCGCCGAGCCGGCTGCGGCATGGCTGGAGGACGTCCTCGCAGCCCTGGGCGACGCGCGGGCGGCGAGAGCGGCGGCCGGCGCAGCCGGGTCGGGGACGGCCGCCGAGGCATCCGTCCCCGCCACCCGACGCCTCTTCACGCGGTCGAACCCGGTGCGGGCGGCCCTGGTGACGAACACGCTCCTGAGCGGGGCCGGCTCCCGGAAGGAGGTGCGCCAGTTCGGCTTCGACCTCGCGCCCGCCGGCGTCTCATACGAGGCCGGCGACTCGCTCGGCGTCGTGTGCGCGAATGCCCCGGCTGCCGTCGCGGAGTGGCTCGACGTGACGGGGCTCCCGCCGCGCACGGTCGTCGAGCTCGACGGTCACGAACGCCACCTCGACGAGGCCCTCGCGACGCAGCTCGACATCTCGAGGATCACGCCGGACCTGCTCGCATTCGTCGCGGAGCGCTCGCAGGACTCCGCGCTCACGACGCTGCTTCGCCGCGAGAACACCGCGCGGCTCGAGCAGTTCCTGTGGAGCATGCAGGCGGTGGATCTGCTGCATGAGTTTCCGGTGCGGGCCGGCGCGGACGAGTGGATGACCGTGCTCAAGCGCCTGCAGCCGCGCCAGTACTCCATCTCGTCGAGTCCCAAGACCAGTCCGCACGAAGTGCAGCTGACCGTATCGGTCGTCCGCTTCGAGACGGAGGCCGGCCGCCGTCGCGGCGGCGTCGCCTCGACCTACCTCGCGGACGTCGTCGGCGGCGGAGAGGCGTCGGTCTACCTGCAGAAGTCCCCGCACTTCCGGCCTCCCGCAGCAGGCGACGCGCCGATGATCATGATCGGGCCGGGGACGGGCATCGCGCCGTTCCGCGCCTTCCTGCACGACCGACGCGCCGGGGGCCACGCGGGCCGCAACTGGCTCTTCTTCGGCGAGCAGCACGAGGCGACGGACTTCTATTACCGCGACGAGCTCCTCGAGATGCGCGATGACGGCTTCCTCACGCGCCTCGACGTCGCCTTCTCGCGCGACCAGCGGCAGAAGATCTACGTGCAGGACCGGATGCTGGAGCACGGCGTCGAGCTCTGGCGCTGGCTCCAGGAGGGGGCGCACCTCTACGTCTGCGGCGACGCGAGCCGCATGGCGAAGGACGTCGACGACACGCTGACGACCATCGCGCGCCGCCACGGCGGCCTGTCGGAGGACGACGCCGCCCAGTTCACGAAGACGCTCGTCGGGCAGAAGCGCTACGTCCGCGACGTCTATTGACACCGCACGGGGGGAGGAGATGGCGCGAGGGAGTCGCCGGCCCGGGCCGGCATCCCGCGTTCACTCGGCGGGAATCGTCGCGGACGCGGCCTCGATGCGACGGATTGCGTCAGGTGGATCGGCGCGGCGGGCGGGAAGAGCCGCTCACACGAGAAAGGGCCGCACCCCGGAGGGTGCGGCCCTTCGAGCGGGGTCGATCAGATGCGCTGGCGGGCGAGCGAGCGACGCGGCACGATGTAGACCGAGATCGTCAGGACCAGGAGCGCGGCGTACGCGAGGACGAAGCCGTAGAACGCGGCCGTATATGCGCCCGTCGCCGTCTGCGACAGGTTCAGCATCTGCGGGATGACGAAGCCGCCGTAGGCGCCGATCGCCGAGATGAGGCCGAGGGCCGCCGCCGCCTTGCGCTGCATCGCGACGCCCGCATCGGGGCGGTCGGATGCCGTTGCGAGGGCGCGCGCGGCGAACACGTTCGGGATCATCCGGTAGGTCGAGCCGTTGCCGACGCCCGTCGCGGCGAAGAGCACGAGGAAGCACGCGAGGAAGATCCAGAAGTTCTGGAGGGGGAGGGTCCAGACGAGGGCGAGCGCGCCGAGCGCCATCACGGTGAAGGCGCCGACGGTGACCCGCGCGCCGCCGACGCGGTCGGCGAGCCTGCCGCCGTACGGGCGGGCGACGGAGCCCACGAGCGCGCCGAGGAAGGCGAGCGAGACCGCCGCCTGGCCGACCTGGATCGTCGAGAAGGCCGGGAACTGGTCGGCGATAAGCTTCGGGAAGACGCTCGCGAAGCCGATGAACGAGCCGAACGTGCCGATGTACAGCACGGCGAGCAGCCACAGGTGCGGCTCGCGGAGCGCGGCGGCCGAGGCCGCGGCATCCGATCTCGCATTGGACAGGTTGTCCATGAACCGCCACGCGCCCCAGATCGCGAGGAGGATGAACGGCACCCACATCCAGCCCGCGAGCGAGATGTTCAGCGTCGCGGAGGCGCCGAGGGTGACGACGATCGGCACCGCGAACTGGGCGACCGCCGTGCCGATGTTGCCTCCGGCCGCGTTGAGGCCCAGCGCCCAGCCCTTCTCCTTCTGCGGGAAGAAGTAGGTGATGTTCGCCATCGAGCTCGCGAAGTTGCCTCCGCCGAACCCTGCGAGCGCCGCGACGACGAGCATGAGGCCGAACGGCGTCTCGGGGTTGCCGACGACGACGCCGAGCAGGACCGAGGGGATGAGCAGCAGAGCCGCCGAGATGATCGTCCAGTTGCGGCCGCCGAACCGCGCGACCATGAAGGTGTAGGGGAATCGCATCGTCGCGCCGACGAGGCTCGGCACCGAGATGAGCCAGAACGCCTCGGAGCTCGTGAACGAGAAGCCCGCCGCGGGCAGCATGACCACGACGATGCTCCACAGCTGCCACACGATGAAGCCGAGGAACTCCGCGAAGATCGACCAGCCGAGATTCCGCCGGGCGATCGCGCGGCCTTCGGCTTGCCAGAACGGCGCGTCCTCGGGGTTCCATCCGTCGATCCAGCGTCCGGGACGGCGTGCGAGGGTGACGGCGCCTGTGCTGCCGGAGGCGTCGGCCGTGCTGCCGGCGGCGTCGGCGCCGCCCTGGGGGGATGTCACTGTCGTGGTCATCGCGCTCTCCTCGGGAAGGGTATGAGGCGAAGCTACGGACGGCGTGTTTCGCGCCGTCGGCCCCCGCGGTTACCTCTTCATCACATGTCCGTCACGGGGTGCGCGCCGGGCGGGTGAGGCCCGCGTCACACGTCGGAAACATGGGCGGATGCCTAGACTTCACTGCGTGCGCATCGACATCGTGACCATCTTCCCGGGGTTCTTCGATGTGCTGGACGTCTCACTCATCGGCAAGGCGCGGGAGCGCGGCATCCTCGACCTCCGGGTCCACGACCTGCGTGAGTGGACCCACGACCGCCACCGCACGGTCGACGACACCCCGTACGGGGGAGGGGCGGGCATGGTCATGAAGCCCGAGCCGTGGGGCGAGGCGCTCGACGCCGTGCTCGACGACGAGGCGCTTCTGCTCGTCCCGTCGCCGGCGGGGGAGCGGTTCACGCAGAAGCTGGCCCGCGAATTCGCGGAGGAGCCGCATCTCGTCTTCGCGTGCGGCCGTTACGAGGGGATCGACCAGCGCGTCGTCGATCACTATTCCCAGCGCGGCCGGGTGCGCAGCGTGAGCCTGGGCGACTACGTGCTCAACGGCGGAGAGGTCGCCGCGATGGCGATGATCGAGGCGGTCTCGCGCCTTGTGCCGGGGGTCGTCGGCAATCCCGAGAGCCTAATCGAGGAGTCGCACGAGGAGGGGCTTCTGGAGTACCCGAGCTACACCAAGCCGCCCATCTGGCGAGGGCTCGAGGTGCCGCCGATCCTCCTGGGCGGCAACCACGGTGCGATCGCCGAATGGCGGCGCGAGCAGAGCGTCGAGCGCACGCGGCTTCGCCGGCCGGACCTCCTTCCGTAGAGTCTTCCGCCTTCCTCCTTCCCGCCGGCGCGGATAGGGTCGGAATCGATGCGCCGGTCGACTCGTCCCTCCCGAGAAGTGCCGATCCGACGCCGTCTGGGCGTTCTCCTTGCTGGAGCGGTCGTCGCGGGGCTCGCCGCGACGGTCGGTGTCGCCGTCTCGCCGGCGCCTCCGCCGGCCGACGCCGCCTACCCCGACACCTTCAATCCGTTCTCGATGAACGGCGGCTTCACCGTCTATGCGCGCGAAGACCTGACGATGGGCAACGACGAGACGGAGGGCAGCCTCGCCGCGGGCGGCGTCGCGACGACGCAGCAGGGCGCCGGTGATCAGTACACGATCATCCACGTCTCGGCCGGGACGGCTGACTACACGCTGCCGACCGTCGACGGCGACCCCACCCGCCTCCTCGTCGGGAGCTACAGCCCGTCCAGCGGGGGCATCCTCGCCATCACGAGCGCCGGCACCTCGGATCCCAGCCTGCAGGGCGATCTCAAGATGGTGGAGCGCGACGGACCGTGGCAGGCCTTCGCGCGCGCCGATTGGCTCAGGCTCAACCTCGACGCGGGCAACCCCGATCAGACGCCGCTTCTCGATGCGACACACCAGGACTACCCGGCGCACGCCGCGCCTCCGGCGGGTCCCTTGGGCGGGCACAGCATCCATACGATCAGAACCGGTGACTCCGCCGTCGCGGATTATGTGGAGGAGAACGCCGAGGCGTCGTACGAGCTGGCGAAGGACTGCCTCGACGGCGTGGCCGATCCGTCCGCCGGCGTCGGCAACCCCGTGGGGATCGCCGAGGATGCGGGGGACCGCGTCGTCCTGGAGCCCCTCAGCGCCGATCAGCCCAACGTCGTGCAGTACGCCGACATCGCGGGAGCGGGCCTCATCCAGTTCTCGGCGGGGCCCACGCCCGGTGTCGCCAACCCCCTCATCATCCGCGTTCCCGCCGGGACGACGACGGTGAGCGCCGCGCGGGTCGACCCGCAGGGAGCGTACTCGCCGTACATCTTCTGGGACCTGTCGGAGATCACCGGCGACGTCGCTGTGAATGCCGCGCAGAGTCGCATCGACGGCTCCATCTACGCGCCGGAGGCCGCCGTCACCGTGAACGCCGCACCCCTCGACGGGCAGGTGATCGGTCGCGACGTCGTCCTGCGCGGCGGCGAGGTGCACTCCTTCCTCTTCGCCGGGCAGCTCGCCTGCGCGGCCGACAGCGGGACCTTCGTGATGCGCAAGACGCTGTCCGGCATCGAGGCGGACGACCTCCCGGCCGGCACGACATTCACCGTCAACTACTCCGCGACGCGCCCCGACGGAACGGTCACGACGGGCTCCGTGCAGCTTCCGGCGTCCGGGGAGACGGTCGGCCCCGGCATCCAGTTGCCGATCGGCACCACCGTCGAGTTCGACGAGATCCCCCCGGCGAGCGTCCCGCCCTACCTCTGGGCGGACCCCGTCATCACCCCGAATCCGATCACCATCGCCGCGGGAGCCGCGGAGGTCGTCGTCGAGAACACGGCGGTCCTTCGCGCGGGCACCTTCAGCATCCGCAAGGTCGTGGAGTCGGCTGATCCGGATGCCCCCGACGTCCCGGCGCTCGCAGGCACCGTGCCCGTCTCCTGGACCGCGCGCGCGGGCGGCGGGACGCTCGCGAGCGGCACCTTGGACGTCCCCCTCGACGGCACGACGGTCGAGGTCGGGCAGAGCTTCCCCCTGGGCACGCGGATCGAGCTCAGCGAGGACCTCGACGCGGTCGCGCTGCCGGACGGATACCACTGGGTGGGCTCCGCCTGGAATCCGGGCAGGGCGTTCCTCATCGATCGCGCGAACACGACGACGGCCGTGGTGCTCACGAACTCGCTCGCGCCGGACGATGCCGGCCGCGTCGTCTCGGTCGTCAAGGAGACGATCGGCGAGGCCGCCGATCCCCGCTACACGTACGCGATCTCCTACAACACCGACCCGCCGGGGGAGCGCGCGACGCGTCCGATCGCCGTCGGCGACCCGGTGACGCTCGATGACCTCGAGACGGAAGCGGACACCCTCGCCCTCGCGGAGCTCGTGCCCGAGCTCGACGGCACGCCGGTGGACGCCGCCGATTGGGATCTCCCGGTCTTCCGCGTGACGATCGACGGCGTCACCGAGGAGTACCGGCCGGAGAACTTCGAGGGCGCCGGGCCGCTGGAGAGCGCGATCGTGAACATCCCGCTGCCAGACACGGGTGAGGTGGTCATCGCCGTCGGCAACGCTCTCCGGCGGGGCACCTTCCAGCTCTCGAAGGACTTCGCACGCGCTGACGGCCCGTCTCTGCCGGTCCCGCTGAGCTTCTCCGTGGGGTGGACGGCGACGACGCCGGCGGGTGCCACGGCGGAGGGGACCGTCGTCCTGCCCTCCGACGGCACGCCCGTCTCGCCGGTGGATGCCTCGGGCCCGCCTCTGCTGTTCCCCTACGGCACCGTCGTGGCCTTCGAAGAGACGGGGCTGCCGAGCATCGCGGGCGTGGACTGGCAGGATCCCGTCTACACGCCCGAAGAGCTGACGATCGGCGCGGGGGGCGAGGCAGTCGTCAGCGGCACCGTGACCAACTCCGCGATCCTCGCCGACGGCACCTTCCTCGTGCGCAAGAGCCTCGTCGGCATCGACCCCGCCGAGGTCCTGGTCGACTCGTTCGAGGTCCGCTATTCCGCGCGCACGGTGTTCGGCGACGTGATCACGGGGACGATCGACGTGCCCGCCGACGGCACCCCGGTAGGTCCCTCGGATGCGGACGGGCCGATCGTCTTCCCCGTGGGGACCGTCGTGACCCTCGCGGAGGCCCCGCTCGACGAAGCGGACCTCCCGCCGGCATTCGATTGGGCGAGCTCGTGGTGGAACCCGACGAACACGCTCATCGTCCAGGCCGACGTCCTCCCCGAGCTCGAGGTGACCAACTCGGCCGTCGAGCTCACCCGCATCAACGTCGTGAAGGAGCTGGCCGGCGACGCGACCGGGCGAGTGCCCCCCGGGACCGAGTTCTCGGTCGACTGGTGGCTCAACGGCGAACCGCAGGAACGCGTGATCCTGATTCCGGACGTCGTCAGCGAGACCGGCTATATTCCGGTCGGCTCGATCGTCGAGGGTCGCGAGGGTCCCCTCCCCGACATCCCGGGGGTCGAGTGGGGTCCGGTCAGCTGGACGGCGAACGGCGGCACGCTCGTCCCCGACGAGACAGGCCGCGTCGTGATGCCCTCCGAGGCGATGACGTCGGGGGCGACGGTGGCCTTCTCCATGATCAACACCGCGGCTCTCGCGCCCGTCGGCGGGTTCTCCGTCGCGAAGACCGTCATCGGAGCGGGCGCAGCCGACGTGCCCGCCGGCGCGCGCTTCACGATCCAGTACGCGGTCGACGAAGGGCCCGTCCAGACGGCGACGCTCGGGGCCGGGCAGCGGCTCACCGTCTCGGATGTGCCGGCAGGCGCCGTGCTGCGCCTCCGGGAGCTCGCGCCGCCGGCTGTCGACGGCGTGAGCTGGGGCTCACCGACGTGGAGCGCGGGGGGTGCCTCGCTGGCGCCGGACGCCGAGGGGTGGGTGACCACACGTGTCACCGCCGGATCGACCGTCGCCTTCTCGCTGGTGAACACTGCGCACGACGGCGCGCTTCCCGTCACCGGCGGGACGCTGTCGCCGCTGGCGGCGCTGGCGGCCCTCGCGCTGATCCTGGTGGGCCTCGGCCTCGTGACCCGTCGCGTCCGCCGCGCGTAGGCGCGGCGCGACGACCACCTCCGGCCGGATCAGGCCGTGCCCGCCGGCTCGAGGACGTTCAGACGGTAGCCGCGCTTGACGACGGTCTTGATGAGATCCGGCACGCCGAGGGCCTCGCGCACGCGCGCGACCGCCATCTCGACGGCGTGCGTGCTGTCGCCCGACCGCGGGAGCGCGCACTGCAGCGCCGTGCGGGCGACGACCGACCCGTCCGCGTCGAACAGCACCCCGAGGAGCTCCACGCCCGTGCGCGAGAGCGGAACGAACCTGCCGTCGAGCACGGCGCCGCTGCTGCGCAGCTCGAGGTGCCCTGCCGTCGTGGCGCGCGACGGCGCATTGCCGCCGCCGAAGTAGGTGACGACGCCTCGCACGAGCGACCCCAGACGGCCGCGGTCGGCGATCAGAGGCGCGAGCCCCTCGTCCATGAGAGGACCCGCGGTGATCGGCCCGACGGCCGCGAGCAGCACGCGCCGCCTTTCTGCGCGCCGGCGGATGTCGTCGAGTACCCCCTCGCGCCGCGCGGCCTCGAGCCACTCGAAGGCGCCGGGTGCCGACGTGAAGAGCACGGCATCCACCTCTCCGGCGCCCGTCGCGACGACGGACTTGCGCACGATCTCGGGGTCGGGCGGCGGTCCCCACCGATAGACGGTGAGGCTCACGACATCCGCTCCGTCGCCCCGGAAGAGCTCATCGAGCCCGTCGGCGCCCGAGCCGTGGTGCTGCACGGCGATGCGGCGGCCGGCCACGCCCTCCGCGAGGAGGAACTCGCCCAGCTCCGCCGACGTCTCCGACTCCGCGACCCAGTCGGCCGTGAACCCCGCCTGCTGGATCGCCCCGCGCGCCTTCGGGCCGCGCGCGACGATCTGCGCCCCCGCGAAGGCCTTGTTCAGGTCGTCGAGCAATCCGGCTTCGTCAGCCGCCTCCATCCACCCGCGGAAGCCGACCCCCGTCGTGGCGACGACCACCGCGGGCGGATGCTCGATGAGCTCGCGCGTCCGGGCGATGAGCGCCTCGTCGTCGATGTGCGGCACGATCGTGAGCGCCGGTGCGTGACGGACCGTCGCGCCGTGGCGCTCCAGCGCGGCGGCGAGCTCGCCGGAGCGGCGGTCGACGGCGATGACGACGGTGCAGCCGTCGAGGGCCGCCGAGAGGGCGGGGCGCAGAGCTTCGGTCACAGGGCAGCGTCGCCGATCAGTTGCGGGTGGGGCAGGAGCAGGTCCGCGCGAGCGACCTCGCCGATCACGATGACGGCGGGGTTCGCGACCGCAGCGGCTGCGGCGTCCGCGACGGCGCGGCCGAGGGTCGTCCGGGTGGTGCGCTGGCGCGCGGTATGGCCGTTCTCGACGATCGCGACCGGCCGGTCCGCTGGCGCGCCCGCGCCGAGGGCCGTCTCGACCAGCCGCGGAAGTCCCGCGACGCCCATCAGGACGACCGTCGTGACGGCGGGGTCGGCGATCGCCGCGAGCGTCGCCGGGGTGGGAGGCGCCTGTCCGTTGACGACATGGACGGATGCCGCGCTTCCACGATGCGTGACGGGGATCCCGGCGGCCTGCGGGACCGAGACGACACTCGTGAGGCCCGGGACGACGTCGACCGGCACGCCGGCCGCGAGGCACGCCGCGACCTCTTCGCCGCCGCGGCCGTAGACGAACGGGTCCCCGCCCTTGAGCCGCACGACGCGCTTGCCGGCGCGCGCGTGCTCGACGAGCAGCCGGTTGATGTCCTCCTGCGGCACCGGGTGGCAGCCCGGGCGCTTCCCGACATCGATGATCTCGACGTCGGGGTCGAGCTCGCCGAGGACGTCCGTCGGGCCGAGACGATCGGCGACGACGACGTCGGCCTCGGAGAGCAGTCGCCGGCCGCGCACCGTCATCAAGTCGACCGGTCCGGGGCCGCCGCCGACGAGAACGACCCGCCCCGCCGTGGTGGTGCGGCGACGGCGCAGCGGCAGGCGCCCCTCGCGCAGGAGGGCGGCGATGGCGTCGCGCAGACGTCCTGCGCGTCGCGGGTCCACTCCGGCATCCGACATGACGCCGACGAGCACGTCGCCCGAGCGCGTCTCGGCGGTCAGGCGCGCCGAGCCGTGCGCGCCGTCCGACGCGTTGACGCAGAACACACGCGCGCGCTCGCACGCCGCGGCGATCGCCGCATCCGTCCGCGCGTCTCCGGTCGCGGTGTGCACGAGCCACGCGCCGTCGACGTCGGCGGCGCGCGCGGGTCGTGCCGCCCAGGCGAGCCCGTGGTTCGAGACCAGCGCCCGGACGTCGTCGCACACCGCCGGCGCCACGATCCGCACGACCGCGCCGTCGTCGAGGAAGCGCTGCAGGCGGCGTGCGGTGACCGACCCGCCCCCGACCATGAGCACGTCGCGACCCGCGAGCGAGATGCCGAGCATCGTCGTCATGAGCGACCCTCCTTCAGGTAGACGTCCCCGTCGCGCACCGCGACGGGCCAGACGGCGAGGGCGGCCGGCTCCTTGCCCTGCGTGTCGAGGCAGACGCCGGTGCGGAGGTCGAAGACCTGCTTGTACATCGGCGATGCGACCGTCGGGGCATCCTGCCGCGTGCCCACGATGCCGCGCGCGATGACGTTCGCGCCGCTGTACGGGTCGAGGTTCGAGACGGCGTGGACGCGGCCGTCGTGCATGAGGAAGAGGGCGACCTGCACGTCGCCGAGCAGCGCCGCGCGCCCGCGCTCGACCTCGAGGTCGGCCATCCCGCACACGCGCGCCCACGCCCTTCCTTCCGTCGCCTCGTCCGACGTCGTCTCAGCGATCGTCATCGCCGTACCTCCAGCGTCGTCCCGGCGATGAGCACCCGGGCATCTTCGCGTTCCTCGGTCGTCGCCGGCCGCGGCTGGCCCCGCTCGAGGGTGTACGCGAGCGAGGGGTCGGGTGTCGTCGGCGCATTGACGAACGAGGCGAAGCGGCGGAGCTTCTCGGGGTCTTCCAGCGTGGCCTTCCACTCGTCCTCGTAGGCGCCGATGTGCGCGGCCATCGCCGCGTCGAGGTCGGCGCAGATGCCGAGGCTGTCGTCGAAGATGACGGCGCGGAGCCCTTCGATCCCTCCGTCGAGGTCCTCGAACCACGGAGCGGTGCGCTGCAGGCGGTCGGCGGTGAAGATGTAGTACATCAGGAAGCGGTCGATCGCCGTGAGCAGCTCGGCGTCGCTCAGCCCCTCGGCGAGCAGCACGGCGTGACGGGGGGTGAACCCGCCGTTGCCGCCGACGTACATGTTCCAGCCCGCCTCCGTCGCGATGACCCCGACGTCCTTGCCACGCGCCTCCGCGCACTCGCGCGCACAGCCCGAGACCCCGAGCTTGAGCTTGTGCGGCGAGCGCAGACCGCGGTAGCGCAGCTCGAGCTGCACGGCCATGCCGACGGAGTCCTGCACGCCGTAACGGCACCACGTCGAGCCGACGCAGGACTTCACGGTGCGCAGCGACTTCCCGTAGGCGTGCCCGGACTCGAAGCCCGCGTCTACGAGCCGCTTCCAGATGTCGGGAAGCTGCTCGAGGCGCGCGCCGAACAGGTCGATGCGCTGGCCGCCCGTGATCTTCGTGTAGAGGCTGAAGTCCTTCGCGACCTGGCCGATGACGAGGAGCCCCTCCGGCGTGATCTCGCCGCCGGGGATGCGCGGGACGACGGAGTAGCTGCCGTCCTTCTGCAGGTTGGCCATGACATGGTCGTTCGTGTCCTGCAGCGTCGCGTTCTCGCCGTCGAGCACATGCGTGCCGGTGAGCGTCGCCAGGATGCTGGCGAGGGCGGGCTTGCAGATGTCGCAGCCGCGGCCGAGGCCGAAGCGCTCGATGACGGCGCTGAAGGTCGTCAGGCCCGAGACGCGCACAGCGTCGAAGAGCTGTCGGCGCGACAGGTCGAAGTGCTCGCACAGCGCATTGCTCACCGCCGCTCCGGACCTCGCCAGCTCCGTCCCGACGATCTTCTTCACCATCATCACGCACGAGCCGCACGCGGCCCCCGCCTTCGTGCAGGCCTTCACGCCCGCGACGTCGGTGCAGCCCGCATCGTGGACGGCAGCGCGGATGCCGCCCGCCGTGACGCTGTTGCACGAGCAGACGAGCGCCTCGTCGGGCAGGTCGCCGGCCGGGGCTGCCGGGCCGCCCTCGGGCAGAAGGTAGGCCGCCGGGTCGCCGCCCAGCGCTCCGCCGACGAGCGGTCTGAGCGACCCGTAGGCCGATGCGTCGCCCACGAGGATGCCGCCGAGAAGCGTCCTGGCGTCGTCGGACAGCACGAGCTTCTTGTAGACCCCGGCGACCGGATCGGCGTACACGACGTCGAGCGCTCCCGGCGTCTCGGCGAACGCGTCGCCGAAACTCGCGACGTCCACTCCGCTCAGCTTGAGCTTGGTCGACAGGTCGTAGCCGGGGAAGGATGCGTCGCCCCCGAGGAGCCGCGTCGCGGCGACCTCGGCCATCGCGTAGCCCGGCGCGACGAGCCCCACGCAGAGCCCGTCGAAGTTCGCGACCTCGCCGACGGCCAGGATCGACGGATCCGAGGTCTGGCAGCCCGCGTCGATGAGCACGCCGCCGCGAGGGTGCACCTCGAGCTCCGCCTCCCGGGCCAGCTCGTCACGCGGGCGCACCCCCACGGTGAAGACGACGACATCCGTGGGCTCGTAGCCGCCGTCGCGGAACTCCAGGCCTGCGACCCTGCCCGAGCGATCGGCATCCAGGCGCGTCGTGATGGCTCCCGTCTTCACCGTGATGCCGCGCGACTCGATGAGGCGGCGGAGGGCGTCGCCGCCGGGGAGGTCCAGCTGCGCCGACATGAGCCGCTCCGATGACTGCACGACCGTGCACGACACGTCCAGACCCTGGAGCGCTCCGGCTGCCTCCAGGCCGAGTAGACCGCCGCCGATCACCATGCCGGTGAGCGGGCGGCCGAGCTCTCGGCTGCGCGCCTGGACGAAGGCCCGCAGGCGCTCCACGTCGTCGAGGGTGCGATAGACGAAGCAGCCCTCGTGCCCGAAGCCCTCCACCGCGAGTCGGGCCGCGTACGACCCCGTCGCGAGCACCAGGTGGTCGTAGGGGACATCCCGCCTGCTCGCGGTCGTGACGCGCCGGGCGACCCGGTCGATCCGGACGACGGGGTCGCCGGCCAGAAACGTCACGCGCTCGTCGTCGAGAACGGCGCGGTCGAGCGTCAGGTCGTCGGGTGATGCGCCGGCGAAGAAGCTCGTGAGACCGACCCGGTCGTACGGATGCCGCGGCTCCTCGCCGATCACCGTGACGGCCCATGACGCGTCGCCACGGCTCAGCAGGCTGTCGACGAAGCGGTGCGCGACCATGCCTGCTCCGACGACGACCACGCGCGCGCCGGGTGCCGCGGTGGAGCTCATGGCGTCACGATAGGCGGGAGATGTTGCGCGCCCGTCAGCGGATTGTTTCCGGCTCTGAACATCACGCGCGACACCGCGCTGCGGTCCACGCGATGCTGAATCGGTCATGTCGGCTCCGATCGACGAGTCGTGGTGGATGGCCGCCACGCTAGAAGCGCGGTGTTTCCGGGGCGCGTCGCGCCGCGTTACCCCCATCGAACGTTTCGCTCACGGCGCGAAGCGCTGCGATGTGAGGTCGCCGGGCCGGCGGTGGTCACGCCGGCGTCACCCCCGCGAAACCTGCGCGTACGGCAGGCTGGGAGAGACTGGACACACCCTCGGGAAGGAGCGCCACGTGCGCCGTGCCAAGATCGTCGCGACCCTCGGGCCCGCGACCGCGGACTACGAGACCGTCGAGAAGCTCGTGCGGGCGGGGCTGGACGTCGCCCGACTCAACCTGAGCCACGGCGATCATGCCGTGCACGAGTCGTCCTACGCGAACGTCCGCCGCGCGAGCCAGGCGACGGGCCGGGCTGTCGGAATCCTCGTGGACCTGCAAGGCCCGAAGATCCGGCTGGCGCGCTTCGCGGACGGCCCCCACGTCCTCGAGCCGGGCGACGTCTTCACGATCACGACCGAAGACGTCGTCGGCACGAAGGAGGTCGTCGGCACGACCTTCCCTCAGCTCGCGCAGGACGTGAAGGCGGGTGACACCCTGCTGATCGACGACGGCAAGGTCCGGCTGCGTGTGCTCGACACAGACGGGGTCGCGGTCCGCACGGAGGTGGTCGTCGGAGGACCGGTCTCGAACAACAAGGGCATCAACCTGCCGGGCGTGGCGGTGAGCGCCGCCGCGCTGAGCGAGAAGGACGAGGCCGACCTCCGCTGGGCGCTGCACCTCGGCGCCGACCTGATCGCCCTCTCGTTCGTCCGCAGCCCGAAGGACGTGCAGCGCGTGCACGTCATCATGGCCGAGGAGGGGGTACGGATCCCGGTCATCGCGAAGATCGAGAAGCCCGAGGCCGTCGACCACCTGCAGGAGATCATCGACGCGTTCGACGGCGTCATGGTCGCCCGCGGCGATCTCGGCGTCGAGCTGCCGCTCGAAGCCGTCCCGATCGTCCAGAAGCACGCCATCGAGCTGGCCCGCCGTTGGGCCAAGCCGGTCATCGTCGCGACGCAGATGCTGGAGTCGATGATCGAGAATCCGGTGCCCACGCGCGCCGAGACGAGCGACGTGGCCAACGCCGTCCTCGACGGCGCCGATGCCGTGATGCTCTCCGGTGAGACGAGCGTCGGCGCCCATCCCGTCACGGTGGTGGAGACGATGGCCCGGATCGTCGAGTCCACCGAGGAGCACGGCCTCGAACGCATCCCCCGCCTCGGGACCAAGCCCCGCACCCAGGGCGGCGCGATGACGCTCGCGGCGTCCAGCATCGCGGCGTTCGTCGATGCGAAGTACGTCTGCGTCTTCAGTCAGTCGGGGGATTCGGCGAGACGGATGTCGCGGCTCCGCGACCGCGTGCCGATCCTCGCGTTCACCGACCTCGCTTCCACCCGATCCCGCAACGCCCTCCTGTGGGGCGTCGAGACGTTCCTGGTCGAGCGCGCGCCCACGACCGACGCCCTGATGTCGGTGCTCGACGACTCCCTGCTGGCGAGCGGCCTGGCATCCAAGGGTGAACGCGTCGTCGTCACGGCGGGCGCCCCTCCCGGCATCGCCGGGTCGACGAACAACGTCCGCGTCCACATCGTCGGCACGGGGGGCTCCGAGATCCTCTCCTGACCCGGCCATCGGCCCACCCATGCTCACACCACCGTTCGCCGCGCAACCCCCGCGGCGCGGATGATCGACGCTCGATATGGTGAGAAACCATCCCAAGGAGGACCCTTTTGCAGGCTTGGCCCGGATCCGCATATCCCCTCGGCGCGACGTACGACGGCAACGGCACGAACTTCGCCCTCTTCAGCGAAGGGGCCGAGCGCGTCGAGCTCTGTCTCTTCGGAGATCGCGGCAAGGAGACCCGCGTCGAGCTGATCGACGTCGACGCGTTCGTGTGGCACGCGTACCTTCCGAACATCGGCCCCGGTCAGCGTTACGGCTATCGCGTCTACGGAAAGTTCGACCCGAAGTCCGGCCAGCGGTTCAACCCGAACAAGCTGCTCCTCGACCCCTACGCCAAGGCGGTGGAAGGCCAGGTCAAGTGGGGGCAGTCCGTCTTCGGCTACGACTTCGGCAAGCCCGATTCCCGCAATGACGACGACTCCGCGTCGTCGATGATGAAGGGCGTCGTCATCAACCCGTTCTTCGACTGGGGCGGCGACCGCCAGCCGAAGACGCCCTACTCCGAGACCTTCGTCTACGAAGCGCACGTCAAGGGACTGACGAAGCTCCACCCGCTGATCCCGGAGGAGATCCGCGGGACGTACAGCGCGATCGCCCATCCGGCCGTCGTCGAGCACCTCAAGAAGCTCGGCGTCACGGCGATCGAGCTCATGCCCGTGCACCAGTTCGTCAACGACTCGACGCTGCAGGAGAAGGGCCTCTCGAACTACTGGGGCTACAACACCATCGCCTTCCTCGCCCCGCAGAACACGTACTCCGCCACCGGCGACCGCGGGCAGCAGGTGCAGGAGTTCAAGGGCATGGTGCGGGCGCTCCATGCGGCCGGCATCGAGGTGATCCTCGACGTCGTGTACAACCACACGGCGGAGGGCAATCACCTGGGTCCGACGCTCTCGATGCGAGGCATCGACAACGCCGCCTATTACCGGCTGGAGGACAAGGACAAGCGGTACTACACCGACTACACCGGCACGGGGAACAGCCTCAACGTCGGAAATCCGCACGCGCTGCAGCTCATCATGGACTCGCTGCGGTACTGGGTGCTCGATATGCACGTCGACGGGTTCCGCTTCGACCTCGCCGCCACGCTGGCGCGGGAGTTCTACGACGTCGACCGCCTGGCGACCTTCTTCGAGCTCGTGCAGCAGGACCCGGTGGTGTCGCAGGTGAAGCTCATCGCCGAACCGTGGGACATCGGTCCCGGCGGCTACCAGGTCGGCAACTTCCCTCCGCAGTGGACGGAGTGGAACGGGAAGTACCGCGACACCGTCCGCGACTTCTGGCGCGGTGAGCCCGCCACCCTCGGCGAGTTCGCGTCGCGCCTGACGGGCTCCGCCGACCTGTACGAGCACTCGGGACGCCGGCCCGTGGCATCCGTCAACTTCGTCACCGCGCACGACGGGTTCACCCTGCGCGACCTCGTGTCGTACAACGAGAAGCACAACGCCGCCAACGGCGAGGACAACAACGACGGCGAGTCGCACAACCGCTCGAACAACCACGGCGCGGAGGGGCCCACGGACGACCCGGAGATCCTCACGCTGCGCGCACGGCAGCAGCGGAACTTCATCGCGACGCTCATGCTCTCCCAGGGCGTGCCGATGCTCCTGCACGGCGACGAGATCGGCCGCACGCAGCAGGGCAACAACAACGGATACGCCCAGGACAACGAGATCACGTGGGTCAACTGGGAGACGGCCGACCAGCCTCTCCTCGAGTTCGCGGCGGCCCTGGCCAAGATCCGGCGGGACCATCCGACCTTCCGCCGTCAGCGCTTCTTCAACGGCCGCCCGGTGCGCCGCGTGGCCGGTGCGCCCGTGCCGGACATCGTGTGGGGGCGTCCGGACGGCTCGCAGATGCAGCCGGAGGACTGGGAGTCGGGCTTCGGGCGCGCCATCAGCGTGTTCCTCAACGGCAAAGGCATCCGCGAGCGGGATCGCCGTGGTCAGCCCATCGACGACCGCCACTTCATCGTCCTCTTCAACGCCGGCGACGAAGCGGTCGACTTCACCATCCCCGAGGTCGACTTCAGCCCGGTATGGGACATCATCGTCGACACGGCGGGCGAGCAGGCCGGCGGCGACCCGATCGACCCCGGAGCGACCGTCACGGTGCAGCCGAAGGCGCTGGCGCTGCTGCGCGAGCATGTCGAGCCCGAGGTCGAGATCGACAGCACGGTGGCGGCGTCCGTGGCCGCGACGCTGACGACGTCGGTCGACGAGGTGCCCGCTGCCGCGCCGAAGCCGGAGCTCGGAAGGTAGCCGCATGCGTCCTGCGTCGACGTACCGCCTGCAGATCCGCAAGGCCTTCGACCTGGGCGCCGCCGCCGAGGTCGCGGGATATCTCCGCGACCTCGGCGCGGACTGGGCGTACCTCTCGCCCCTCCTGCAGGCCACCGAAGGATCCGACCACGGCTACGACGTCATCGATCCGTCCCGCGTGGACCCCGCGCGGGGCGGCCGGGAGGGGCTGGACCGGTTCGTCGCCGCAGCGCGCTCGGCGGGCCTCGGCATCCTGGTCGACATCGTCCCCAACCACATGGGCGTCTCGGCGCCCGCGACGAACCCGTGGTGGTGGGATGTGCTGCTGCGCGGCCGCGACTCCCGCTACGGCGAGGCGTTCGACATCGACTGGGAGTACGGCGACGGGCGTGTGCGCGTGCCGATCCTCGGCGACGAGCTCGACGCGATCCTCGAAGCCGGTGAGCTCACCGCGGACCCGGAGCCCGGACCGCAGACGCCGTTCGGCGAGCTGCGCTACTTCGACCACCGGCTGCCGCTGGCCGAGGGGACGGCTCCCGCAGAGGCGACGACGGATGCCGCGGCCCTCCGCGAGATCCTCTCCCGCCAGCACTGGGAGCTGATGTTCTGGCGGCGCGAGGCGTCCGAGCTCAACTACCGCCGCTTCTTCGCCGTCACGACCCTCGCGGGCGTGCGGGTCGAGGTTCCGTGGGTGTTCGACGAGACGCACGTCGAGATCCTGCGCTGGGTGCGCGAGGGCCTCGTCGACGGGCTGCGCGTCGACCACCCGGACGGTCTGCTCGACCCCGGGGCGTACCTCGAACGGCTCGCCGAGGCGACCGAGGGCACCTACGTCCTCGTCGAGAAGATCCTCGAGCACAGCGGCACCGATCACCCCGAGCCGCTGCCGTCGTGGTGGCGCACCGACGGCACGACGGGGTACGACGCGATGGCCGAGATCGACCGCGTGCTGATCGACCCGGCGGGGGAGCGTGCCCTCGACGACCTCGACGCACGTCTGCGCGCCGAGTCGGGACTGACCCCGCCCGTGCCCTACGCCGAGGTCATCCACGGCACGAAGCGCATGATCGCCGACACGATCCAGCAGGCCGAGATCCGGCGCCTGGTCCGGACTCTGCCGGAGCCGATCGACGGCGCCGCCGACGCCCTCGCCGAGCTCCTCGCGTGCTTCCCGGTGTACCGCTCCTACCTCCCCGCCGGGCGCGAGAACCTCGACGCCGCCGCCGCCGAGGCGTCCGCGCGCCGTCCCGACCTCGCGGACGCGATCGACCGCCTCGTGCCGATCCTCCGCGATCCCGCGTCTGAGGTCGCCCAGCGCTTCCAGCAGACGACCGGTCCGGTCATGGCCAAGGGCGTCGAGGACACCGCGTTCTACCGGCAGACACGTCTCGGAACGCTGACCGAGGTCGGCGGCGACCCGGGGGTGTTCTCCCTCCCGGTGACCGGCTTCCACCGCGCGTTCGCGGGGCGCCACGCCGGGTGGCCGCACAGCATGACCTCGCTGTCTACGCACGACACCAAGCGCGGGGAAGACGTGCGCGCCCGCCTCTCGGTCCTCGCGGAGGTCCCGGACCGCTGGGCGGAGGTGCTGGAGGGCCTGCGCAGGATCGCCTCCACCGGCCACGGCCCCTTCGACTCCCTGCTGTGGCAGGCGATCATCGGCGCGTGGCCGGCGACGCCCGAGCGGCTGCACGCCTACGCGGAGAAGGCGGCGCGCGAGGCCGCCGAGGCGACCGGCTGGTGGGATCCCGACCCGGCGTTCGAAGAGCGCATGCATGATCTGGTCGACGCGGCGTTCGGCCGCGGGGTCGCGATGGTCAACGACTTCGTCCGCGAGATCCGGCCGTTCGGCTGGTCGAACGCGCTCGGCGCCAAGCTGCTGCAGCTGGCAGGACCGGGCGTGCCCGACGTGTACCAGGGCTCCGAGCTCTGGGAGACCTCGCTCGTCGATCCCGACAACCGCCGACCGGTCGACTTCGCGGCGCGCCGGGCGATGCTCGCCGAGCTCGACGACGGCTTCCCCCTCGGTGACCTGCCGCCCATCGACAAGACCGGGGCCGCGAAGCTGCTCGTGATGTCCAGGGCGCTGCGCCTGCGTCGCGACCGACCGGGGCTCTTCACGCGCTACACCCCGATGACGGTGGTGGGCGAGGCATCCGCGCACGCGATCGCCTACGACCGCGGCGGCGCCGTCGCCGTCGCGACGCGACTGCCCGTCGGGCTCGACCGCCGCGGCGGGTGGGGTGACACGGCGCTGCTGCGCCGCCCGGGTCCCGCCGTCGACGTGATCACGGGCCGCCGGTTCGACGGCCGAACCGTTCCCCTCGCCGACCTGCTGTCGCGGTACCCCGTGGCACTCCTGGCGACCGAGGAGGAATCGTGATCGAGGTCTGGGCCCCCCATGTCGAGCGCGTGCGGCTGCGTCGCGGAGGCGGGGGAGAGGATGCTGAGCTGGAGCGCCGCGACGGAGGCTGGTGGTGGGCGGACGCCGAGCTCTCCGACGGCGAGGAATACGGCTTCCTGCTCGGCGACTCCGACGTCGTGCGACCCGACCCCCGGTCGCGGCGGCAGCCCCGCGGCGTCCACGACCTCTCCGCGCACTTCGACCCGTCGCGGTTCGAGTGGACGGACGGCGCGTGGAGGGGCCGGCAGCTGGCGGGCGGACTCATCTACGAGCTGCACCTCGGCACCTTCACCCCCGAGGGCACCCTCGACGCCGCGATCGGCAAGCTCGATCACCTCGTCGAGCTCGGCGTGACGCACGTCGAGCTGCTGCCGGTCAACGGGTTCAACGGAGTCTGGAACTGGGGATACGACGGCGTCCTCTGGAACACCGTCCACGAGGCCTACGGCGGACCGGCCGCCTACCAGCGGTTCATCGACGCGGCGCACGCGGCCGGCTTGGCCGTCCTCCAGGATGTGGTGCACAACCACCTCGGCCCGAGCGGCAACTACCTTCCCGAGTTCGGTCCGTACCTGCGCGACTCGAGCCGCAACACGTGGGGTCTGAGCGTCAACCTCGGCGAGCCGGCCGTCCGCCGCCACATCGTCGACAGCGCGCTCATGTGGATGCGCGACTATCACGTCGACGGGCTGCGCCTGGATGCCGTGCACGCGCTGAAGGACGACTCGCCGGTGCACATCCTGCAGGAGCTCGCCGAGGCGTCCGACGTCCTCTCGGCGCATCTGGGACGCCCGCTGACCCTCGTCGCCGAGTCGGACATGAACGATCCGAAGCTCATCCTTCCGCGCGAGGCCGGGGGCTATGGCCTGACCGCCCAGTGGAGCGACGACTGGCACCACGCGGTCCACGTCGCGCTGACCGGTGAGACGACCGGCTACTACGAGGACTTCGCGGCGATCGACGCGCTGCCGAAGGCCTGGACCAAGGGCTTCTTCCACGACGGCACCTACTCGTCGTTCCGCGGCAGGGATCACGGGTTCCCCATCCCCGCGCACGTGCCCGCGTGGCGCCTGGTCACCTTCGCACAGGACCACGACCAGATCGGGAATCGTGCCGTCGGGGACCGCCTCAGCGCGACGCTGCCGTTCGAGCGGCTCGCCGTGGCCGCCGTCCTCACGCTCACCGCGCCGGGAACCCCCATGCTGTTCATGGGTGAGGAATGGGGGGCCTCCACGCCCTGGCAGTTCTTCACGTCGCACCCCGAGCCGGAGCTCGGAGAGGCGACCGCCAAGGGGCGCATCGCCGAGTTCGAGCGCATGGGCTGGGATCCCGCCGTCGTGCCCGATCCACAGGATCCCGAGACGTTCCGCCGATCGAAGCTGCGCTGGGACGAGGCGGGGGAGGGCGAGCATCATCGCCTGCTCGCGCTCTACCGGGCGCTGGCCCGGCTGCGCCGCGAGCGACCGGAGCTGACCGACCCCGCCTTCGGCTCCCTCGGCGGCGAAGCGGTCGAGGGGCAGGGCGGCAGGGTCTTCCGTCTGCGCCGCGGCGACCTGCTCGTGCTCGTGAACCTCGGACAGGAGGCGGTTCGCTTCGAGGGGACGGCGGAGATCCTGCTGGCGACGGATGCCGCGACGGTCGTCGTGGAGGGTTCGCTGCTGCTGCCGCGGGACAGCGCGGCGGTCGTGGTCGCGCCCGCCGGCGCGTAGCGGCCGGCTGACCGCCCGGAAGGCCTCTCGACGTCAGTCGACGCCGAGGAAGGACCGGTCGGTGAGGGTGATCGGCCCTGCCTCGGTGATGGCGACGGTGTGCTCGGAGTGCGCCCCCCGAGAGCCGTCGGCGCTGCGCAGCGTCCAGCCGTCGGGATCGGTGATGAGCTCGTCGGTGCCGGCCAGGAACCACGGCTCGAGGGCCACCACGAGGCCCGCGCGCAGGGGATAGCCCCGGTTCGGCTTGCCGTCGTTCGGAACGTGGGGGTCGCCGTGCATGACGCGGCCGACGCCGTGACCGCCGAAGTCGGTGTTGATGCTGTAGCCGTCGGCGTGGGCGATCTCGGCGATCGCGTGCGAGATGTCGCCGATGCGGTTGCCGACGACGGCGGCGGCGATCGCGGCATCCAGAGCCTGCTCGGTCGTGGCGATGAGCGCGAGGTCCTCGTCGCGTGGCGTCCCGACGACGAAGGACACGGCGGAGTCGGCGACCCAGCCGTCGATCGACACGGCGAAGTCGAGCGAGACCAGATCCCCGTCGCGGAGCGCGTAGTCGAAGGGGAGGCCGTGGAGGACCGCGTCGTTGACCGACGTGCAGATGACCTTGCCGAAGGGCCGGGCGCCGAACGACGGGTGATAGTCGATGTAGCACGACTCGGCGCCGGCGCGGCGGATCAGTTCGTGCGCGCGACGATCGATCGACAGGAGGTTCGTCCCGACCTTCGTCTCGTCGCGGAGGGTCGCGAGGGTCTCGGCGACGAATCGCCCGGCGGGTCGCATGGCCTCGATCTCGGCCGGTGTGCGCAGCTCGATCATCGCGCTCCTCTCAACCTGTCCATTCTGTCGGATGGCCCGCCGAGGTCGCTGAGAGGATGCCTCGCGGACGACCGGAGCCGGTCCGCGGAGGAGGCGACCGGCGTACCATCGGGAGCATGTGGCTGCGTCGCGCGTTCTACGGCTGGCTCTTCCCGGCTGCGTTCCTGCTGCCGCTGTGGCTGCTCGTCGGCTGGGCCGTGTTCAACGCCGGCGGGTGGGCCTTCCTCTGGGTGCTCTTCCTCGCGATCCCGGCGGTGTTCATCGGACAGCTCGTCCTGACGCTCCTCGTGCGAGCGCGGGGCACGGTGCGCGCCGAGCGGGCGGTCTCGTGGTGGGATGTCCTCGGGTTCACCGTGTGGCACCTGCTGATCATCTCGCTCGGCTTCTTCGACGAGGCCTGGTGGGCACCGGCCATGGTCGTGACGATCCTGGCGGGGGTCGGCCTGTTCTGGCTCACCCTGTGGCAGCTGTGGCGCGAGGCGCGGCCCTCGCGCATGGTCCTGTACACGACCGAGGGCGTCGCCTACCTCCCGCCGACGGTGACGACGGATGCCTCGTCCGGCGGAACCCGCTCGCACGACCCCGGCGAGGTCTTCGTCATCACCGAGAGGCGCGACCCCGACGCATCCTGACCGGCGCGTTTTGGCCGGTCGCGTCATCCGTGGCAGAATGGCTGTTTGTGCCCTGACCCGGCTCTGCCTCAGGGGAGCACGTCGTGCGGAAGCGATTCCCTCGGCCCCGGGCACACGACATCCTTTCCCCTCTTTTCGCGGTCGACCTGTGGCGGCCGCAGGAAGTGACGATCATGCAGATCCTCGACGCCGTCGATGCGGCCTCGCTCCGCTCGGACATCCCCGTCTTCAGCCCCGGTGACACCGTCAAGGTGCACGTCAACATCACCGAGGGCAACCGCTCCCGCATCCAGGTCTTCCAGGGCGTCGTCATCGGCCGCTCCGGCGACGGCGTGCGCGAGACCTTCACGGTCCGCAAGATCAGCTTCCAGGTCGGCGTCGAGCGCACCTTCCCCGTGCACAGCCCCGTCATCGACCACATCGAGGTCGTGACCCGCGGTGACGTCCGCCGTGCGAAGCTCTACTACCTGCGCAACCTCCGTGGCAAGAAGGCCAAGATCAAGGAGAAGCGCGAGAACTGAGTTCTCTCCGACGATGCCCCGAGGCCCGCGCCCCGGGGCATCGTCATCTTCCCCGTGTGAGGGGCACCGACGATAACGCGTCCGGCGGCCAAGCGCGCCGGAGTGTGCGACCCTTGAGATGACGGCCCACCGAACTCCCCGGCGAGCCCGGTGAAGGACCCACATGACGACCGAGCAGACGGCTTCCGCGGAGCCTCTTCCCACTCCGAACTCGGCGTCGGGCACGGATCAGCGCCGGCGGGGATGGCTCTACTTCCTGCGCGACGTCGTGATCATCGTGCTCGTCGCGGTGCTCGTGTCGTTCCTGGTCAAGACGTTCATCGTCCGCTCGTTCTACATCCCCTCGGGGTCGATGGAGGACACGCTGCTGGTCAACGACCGGATCCTCGTCGACGAGATCACCCCCCGCTTCGGCGGCTACGACCGCGGCCAGATCGTCGTGTTCCGGGATCCGGGCGGATGGCTTCCGCCGGCGCCTGAGGACACGCGCCCGCCGATCGAGCAGAGCGTGGACTGGCTCCTCTCCCTCGTCGGCCTGTCGGCGCCCGACAGCGACGACCACCTGATCAAGCGCATCATCGGGCTCCCGGGCGACCATGTCGTCTGCTGCAATGCGATCGGGCAGATCACGATCAACGACGTGCCGATCGACGAATCGTCGTACCTCAAGCTGCCCGGCGGCGAGACCGCCGCCTCGGGGGATCCGTTCGACGTCGTCGTGCCGGACGACAGTCTCTGGGTGCTGGGGGACAACCGGTACCGCTCGAAGGACTCCCGCTACAACCAGGACCAGCCGGGGGACGGCTTCGTGCCGCTCGAGAACGTCGTGGGCCGGGCGTTCCTCATCACGTGGCCGCTCTCGCGGTTCGGGATGCTGGACTTCCACCCGGCGGTCTTCGCCGGTGTCCCGGCGGCGGGCGACGAGGGCTCGGAATCCGGCGCGGGCTCGGACCCGCCCGGCTCGGGCTCGGGCTCGGGGTCCGGCGACCGGGACTCCACTCCCGTGGAGGAGACTCCGGGATCGTGACGGTCGTCGAGCCGCGGCTGACCCTGGAACGCCGGCTGCTCAAGGAGTGGCCGGTCGTCATCGCGTGCGACGAGGTGGGCCGGGGCGCCCTGGCGGGCCCGGTCGCGGTCGGTGCGAGCGTCGTCACTCCCGCCGACGCCCGCCGCCGCATCCCGGAGGGCCTGCGCGACTCGAAGCTCGTTCCCGAGCCCCGGCGCGCAGACGTCGCCGCGCGCGCCGCCAGGTGGGTCTCGGTCAGCGCGGTCGGATGGGCGAGCAGCGTCGAGATCGACGAGATCGGAATCATGCGCGCCCTCGGCCTCGCGACGATCCGAGCCCTCGCGGACCTGCGCGCACACGGGGTCGTGCCCGAGGAGGCGATCGTCATCCTCGACGGCAACTACGACTACATCACGCCTGCCGGCGCGACCGGTCTGACCGTCCGGCCGGTCATCAAGGCCGACCGCGACTGCGCGAGTGCGGCCGCGGCATCCGTCATCGCGAAAGTCGCCCGGGACGCGCTGATGACCGGGCTGCACGACGAGCTGCCGGCGTACAACTGGATGAGCAACAAGGGTTATGCCAGCCCCGATCACCGCGAGGCGATCCGCGCGCACGGCATCAGCCGGCACCACCGCGCGTCGTGGTCGATCGCCGACGCGCCGACTCTCTTCTGACCCGCCCGCCCGAGACCAGGAGAGGGCGCTCGGATCAGGACCGATCCCGCCGCGGCATCCTGATCTCAGCGCTTCAGCCTGACCCCGTGCCTGCTCAGCTGTCGAGGGACAGCTCTTCGGGGAGGTGGAAGTCGCGGCGCGAGAGCTCCTCGACGTTGACATCCTTGAACGTCAGCACCCGCACGGACTTCACGAACCGGTCGGCGCGGTAGATGTCCCACACCCACACGTCGTTCATCGAGATCTCGAAGTAGAAGTCGTGCTCGGTGTCGCGGCGGACGACGTTGACCTCGTTGGCGAGATAGAACCGCCGCTCGGTCTCGATCACGTACTGGAACTGAGAGACGACGTCGCGGTATTCGCGGTAGAGCGCAAGCTCGAGTTCGCGGTCGTAGTCCTCGAAGACTTCGTCATCCATGGTGCCTCCATCCTAGACAGGCGCGCGCGCCGCCCGGCTCGGCATGGCGACCGCGCCGGCTCCTCCCCAGGGCGCCCTCCGCGAGGACTTCGAACGGATGCCGCAGCCCGCCGTCGGTGAGCGATCCCGGCGCGCGAGTATGCCGGAATGGCACAGAAGGACATCCTCGGGCGAGCGGGCGAGGATCGCGCGGCACGCCACTTGGAGGCGCTCGGCTACGAGGTGCTCTCGCGGAACTGGCGCGCGCCGGGGGGAGAGCTGGATCTCGTGGTCGCCTCCGCCGCGGAGATCGTCGTGGTCGAGGTGAAGACGCGGCGCAGCGAGGCCTTCGGGCATCCGTTCGAGGCGGTCGACGGGGTCAAGAAGGCGCGGCTGTGGCGGCTCGCGATGGCCTGGATCGCGGCGCACCGCGATCTCGTGCAGGGCCGCCGCCTCCGCATCGACGCCGTCGGGCTGATCGGGCCCGACCCCGCGACCGCCGCGCTCGAGCACCTCCGGGGCGTCGTATGAGCGTCGGGCGCACCTGGTCGGTCGCGCTGTCGGGCCTGGAGGGCGCCCTCGTCGAGGTCGAGGCCGACCTGTCGAACCAGACCCCGGGGTTCCAGATCATCGGCCTTCCCGACAAGGCGCTCGGCGAGGCGGCTCGGCGCGTGTTCAACGCGTGCGCGAACGCGGGCCTGCAGCTCCCGCGACGGCACCTGACGGTGAATCTGTCGCCCGCGAGCCTGCCGAAGAGCGGCTCGGGCTTCGACGTTGCGATCGCCATCGCGTCCCTCGCGACCGAGACGGCGATGGACGCCGCATCGATCGCTGCGACGGCGCATCTGGGCGAACTCGGGCTCGACGGCCGGCTCCGGCCCGTCCCCGGGGTCCTCCCTGCCGTGGCGGCGGCCGCGCAGGCCGGCATCCGCCGGGTCGTCGTCCCCTGGGCCAATCGGGAGGAGGCACAGCTCGTCGAGGGCGTGACGGTGCTCGGTGCGATCGATCTCGCCGAGGTCGCCCGGTGGCATGGCGCCGTGGCCGAGGATCTCGGGCATGAGCCGGTCGCCGGTGGCGCGAGTGCGCCGGAGGACCCGCCCGAGCTCGATCTGAGCGAGGTCATCGGACAGCGCGAGGCCGTCGACGCGCTCGTCGTCGCCGCGGCGGGCGGGCACCACCTCCTCATGTGCGGGCCGCCGGGTGCCGGGAAGACGATGCTGGCACGGCGGCTTCCCGGCATCCTTCCCGCCCTCGACGATCGCGCCGCCCTCTCGGTCGCGTCGATCCGGTCGCTCTCCGGCGAGACCGTCACCGCCCTGTCGCGCGTGCCGCCCTTCGAGGCGCCGCACCATTCGGCCAGCATGGCCGCCCTCGTCGGCGGCGGGTCACGGCACGTGCGGCCGGGTGCCATCGCGCGCGCCAGTGAGGGCGTGCTGTTCCTCGACGAGGCGGGGGAGTTCATGGGATCGGCGCTCGACGCCCTCCGCCAGCCGCTGGAGGGCGGTTCGATCGTCATCCACCGAGCAGGGGCGACCGCGGCGTTCCCGGCGCGGTTCCAGCTCGTGCTCGCGACGAATCCGTGCCCGTGCGGCAACTACGGCGTGGTCGGGGGCGCCTGCATCTGCCCCGCCATGGCGATCCGCCGCTACCTCGGCCGCCTCTCCGGACCGCTCCTCGATCGCATCGACATCGAGCTGTCGCTGGCGCGGGTGTCGGTTGCGCACCGGCACGCGTCGGCACCGCCGACACTGACGACCGCGGTCGCGCGCGACCGCGTCGGCGAGGCGCGCGCTCGCGCGGCACGTCGCCTCGCCGGGACGCCGTGGCGCGTGAACGCGCACGTCGCCGGCGCGTGGCTGCGGGAAGGGCCGCACGCGCCTCCGCCGGTCGTGCGACGGCCGCTCGACGCGGCGCTGCACCGCGGCGCCCTGACACTCCGCGGCTACGACCGGGTCCTCCGGGTGGCGTGGTCGATCGCCGACCTGGCCGGACGCGCGTCGCCCGGCGTCGAAGACGTCGGGCGCGCCCTCTACCTCAAGAAGGGGATCACTCCATGACGGCATCCGACCTGGTCCGCACGGCCGCTCGCCGTGCCCTCGCCCCCGTCCGGTCGTATCCCGACGCCGACGACCCGGACTTGGCTGCGCGCGTCGTCTGGAGTCACCTCGTCGAGCCCGGCGACGCGGTCGCGGGCCGGCTGCTCGCCGAGCTGTCGCCGGCCGAGGCCCTCGACGCCGTCACGGGGAGAGAGCTCCTGCCCGCCGCGGCCGTCACGGCGAAGGAGCTGGCCGACGGCCGGAAGAGATGGATGCCGCGCCTCTCGGCCGAGGCGGTCGCGGCGTCACTGGACGTCGCCGCCCGGGCGGGCGTGCACCTGATCGTCCCCGGCGACCCCGAATGGCCCGCGCAGGTCGGCGATCTCGGAGCTCACGCGCCGATCGCGCTGTGGGTGCGGGGCGATCCGCGTTCGCTCGCGGGTCTGCAGCCGTCCGTCGCCATCGTCGGAGCTCGAGCCGCCACAGCGTACGGCGACCACGTCGCGATGGAGCTGGCAGCCGACCTCGCGGGTTCCGGCATCCCGATCGTGTCGGGAGCCGCGTACGGCATCGACGGCTCCGCGCATCGGGCTGCGCTCGCGTCCGGCGGCGTCACCGTAGCGCTGCTCGCCGGCGGCGTCGATCGTCCGTACCCGTCCGGCCACGCCCAGCTCATCGAGCGGATCACCGAGGCCGGGGCGGTCGTGAGCGAGGTCCCGTGCGGGTCCTCGCCCACGAAGTGGCGTTTCCTCCAGCGGAACCGCCTGATCGCCGCTGTGTCCGGCGTCACCGTCGTCGTCGAGGCGGGATGGCGGAGCGGCTCGCTCAACACCGCCGCCCATGCGCTCCAGCTCGGCAGAGTCGTCGCTGCCGTGCCCGGCCCGATCACGAGTGCCGCGTCGGCCGGAGCCCACCGCCTCCTCCGCGACGGCGCGGTGTGCGTGACGAGCGCCGACGACGTGAGGGAGCTGCTGGGCCGCGACACGGCCGCCGGCGGCAGCACGCCGAGCGCCGACGACAGGCCGCCGACCGACGACCGGTCGCGGGTCCGCGATGCGCTGAGCACCCGCGCCTGGCGGGACGCCGATGAGCTCGCGCGACGCAGCGGGATGTCGGCGGGCGACGTGGAGGGGCTCCTCGGCCTCCTGCTCCTCGGGGGCGAGGTCCAAAGCGGCTACCTCGGCTGGCGACGCGTGCTGCCCGGGTGATCGGACGGCCGGGAGCGCCCCGCCGGCCGTCCGATCACCCGCACCGCATCGTCCGGGGCGACGGCCGGCGAGACCGGAGCGGCGTGGCGCGCAGGAGAGGAGGGCGAGGCATGCTGTCACCATGCGGATCACCGAGGCGACGGATGCCTTCGCCCGGCATCTGACGGATGTCAGACGCCTCTCGCCGGCCACGGTGCGCGCGTATCGCTCTGACCTCGCCGATCTCGCCGACTCCGTCGGGGATGCGCCGCTCGACGAGATCGATCTCGAGCATCTGCGTGAGTGGCTGTGGCGGGCGACGAAGCGCGGCGATGCGCGCTCGACCCTCGCGCGTCGCACAGCAGCGGCGCGAGGCTTCTTCACGTGGGCGTCGGAGTCCGGACTGATCGCCGCCGACCCCAGCCTGCGCCTGGTGGCGCCCAAGCGAGGCACGACGCTCCCGCGCGTCGCGACCGCCGACGCGCTCGGCGCCGTGCTGGACTCCCTGCAGCAGACGGCCGCGGAGGGGGATCCGGTGGCGCTCCGCGACCACGCCCTCCTCGAGACCCTCTACGGCGCCGGGATCCGTGTCGCAGAGCTGTGCGGCCTCGATCTCGACGACCTCGATCACGCCCGACGGACCGCACGGGTCACGGGCAAGGGGTCGAAGGAACGGGTCGTGCCGTTCGGCGCACCCGCCGCCGTTGCCCTGGACGCCTACCTCGTGCGCGGACGTCCGGCACTGCTCGCACGAGGAGACGATCCGACGGGCGAGCGCGCGCTCTTCCTCGGCGCGCGCGGCCGGCGCCTCGGACCCCGCGCGGCGTACGACGTCGTGTCGCGAACCCTCGGACCCGTGGTTGGTTCAGCGGTGGGTCCGCACGCGCTCCGCCACTCCGCTGCGACGCATCTGCTCGACGGTGGGGCGGACCTGCGAACGGTTCAGGAGATCCTCGGCCACGCGAGCCTCGGCACGACCCAGATCTACACGCACGTCTCGAGCGAGCGCCTCGCCGCGACCTACCGGCTCGCGCACCCGCGCGCGTGAGGGCCGCGTCCGGATCCTCGTCAGCTGCAGCAGGGGAGGAGCACCGCGCGCGGGACGCCGCCGAGCAGAAGCAGGGGGTTGATGTACTCGCCGTTCCGGCGCACACCGAAGTGGAGGGTTCCCGGCGCCGCGTGACCGCCGGCTCCCACCTCCCCGATCGGCTCGCCGTGGTGGACGGCGGCACCCGGCTCCAGGCGCGAGGAGACCGGCTCGAGTGTCGTCACGAGCCCGTCGCCGTGATCGATCGTGACGAGAGACCGGTCTGCGACCACGCCGGAGAAGGCCACGACGCCGTCTGCCGGCGCCACGACGAGCGTGTCATCCATGGGCCGCAGGTCGATGCCGCGGTGGCCCGGGGCGTAGCGATGCGCCGGCTGGACGTACGGCTCGACGATCCGGAAGGGCGAGACCGGCCACGTCCAGTCCACACCGCTCGGGCTCTGGCCGCGGGCGGAAGCTCCGGGCGCGGCGGCGATCGCGGCGCAGGCGACCGCCGCACACGCGACCGCGACGGTGGCCATCAGGCGGGCGGGGAGTGGAAGGCGCGACATCCGCCGATCCTGTCCGCCTGCGCGGGGGAGGACGCCGGTCAGCGAGGATCCGTGGATGCCGCGGCCCGCCGGCCGGCTGGGGAGGACGGCCGTCGACGGCATCCGGGCGAGGGGCGTCGCCTGGTACACTGGGACGGCACCCCGCTCGACGGGGTGACTCCGCGTGCCCAGAGCGCTGCGACCTTCGACCGGTCATCGATCCGGACGGAGCGAGCGGTGCGGCATCCACTCCCACCGGTCCCGAAGCGAGAACGCTTCGGGCGGGCGTGTGCCGGGCACCAGGCTCGCCGGCCATCGGCTCGGCGCGAACAACCGCAAGCGGCGCATCAGCGCCAGAACAGGAGAACGGCCATGGCCGTCGTCACGATTCGCCAGCTGCTCGACAGCGGCGTGCACTTCGGGCACCAGACCCGCCGGTGGAACCCGAAGGTCAAGCGCTTCATCCTCACCGAGCGCAGCGGCATCCACATCATCGACCTTCAGCAGTCGCTGACGTACATCGACAAGGCGTACGAGTTCGTCAAGGAGACGGTCGCCCACGGCGGCACCATCCTCTTCGTCGGCACCAAGAAGCAGGCCCAGGAGATCGTCGCCGAGCAGGCGACGCGCGTCGGCCAGCCCTACGTCAACCAGCGCTGGCTCGGTGGCCTCCTCACGAACTTCCAGACGGTGTCCAAGCGCCTCGCGCGCATGAAGGAGCTCGAGGAGCTCAACTTCGACGACCCGGCTGCGAGCGGCTTCACCAAGAAGGAGCTCCTCATCAAGCGCCGCGAGCTGGACAAGCTCCACAAGTCGCTCGGGGGCATCCGCAACCTGCAGAAGACGCCGTCGGCGATCTGGGTCATCGACGCCAAGCGCGAGCACCTCGCCGTCGACGAGGCTTCGAAGCTCGGCATCCCCGTGATCGGCATCCTCGACACCAACGCCGACCCGGACGAGTTCCAGTACCCGATCCCCGGCAACGACGACGCGATCCGCTCCGTGAGCCTGCTCACGCGCATCATCGCCGACGCCGCGGCCGAGGGTCTCATCCAGCGCCACAACCCGACGGACGAGGCCGCCGAGGCCGAGCCGCTCGCCGACTGGGAGCGCGAGCTCCTCGAGCAGGGCTCTGAGGCCGCCGTCGCGGGCGCGGCCGACGTGTCGATCGCCGCCACCGAGACCGCCGCGGACGCCGCCGGCGCCGCTGCGCACGACGAGGCCGTGGCCGCCGCGGCCGGCGCGTCGGCCGACGAGGTCGCCGCCGCCGAGGCCGAGACCGTCGCGGTCGACGCCGAGGCCGTCGCGGACGCCGTCGAGGCCGAGGTCGCCGACACCGACCTGACCGAGGCCGCCGAGGCTTCGGACGCCGTCAAGTAACGGTTCCCCTCCACCAGCTACGCTTCGGCGGGGCCGCAGAGCGGCCCCGCCGAGGCATCCCACGAGAACTTCCCACAAGCAAGGAGCCGCCACCCATGGCAAACTTCACGATCGCCGACATCAAGGCCCTGCGCGAGCAGCTGGGCACCGGCATGGTCGACACCAAGAAGGCCCTCGAGGAGGCCGACGGCGACCTCGAGAAGGCCGTCGAGATCCTGCGCCTGAAGGGCGCGAAGGGCAACGCCAAGCGCGCGGACCGCTCGACGAGCGAGGGCCTGATCGCCGCGAAGCAGCAGGGCGACAAGGTCACGATCCTCGAGCTCAACACCGAGACGGACTTCGTCGCGAAGAACGAGCGCTTCATCGCCCTCGCCGACAAGGTCCTGGACGCCGCGGCCGCCGCCGGTGCGGACTCGGCCGAGGCGGCTCTCGCCGCCCCGGCCGGCGACAAGACCGTGGCCGAGCTCATCTCGGACGAGGCCGCGATCATCGGCGAGAAGGTCGAGCTCCGTCGCGTGCGCACGCTCTCGGGCGACAAGTTCGAGATCTACCTGCACAAGACCAGCAAGGACCTCCCGCCGCAGGTCGGCGTCGTCCTGGCGTACACGGGCGATGACGCCGAGACGGCGCGCAGCCTTGCTCAGCACATCTCGTTCGCCAACCCCTCCTACCTCAGCCGCGACGATGTCCCGGCCGACGAGGTCGAGAAGGAGCGCCAGATCGTCACCGAGATCTCGCGCAACGAGGGCAAGCCCGAGGCCGCCCTCCCGAAGATCGTCGAGGGTCGCGTCAACGCCTTCTTCAAGCAGGTGTCGCTGCTCGACCAGGACTACGCCAAGGACAACAAGCTGTCCGTCGCGCAGGTCGCGAAGGACGCCGGTCTCACCCTCACCGACTTCGCTCGCTTCAAGGTCGGCGCGTAACCCCGTCGAAAGGCCCGCATCGGATCCGATGCGGGCCTTTCTCATGCTCGGCGCCGGGTGCCCGCCCGTCGTCACCGAACCTGCACAGTTTCGATAGTCTGCAATTCGCGACGAGAGGATCCCACGTGATCGATGAAGCGACCGGACGCCGCCGCGTCCTCCTGAAGCTCTCCGGTGAGGCGTTCGGCGCGGGACAGCTCGGCGTGAACCCCGACGTCGTCGGTCAGATGGCCCGCGAGATCGCCGCGGCCGTCGACCGCGTCGAGATCGCCGTCGTCGTCGGCGGCGGCAACTTCTTCCGCGGCGCCGAACTCAGCCAGCGGGGAATGGACCGCGGCCGCGCCGACTACATGGGCATGCTGGGCACCGTCATGAACGCCCTCGCCCTGCAGGACTTCCTCGAGCAGGCCGGCGCAGCCACGCGCGTGCAGTCGGCGATCTCGATGACGCAGGTCGCCGAGCCCTACATCCCCCGCCGCGCCGAGCGGCACATGGAGAAGGGCCGCGTCGTCATCTTCGGCGCGGGGGCGGGCCTGCCGTACTTCTCGACCGACACCGTTGCGGCGCAGCGCGCTCTCGAGACGAAGTGCGATGAGATCCTCGTGGCCAAGAACGGGGTGGACGGCGTGTACACGGCCGATCCGCGGACGGATGCCTCGGCCACCCGCATCGACGAACTCACCTACTCCGATGCCCTTCTGCGGGGACTCAAGGTCGTCGACTCGACGGCCTTCAGTCTGTGCATGGACAACGGGATCGACATGCGCGTGTTCGGAATGGAGCCGGCGGGAAACGTCACGAAGGCGCTGCTCGGCGAATCCATCGGCACGCTCGTCACGGTCTGAGCGGGTGCGCCCGACTAGACTGGTGCTCTTGAGTCCACGAGGGGAGTCACTGTGATCGCCGACGTTCTGTCCGATGCCGCGACGCGCATGGATCGCGCTGTGGAGGCTGCGAAGGACGACTTCGCCAGCGTCCGGACGGGTCGTGCGAACCCGCAGCTCTTCCAGAAGATCCTGGTCGACTACTACGGGACGCCGACCCCGCTCGCCCA